>CADCTB010000195.1 GCA_902805665.1 uncultured Acidimicrobiales bacterium
TACGCCAGGGCGATCCGCCCGAGGCGGCCCAGCCCGGCCGTGTCGAGCGTGATTCCGTCCGGCTCGACTGCGACCCGACCGGAGAGGAAGATGCGCAGCACGTCACCACTACAGCACCGTCGTCAGCGTTGCGGCGGTCCCTCCGGGGGCGCGGGCCCCAACGCGTCCGGGCGGCTCAATGCGCTCCGCAGCGTCTCCGCGGCGTGGGCCGCGCCCTTGGCAGGGTCGACGGCGAAGATCTGACCGGATCCGACGAGGGCGTGGGCCCGGGCGTCGGCCGGACGACCGGCGACTGCGGCGGCGAGGTGGTCGGCGACGCCGCCGGTGCGGGCCACGGCCATGATCAGCCGATCGGCACGGATCTGCGCCGCCACCGACTCCCATGCCGCCTCGCCACCTGCGACGGCGAGGGCGACCGACCGGTTTCCGCCTGCGACTGCCGTGGCGACCGCCGCCACCCACTGGGCCAACCCGGCACCGCCGCCGCCGGGCACCAGGACGAGGTGGGTGTGGGCGGGGTCGAGTGTGTCCGGGTCGACGTCGTGGACACCACCCCCACTGCACGTCACCCCGAGCAAAGGGAAGCCGGCCTTTTTCTGGAGGCGTGCGTCGCCCAGGACGCCGGCAAGCCCGCCTGTGTCGCCCTCGTCGACCACCGTCGCCCCCACCGACTCGGCCACGGCGACAACCACCTTCTCGAGCAGCGGGCCCAGGCGGGGGAGCTGGGCCGGGCGGGAGCCGGCGCTCACGGTCACGATCGTCGGGACCCCCGTGGTCAGGCCCATGGCGCGGAGGGCGCGGCCGAGGTCGGTGCTCTGGTCGGCGCGGACGGCCAGGGCCACGTGGCCATTGCCGAAGGAGACCGGAAAACGTGGGAGAGTCAGGCGTGGCTCCACTGGTCGGGGGTGCGATGCGGAGCGGCGGAGATCTGTTGTCCGAGCGTGGCCGTTCGACTACGCTCAGAGTTTGAGAGGGCGTCCAGTGACAAAGAGTCGACTTTTGAACCAGAAGTTTGTATTTTGATGCCGCTGGCGACAACCACCCCGGGGATTTCCCCTCGGGGCCGTCAGATGCGGCCTCTCGTCGTGGCTTGTGCGAATCTATCGAGAGACATGGCGGTGTGGGAGTCAGGCTCTCCGGCGGGAGGCCACGAGCAAAGGAGCAGCGTTTGAGGACGCGAGCAGTAGGACTGTTTTCGGCGGCGATGGTGTTGGGGGGTCTCCTGGCTGCCTCACCCCTCGCCGTGAGCGCTGCCCCACTCAGCGGCCAGCCGTTCGCGGCGTACGGCTCCGGAGCGGCGTTGATCACGGAGGCGCTGCAGCTGGGCAGCACCACGATCGCCAACACCGAGGCTGCGTTGTCGGGAGGTGCGGTCAACTCCCAGGGTCTGAACACCCCGATCGTCAACGAGCTCGGGGTCAACGTCGCGCCGGCGACGCCCGGTAAGAACGCCCTCGGGCGCGGCACCGGGCTCGAGCTCGGCCTGGTGACCGCCGACCCGCAGCCGACGACGCTGAATCAGCTCCTTCTGACAGGCCTGGCTGTCGCCACCGCACCGCCGCCCAGCGGGCTGGTGACCAGGGAGATCCCGCTCAACGTGGACCCGATCGCCTTCGCCAGCACCCTGCGGGGCCAGGCCCAGGCCACCTACGACCCGGCGTTCTGCCCGGTGGGCAGGCCGCTGACCTTCGGGTCCGGCTACGCGGAGAACCTGCAGCTGCTGAACACCGGCGGGGCGGTCGACCCCCAGACCGGCTTCACCGGATCAGTACTGGGCACCAGCACGACTGCGGGCACCCAGCGGGCCGCTTCCCAGTCCCGGACGGTCACCTACCTGGCCGCCAACGGTGACGGCACCTTCGGCGTGGTCAGCGAGACCCGCCAGACCGTGGCCCCGATCACCCTCCTGGGCACCACCCCCGGCACCGGCCTCCTCATCGAGGTGGCAGGCGAGTTCGGTCTCCGGGTGACGGCGACGGGCAAGCCGGGAGGCGCAACGGCTGTCTCCCTCGGCACGCCGGTCCTCACGATCACCCCGATCGTCGGGGGTGTCCCCACCGTGCCGCTTCCCGCCCTTTCTCTCAACTCACTCCTCGGCCCGGCCGGACTGAACATCGATGTCGGCGGCTTGGCGACGGTGAGCGCGGGCGCACAGCCCCGGGCCCTCGGCGGCGCCCTGCTCTCGGCGCCGGCACTCGACCCGGCCGGCACTTCGGCCTCCGCGGCACTCGACATCGTCCGCCTGGGCATCCTCGGCGTCCCGGGCCTCACCGGTCTCGACCTGCGCCTCGGGCACATGGAAGGCGCCGTCGTCGTTCCGGCCGGTGGCCTCACGTGTGACATCCCCGTCAGCAAGGTGGCGAGCGTCGATCCGGTCACGGTCGGCTCGGACTTCACCTTCACCATCAACATCCCGAGCGACCCCGCACTCTTCGCCGCCCTGTTCAACTGCGACCTGATCAACATCAGCGCCGTCGACACGGTCGAGACCCAGAGCGGCACGCCCCGGATCCAGCTCCTCAGCGCCAGCAACGGAGGGGTGATCTCAGGAAATACGGTCACCTTCGCCAACCTCGGGAATTACACGCTCGGGCAACCACCAATACAAGTGACCATCACCGCCCGAATCCCGGCGAACTCCGGGCCCGGGGTCCTGCGGGACACGGTGAACGTGAGCGCCACCCTGGGCAACTGCCGTGGTGGGGCGACGGGTGAGGACATCATCCAGGGCAACGCCAGGCTCAACGGGTCCGCCATCACCGGCTCAGTGACCCTGATCGGGCCCAACGTGACCCGGGGAGACCTGGCTGCCACCGGTGGCAACTCGTGGCCGCTGGTCGCCGGTGGCGGGTTCCTCCTCGCCGCCCTCGGCCTCGTCCGCCTGCGCCGTCGGGCCACTGAGGTCCCCGCCCAGAGCTAACCCCGGCGAGTAACGCCGGCGAGCAATCGTCGAACTGGCTGCAGTGAGGGGCATCCGCCTCCCACTGCAGCCAGTTCGCTTTTTACGGGGAAGGTCCGGCCCAGCCGTTTCCCGATGCCGGCGGCCCCTGCTCCCGGCCAGTTCGGCGGGTCGTCAGTCGTCTACGAGCGCCCTGCTGGAGAGCCGTGCACCTCGTGGCCGCCACGGGATCCGGTCGGTCGGATCGGCGGTCAGCTGGGCAGGCTGGTGTGTGGCGACCACGACACCCGTGGACTCGTGACCGAGCGGGTGGGCTGTAGGCCGGCGCGTCGCGGCGGCCATCGTCGGAGAAGAGACCTGGCCGGACCCCAGAGGAGCCATGGCTCTTCGGGCACGGAAGCACCGCCACGGTGCTCAGGAGCCCGAAGACGGACCGGCCGTCGGGCGGCGGCGTGTCCGTGGACCGTCACGCGTCCGGTTCTAATGGGGGATCCCGTTCGGAATCGGCGCGTTCCGTACGCCGAATGAGCAGGGTGTACTCCTCGACGAGGTCGTGTGGCATGAGTGACCGGACGAGCTCTCCGCCGCCGAGTACGACGAAGTCGTTGCCCGGCTCCGTCTTGAGCTTGCCTACGGCTTCTGTCGCGTCTCCAGCCAGGAGTTCACCGGGGGGAGCGGCTCGCCGACGCGCCTGGAGACGACGTACGCCTGACCTGGTCGAGCACCGCGTGTCCTCGTCCCGCCCGCCGGGCGCCTGCCTGACCCATTAGGTCACGCTCTCGACCACGGCGATCCTCCCCATCGATGACGCCTTCGGGCGCCGTCGAAGCGGGCGGTACTCGGGCCAGTCAAAAAGGGCGGGGCGATCCTGGAGGCTGCCGCCACAGTGTTCCTGGGCAACGGCTACGTGGGGACGAGCATGGAGAAGATCGCCTTCGCTCGCCACGGTTTCCAAGCAGACGGTGTCCAAGCACGTCGCCGGTTCCGCACCGTGGTGGTGACCAGTTCGGTGAAGAGCTGCTCCTTGTCGACCTGGAGGCCGACCTCCGCGACCTGGCCCGCCGGCAGCTGACAGGTGTTCGAGCGACTCGCCGAGGGGAGCGTCCTGCGGGTCGACGACCCCTCATCGGGGGCGGAACACTTCGGACTGGCTGGCCATGGTCGACGCCACTCAACCGGGCCATGCTCCCGGCGACAATGAGCAGCCATCCGAGGACGAGCTCGCCCCACATGACGACTCCGGCGTGCGGGTCATCCTCGCCGCCTACGCCGTGACCCACGAACAGCGTGTCGCCGCGATCGGGGCCGGCCGGCGCCCTTGACCGCCCGGCGCGGCCCGCCACGCAGGTGAGCGCCGGTCCGGCTCGTTACTCGGCGCCGTTCCCGTTCGTGGGCGCGTCGTTGTCCCCGTTGCGGTCCTCGGGGGGCGGCAGGGGGCGGCGGAAGCCCCGGCCGGCGAGCTCCGCCTCGCTGAGCTCCACCTCGACGAGGACGTCGCCCTGGGGCTGGGCCACCCGGTAGCGGCCGTTCAGGAGCGGCAGCGGGATGTCGACCTTCCCGTGGCCCTTGTGGGCCGCCACCACCCGGTTGTGGTAGTCCTCGGCCAGCCGGTCGAACTCCGTCGTGCCGTACGGCGTGCCGTCGATCAACGTCCCGGGACGGGCCTCGATGATGGCCCGGATGTCCTCACCGGTGACCGTCTTGTGGGTCTCCAGGGCGTGGGCCACGGCCAGGACGGCCCGGCGGTTGGCCTCGAGGAGGCGCTGGGTGCGCTCCATGAGGTCGGCCAGCTTGTCCTCGATCCGCTCGCCGAGGGTGCCTTCGAGCAGGTCCTTGTTGTGGTCCTTCTCCTCCCCCTTGCCCGGCTTGCCCCCGCCGCCGATGCCCACCTTCTGGGTGACGCCGTGCGAGGCGACGGTGGAGCCCATGCCCCAGTAGCCCTCCATGAGCGTGGCGATCTGGGTGGCCGTCTCGAGGTCGCCGGAGACGCCTGAGGAGTTGTCGCCGTCGAAGAACATGCGCTCGCCGACCAGGGAGGCGAGGGACACGATGATGTCGGCCTCGTACTCCGACCGCCAGCGGGTGAACTGGTCCTCCGGCGGGATCGACGCCACCATGCCCAGGTAGGTGCCGCCCTTCTCGATGGTGGCGATGTCGATGGTCATGTGGGCCCGGACCCGGTAGGCGGCGACTGCGTGGCACGCCTCGTGGACGGCGACCGCATGACGCTCCCTCTCGATGTACTCCACGTCTTCGGGCGGGCCGAGGTCCTTGAGCTGCTTGGCCTTGACCACGTCGTTCCAGGTGATCGAGTCGCGGCCGCTGCGAATGGCGTTGATCAGAGCCTCGTTGACGGTGTCCTTGATCGTCGCACCGGTCGCGTAGGGCGTGATGGTGGCCAGCTTGTCGATGTCCTCGGCCGTGAGCTGGTGACTCACCTTGGACAGGTAGCCCTCGTAGGTACGGATCCGACCCGGCTTCGACGGATACCCCACCTTGTAGATGCGGTCGATGCGCCCCGGCCGCAGCAGGGCCTCGTCCAGGCTCTGGGGCATGTTGGTGGCCATCATGATGAGCATCCGGTACTTGGGCGGGGGCTTGGGCTTGAAGCCCAGCACCCGCCGGACCACCCGGTTCATGAACCCCTTCGGCTTCTTCAGGCCTGACATCTCGGCCAGCAGGGCCTGCAGGGTGCCCTGGCCGCCTCCCATGCCCATGCCCATCATCCGGTTGATCGCCCGGCGCTCAGGCTCCGGGCCGCCGCTGGCGTCGAGCCAGCTCCGGAGGGTCATGCTGGCGACACTCTGATCGACGTAGGTCAGCCCGTTGCAGTGGTCGGAGGCGTTCCACGGCGTGCGCATCTGCCCGCCGAACACCCCGCCGGGGGTCAGGGCGCCACGGCTGCCCAGGGAGTCGGCCTCGTCGAAGAAGACGATGACCCCGCCGTAGCGGACCGAGAGCTTGCGCAGCTTGCGGAACAGGGACTTCACCTTGAGGATGCCGACGCCCATGAACATGGCCTGGAAGGCGCCGGGGTCGACGAACACGTACGGCTTTCCGGTCTCACCGGCCACCGCCTCGGCCATCAGCGTCTTGCCGGTGCCCGGAGGGCCCCAGAGCAGGAGGCCGCCGGGCACGTAGCCGCCCTTCTTCTCGATGGACTCCGGATCCTCGAGGAAGACGATGTTCTCCTTGATCTTCTCCAGCACGTTGTCCTGGCCCCAGACGTCGGAGAACCGGGTCTTGATGTCGTCCGGGAAATAGACCTCCATGCCGCCCCGGGACAGGAACCAGAACATGGCCCCGAACTGGATGATGATGAAGGCGACGGCGAAGAAGAGCTGGAAGATCAGGGGCAGCGCGGCGAAGATCGTGCTCGGCAGCTGGACCAGGCCCATGATCGGTGAGGTGTTGAGCACCGCGCCCAGCACCATGGCCAGGACGGTCAGCATGATGGCGAACCGCAGGACCCGGCCCATGCGGTACCGGGTCCAGTCGTTCATCCGCCCCTGGCGGCGGGCGACGCCCCCGAAGACCCGCAGGGACCAGAACAGGTGGTAGCGGGCCCAGCGCTCGCTGATCAGGTAGTGGATCTGGCGGACGACCTCGATGCCGGCCAGGGCGATCAGCCACCACTTGTCCACGACCTGCTGGTCGAAGGCCTCCCAGAACGGCAGGATCGGGTTCTCGCCCGTCTCGGCCAGCACGAAGAAGAAGAACAGCCCGACCAGGAGCACCAGCATCTTGATGCGGTCCCAGGTGCTCATCGGCTTGCGGGTCGTGCGGTCCTCGAGCCGCTCGCGGCTCTTGAACGCGAATGCCGGTCCCTGGTCGGGCGGCGCCAGCCCAGCCGGTTCGATGCTCGTGTCAGGCATGGATCAGCCCTTCGGTTTGACGGTGAACGACTTCGCGATCTCCGTGAAGAGTTGGTTGTGGCGGAGGAACTGGGCCTCGCCGGAGCGGATCAGGAGCACGTACAGGCGCTCGGCCTTGCTGTCGACCAGTGTCGTCTGGTCGAAGGCGTAGAACGGGGAGTTGGCGTTGGGTCGGAGCACGTAGCGGAGCCGCACCCCACGCACCCCGCCCTCTAGGTGGAGCTCCTCCTCGTCGATGGGGCGGAAGGTGCTGGTCGACTCTCCGGCGACGCCGACGCCGTTCTTGCCGAGATCCCCCTGCGCCTCTGCCTTCATGTCGTCGTAGTTCACGATGACGTTGCGCAGGGCGGCCAGGCTCACCTGGTCGTGCTCGTCGGGGTCGAGGGCCCGCACGCTGACCTCGACCACCGGCTCCTCGGCCAGGCTCAGCGTGTGCTCGACCGACGGCTTGGGGTCGGCGTCGAACGCCACGCGCCACTGGAACTGCCGGTTGACCAGCACATCGATCAGCGACGACGGCTGGTTGGCCTGACGGGCGGCCGAGATCTCGGCGCCCACCAGGTCGTCGTGCTTGAACTCCTTCCAATCGGCCGGGACCTTGAGGTAGGTGTCGATCGACTTGTTGCTGACGTAGCGGAACTCCGAATCCGAGCACGCGCTGGCCAGGACGAGCGTCAGCACGAGCGCGCAGAGCACAGGCCACTGTCGCCGGCCGGAGACAGGGCGTGCCGGGCCGGTGCGGGAGATTCGCACACGCGCGAGCTTACCGGTGGATCGGCGGTTCAAACGCTCGACCTCCGCTGCCGGCCGGTCTTCATGCCCCTGTAATGTCCGGCGGGTCCCATGGCGAACGACCGAAGGTTCAGATTCGGGGTTCAGTGCTCCTTCGCCGGCTCGGGCAAGGAGTGGGCGGAGAAGGCGGCCAGAGTCGAGGACCTGGGCTACTCCACCCTCACCGTGCCCGATCATTTCGACGATCAGCTCGCCCCCATCCCTGCCCTCGTGGCCGCGGCGGCGGCCACCACCACGCTGCGCGTCGGCACCCTCGTGCTCGACAACGACTACCGCCACCCCCTGCTCACCGCCAAGGAGGCGGCCACCGTCGACGTCCTCTCCGGCGGCCGCCTCGAGCTGGGGATGGGGGCGGGCTGGATGTCCCGGGACTACGACCAGTCCGGGATCACCTTCGACCGCGCCGGCGTACGGATCGACCGGCTGGAGGAGGGCCTCGCCGTGGTGAAGGGGCTCCTGGCCGGCGGCAAGTTCACCTTTTGCGGCCGGCACTACGCCATCACCGACCATCCGGGTACGCCGCTGCCGGTGCAGCGGCCCCGTCCCCCGATCCTCGTCGGCGGAGGGGGGCGGCGCATCCTGAGCCTCGCCGGCCGTGAGGCGGACATCGTGAGCGTCAACTTCGACCTCCGATCGGGGTCCATCGGGCCCCAGGTCGGGGCGACGGCCACCGCGGAGGCCACCGCCGAGAAGGTGCGCTGGGTCCGGGACGCGGCCGGGGACCGGTTCGACGAGATCGAGCTCTCCCACACCGCGTACCTGACCATGGTCACGGACGACCGGGAGGCGGTCGCCGCCGGCCTGGGGGCGGGCTTCGGCCTCGATGCCGACCAGGTCCTGGCCATGCCGAACTTCGCCATCGGGACGGTGGAGCAGATCGCGGACGAGCTGGAGCGTCGCCGGGACGAGCTCGGCTTCTCCTATGTCGTCGTCGGCGGTGAGTGTCACGAGGCGATGGCCCCCGTGGTCGCCCGGCTGGCCGGAAGGTAGGAACGTGCCCATGGAGTCCACCGATCTCTCTATCGACACGTCAGGCCGCCAGCTGACGGATCTGACCTCGCAGGTCGCGGAGTTCTGCCGGTCGCTCGGCGACGGGCTGCTGTCGGTGTTCGTGCCCCATGCCACTGCCGGAGTCGCCCTCATGGAGACCGGCTCGGGCTCCGAAGCCGATCTCGAGGAGCTGCTGGGTCGGCTGCTGCCCCGAGACGACCGCTACCGGCACCGCCACGGGGCCAAGGGCCACGGCGCCGACCACGTGCTGCCGGTCCTGATCAGCCCGTCGTTGGTCGTGCCGGTGCAGGGCGGACACCTCCAGCTCGGCACGTGGCAGAGCGTGGTCCTCGTCGACTTCAACGTCGACAACCCCCGCCGGACGGTGCGCCTGACCTTCCTTACCGGCTGACGCTCACCGGGAGCGGCGGGAGGCCGACGCTCGGTACGGCCCTGTGGCCGGCGGGCGCCACCTTCGACCGCTTGTTCCGTGACGGTGGGCCGCAATGGGTCAAGGCGCTGTCCGGAGCGACCTCGTGCTGGCGGAGGAGGCCGTCGGTGAAGACGGTCCCGTCGACCTCGTAGTAGACGCGGTACTGGACCTTGCGGGCGTCGGGCGCCAGCCACACCGACCCCGGCGACGCGCCCGTGCCGCGGTAGATGCTGCCCTCGAAGGCGAAGACGTCGCCTCCGTCCTGAGCTTCACCGACGTGCTCCAGGGGCAGGGTCTCCGACCGGATGACCCGGTCGCAGTCGTCGAAGACGTGGAGGTCGAACCAGCAGTAGCGCACGTCGCCTCGCCTGGGCACCCACGCTCGCACCGACAGCACCGTCTCGAGGTCCAGCCCCGTCCCGCCGCCCGCCTTGGCGTCGATCTTGGTCGCCGACTCCTCCAGGACGACCACCATGTCCCGGTTGGGCACTGCGCCGGCACGGGGTTCGACGGACTCCAGGGGGATAGTCGCCATGAGAGCTTCCTTCCTGTGGACGTTCAGCCCACGCGGCGACGCCCTGCGCCGCCCCGTGTGCACGCCTGACGTGAGGGTTGTCAGCTCTCTATCGACCGTTCAGGGCCCCGACTTGAGGGGTTGGGCGCAGGCTCAGCGGGCGCCGGTCGGCACCTGGTCCACCGCCTGCGCCAGGACGTGTGTCACCGACCGCCCGGATCCGCCCGCCAGGTCGACGACCGCAGCGGCGAGGGTGGCCGCCAGGCGCCGCCACGCTTCTTCGTTCAGCGTCAGTGTGACCCGGTCGCTGTCGACCTCGAGGACGCCGGCGCCCGCCAGTTGCAGGAGCTCGGCTCGGACGTCGTCGTTCCACGCCGCGTCGTGCGGATTGTCCAGCCCCATCATGACGTCCTCCACTTCGGCCTGGCCGCCCTGCATGAGAACCACGGCCAGGACCAGCGCCCGGGCGGAGGGCTCTGGGCCCTGCTCTCCGAGCTTGGGGTTCGCGTCTGTGGGCATGCGCCCGGTCTACCCGTCCCCGGGTCGATCAACCGGGTGCCCGGACCGGCGAAGGACGGCTTAGGAAATCCCGGCGCGGAGAGCTTTGATGCACTGGCCCCGGTTCGTCGTTCCGATGGCCTCGGGGAACCCCGGCTCCCCGCGCAGCGACGAGATCAGCGCCGTCGAGTTGCCCGCTCGAGCGAGGCTCACGCAGGCGCCATGGCTGATGATCGGCACGACGACGCTCTTGCAAATCTGGGACGCATTCGTGAAACGGAAACCCCGCAGCGGCCAGGCCGGCAGACGCAGCCTACGTCCCCATTTGGCCGCTTTTGGTCAGCCGCTATGGTGGCGCCGTGCCGATCGGAGTCGTCCTTGGCCTCTGCTCGGCCGTTCTGACTGCGCTCGTCACCGAGGTCTACTGTCACCGCTGCCTGGCCCACCGTGCCTTCGCCGTCCACCCGGTCCTGGCGTCATTTCTCGACACGTACTTCCGGGTCATCGTCGGGACCGACCCCGAAACCTGGGCTGCGGTCCACCGGCTGCACCACCGCACCGCCGACACGCCCCTGGATCCACATTCACCGGTGCAGCACCGACCTCTTACCGTCCTCGCCGGTTCCTCGTACCTGTTCGCCAAGGCGAGGCGACGAGTGCCGGCCGGCACGTCGTCCGGAAAGAAGATCTTCCTCATTCGCGGCCTGGTCGTCGCCTTCTACATGGTCGTGTTCGGGCCCCTGCAGGTGCTGCTCATGCTGGTCGTGCACCTGGTCTGCTACCTCGGAATCATGGGCATGGTGAACACGGTCGGACACCTCTATGGGCGCAAGCCCCACCCCGACGTACCCGGATATGACGTGGCCTGGCTGGCCATCCCTTTGCTGGGCCACGGCTACCACAATTCACACCACGCCCACCCGGCGGCCAGTCGCACCGGGCCTCTCGACCCGATCTGGCCTCTGCTCCGCCTGCTCGCCACGCTGCGCCTGGTCAGTCTCGACGAGCGGCGCGCCCCGACGCAGACCCGGGCATGCTGCGAGGCGTCGAGCTCCGTAGTTCGTCCGCTGGAGGAGGCCTCCTCCCTGCGGTTTTGACCGTCGGGCGTCTCGGGAAGAGGTTCGGACCATGGAACCGTGGCCGAGGCTCGCCGAGGAGATCGTGTACGACGGCGACCGGACCATCGCCCGCCGCCACTACCGGCAGCCGGATGGTACGGAGACCACGTTCGACGTCACCGTGCACGGGTCGGTGGTGAGCGTCCTTGCCTTCGACGAAAGCGGCAACGTGGTGCTCGCCCGCCAGTTCCGCCCGGGGCCGGAACGGGTTCTCCTCGACCTCCCCAGCGGCTACGTCGAGGATGACGAGGACATCGCCTCAGCCGCGGCTCGTGAACTGGCGGAGGAGACCGGTTACGAGGGGACTTTGCGCCAAGTAGGGCGCACGACGCCGAACGCCTACTCCACCGAGGTGCGGCACATCTTCGTCGCCACCGACTGCGAACGGCGAAAGGAGACCGATACCGAGGATGACGAGGACATCGACGTCGTGCTCGTGACGGTGGACCGTCTCCGGGAGCTGCTGCGCAGTGACGAGCTCACCGTGGTGGACGGCGCCTACCTCGCCCTCGATGTCCTCGGCCTCCTGTGAAGGACCGCGCTGGGGACCACGTCGATCAACCCCTGTAGCCGGTACCCGGCTCGCGCTGCTCGAACTGGCGGCAGACGTAGAGGTCGTCTACGTACTCGGTGATGGCGTCGGGAACGAGGCGAACATAGTCATCCTTGCTCCTCACGGAACCGTAGGCCTCGCGAGAGTCCCGGAAACAGAACATGCCGCTCAGTCCAGTACCGCCATGGAAGTAGTCGGACATCGAGCAGTTGAAGCAGCATCGGAGCTTGACGGATTCGCCCGGCAGGCTCTCGACAACCGGAATGGCACCCTCCAGGTGGTGGTTGAAGGGCGATTCGGCGACTTCGCCGTCGAGGCTGGGACGTAGGCGGACCCTTGCCGTCGCCAGGTCGACCGAGACAGTCAGCTCGGCCTCTCGGGAGGAACCGAGCTGGAGCACGTCAACCGGGAGGACGAAGGTCAGCGTGCCCTCACGAAGCTCGAAGACGGGCGACGCGTCGTGACCCGCGAAGTGTCGGGTCGGGATCGGCGGCCAGCCTTCAGCAGGAGGCGTTGGGACGCCGTCTTCTTCATCGAGCACGACGAGGCCGGTCTGCCGGCCGTCGACCCCAAGTGCCTCGTAGCGATCGCCGACCCGACTGAGACGCGCCGGGAATGGCTCCACGAGGTGGTTCCGTCTTTTTGGCGCCACAACCGATGGATCGAATCGCTCCTCTGGGACCACCCGCGCCTGCAGGCTCTCGAGCGGCCCTGCGAAGACGACGCCTCGGATCGGGACTCGCCATTCGATTCTCGGCTGCCGGGCCGACACTTGACGCGCCCGCCGCACCACCGTCTGGCACAGACCGATGGAGTCCTCGTATGTCGCCGGGTAGGCCGCCACAGAAGGATGGCTAGCAGAAGCCAACCACCGGGGCTCGCGCCAGAGTGAACCGGCGGGGCACCATGGAGCGGTGGACGACTCGATCGCACGGAACCGGGCGCACTGGGAGGCCGACGCCGAGCGCTGGGTCGAGGCCGGACGCCGGAACTGGGCGCGTGACGCACCGCGCTGGGGGATCTGGGGTATCCCGGAGACACAGATCGGGCTGCTCCCCGACGTGGCGGGCGCCGATGTCGTCGAAGTGGGCTGCGGCACCGCGTACGTGTCGGCATGGCTCGCCCGCCGGGGCGCTCGTCCGATCGGCGTCGACCCGACAGGTGCACAGCTCCTCACCGCGCGGCGGCTGCAGGCCGAGTTCGACCTGCGGTTTCCGCTCGTCCAGGCGGCAGGTGAACAGCTGCCGCTTCGAAGCTCGTCGTTCGACCTCGTCATCTCGGAGTACGGCGCGGCCATCTGGGCCGACCCGTACCACTGGATCCCGGAAGCGGCGCGACTGCTTCGTGCGGGCGGTGATCTGGTCTTCCTCGGCAACTCTTCGTTGTTGACGATGTGCGTTCCCGACGACGAGGAACTCGCCGCCGGGACATCGCTGCTGAGACCGCAGTTCGGCATGCACCGACTGGAGTGGCCGGACACCGTCTCGGTGGAGTTCCACCTTTCCCACGGTGACATGATCCGCCTCCTGCGATCGAACGGGTTCGAGGTCCGCGACCTGGTCGAGCTGCGCCCGGCTCCGGATGTGACGACCAGGTTCCCCTACGTCACCTTGGAATGGGCCCGGAGATGGCCGTCGGAGGAGGCGTGGGTCGCCCGGCGGCGGTAGGACCGGTGAACCCGCAGAACGAGTCTGGCTAGTGCTCGTGCTCGATGCGCTGGACGAGCAGCTGCTTGCCCATGTCCGAGGCCCGGCGGTAGCCCTGCTGCACCTGCTGGAAGTACGTTCGCAGCTCGTCGTCCGTGCCCTCGTCGTCGAGGTACTTCTGGATCGTTTCCGCGCCCTGCAGGGCGTGGTACACCACGCTGACGATGTTGAAGGTCGGGTCGCTGGTGCCGGTGGCCTGCTGATCGCTCATGGGGCCTTCCTTCCCGGAGCGCCGGGTTCCACACATGGCTCAGCGGCTGGTGAGGTCGAGCACGGCTCGGAGGTCGGGCGCTCTGACCGCCCCGGGTGGCAGGGAACCTGGATCCCCCACCATGTCGTCGCGCCACACGTGCACGGCCGCCATCCCGTAGGCCAGCGGCCCCTCGACGTCGGCGTACATCGTGTCGCCCACGAACAGCGCCTCGGCCGGCTCGACGCCGCACCGCTCGAGGGTGT
>CADCTB010000196.1 GCA_902805665.1 uncultured Acidimicrobiales bacterium
CCGACCACCACCGTGGCCCCGACCACCACCGTGGCCCCGACCACCACCGTGGCCCCGACCACCACCGTGGCCCCGACCACCACCGTGGCCCCGACGACAACGACAACCACGACGGCACCGCCCACCGACGTCGCGGCTCTGATCCGTCAGATCGTCTGCCCGCTGCTTCGGCTGCTCGCCGCCAATCCCTTCATCGGACCGCTCATCCAGCCGTTGCTTGCCGCCTTCGGCTGCACCGCCTAGCGAACAAGGCCCTCGAGCTAGCCCCGGTCGCCTCCGATCGCGGGCTAGCTGCCGGGCATTGCCGATCGACAGCTAGCGCCAGTCAGGGTGCCCCTGGCGCACCCCTCTTTCGTGCGCGACAGTTCTGCGGCAGCGATCCTTGGCGAAAGGTACAGGCTCATGGCGAAGACGCCCGAGACGGCGCAGTACGTCCTCCTTCCTCCGCAGGGGCTGCGGGCCACTGCGGCGGCGAGCCCGGAAGCCCGGGCCTTCCTCCAGACCGCGGACGACGCCTCCGGGAGACAGACCCTGAGCGTCGACGGTGGTGACGTGGCGATGAGGGTGGTGGACTCGATCGGGCCCGACGGCGCCAAGCTCGTCGAGGTGTCGGAGGCGTCCGCGTTGTCCATCCGGGCGCTGCGGCCGGACCTCCGGCTCGTGCCGGTCGTGTACTACACGCCCCAGGAGCTCCAGCGCCAACACGTGGAGGACGGCTTCGCTCCGACAGGGAGGGCGGCGGCCGCCGCCCCCACCATCACCCTCCAGGTGGTCTCCAAGAAGGGCGCCGCGCCCGTGGCCAACGCCTACGTCGTGGCGTTCACCGACTTCAAGATGAAGAAGGGCGCCCAGGGCATCACCGACGAGGAGGGCAAGGTGACCCTGGCCCTCGGCAAGGCCAGCATCACCCTCGACCGTCTCTACGTGTACCCCCTGGATGCCCATTGGAGCATCATCAAGAAGAAGCTGGCGGTGAAGACGGGCGTCAAGGTTGTGCTGAACCCCCTCGACCTCGGCTTCACCGACGGGCTACGTCACTTCTACGGCAATGCCGAGGAGGGGGTCGGTAAGGGCGTCACCGTGGGCGTCATCGACACCGGCGTCTCCACCCATCCCGACCTGGTGATCGCCGGCGGGGCCAACACCGTGCCGGGCGAGAACCGGAACGACTTCGGGGACAACGGCAGGGCTCACGGGACGCACGTGGCCGGCATCGTCGCCGCCCGGGGCAACCCGCCCACGGGCCTGCGCGGGGTGGCGCCGGGCGTCACCCTTCGGGCCTACCGGGTCTTCGCCAAGGGGTCAGGCCAGGCGTCGAGCTTCGCCATCGCCAAGGCCATCGACGTGGCGGTGGCCGAGAAGTGCGACCTCATCAACATGAGCCTGGGCGGAGGGGGCGCCGATCCGGTCCTCAAGGCGGCTATCGACGACGCCCGCGCCGCCGGCAGCCTGTGCATCATCGCTTCGGGCAACAACGACCGGTCCCCGGTGGCCTTCCCTGCCGTCGAGGGAATGGCCCTGGCCGTCTCCGCCACCGGCCGCAAGGGCACCTTCCCGTCCAGCGCGGCGGCAAACGACGAGGTCGCGGCCCCGTACGGCACCGACAAGAAGAACTTCGTCGCCGCCTTCTCCAACATCGGTCCCGAGATCGACCTCACCGGCCCTGGCGTCGGGATCATGTCCACCGTCCCCGGCTCCTACGCCGAGATCAGCGGGACCTCGATGGCCTGCCCGGCGGCCACCGGGGCGGCGGCGCGGGCCATCGCCGGCACCAAGGTGGTCAAGATGAAGCGCAACGCCCGGCGCTCCGAAGCCATCGTCAAGGCCGTGCTCGCGTCGGCCGCGCCACTGGGTTTCGGTCCCACCTTCGAGGGGCTCGGTCTCCCTGATCCCGAGTAGCCGTATCCTGGCTGTGTGAGATTCATCCTTCGCTATCGCGGACAAGGGCCGGCACCGGCCGGCGATGTGAACCAGCTCCGGGGCCTCCAAGACACCGTCGTCGTCGACGCGTCCCCTCGGATGCTCCTCGTGGAGTCCGACTCCGACGCCGAGGCGCTCCGCTCGATCGTCGATGATCTTCCGGACTGGATCATCGCCCCGGAGCAGAGCTATTCGTTGCCAGATGTCAGACCCGGCATCGAGCGCCCGCCCGATTGAGCGCACCGGCGCTCCGGGAGCCCCGCGGCTAGATTCGGTTCAGCGGCGCGGAACGACAGGAGGCGGCAATGGCAGGGACCGGCGAGCTTTTCAAGGGCAGCGAGGGAAAGTGGTCCTTCCGGGTGAAGGCGTCGAACGGCACAGTCGTGGCCGTCGACGACGGCCCCGGCTACACGTCGAAGTCCGAGGCCCGCTCGATTCTGCAGAAGCTGCTGAAGGGCGACTACGACGGCCCGATTCGTGAGCCGGCCGCCGTGAGCTGCGGTCAGGAGATCACTGCCAACACCACCCTCGACGGTGACCTCCTCTGCAACGGCGGCCCGGCGCTGATCGTCACCAAGGACAATGTCGTCCTCGACCTCGGGGGCTTCACCATCACTGGCAAAGGGTCCACTGCCGGAGCTCCGGGAATCCTGTTGCGCAACGTCAAGGGCGTGACCGTTCGCAAGGGCACCATCAAGGGGTTCGGAGCCGGCGTCGCCATCGCCGGCGGGGCCAAGAACGTCATCGAGAACCTGACCGTGCAGGACAACATCGGCTCGACCGAAGGGGACTTCGGCGACGGCATCACCGTCAACGCGTCCAACGGCAACATCATTCGCGGCAACACCGTGCGACGCAACGGCCCCTTCGCAGGCATCTCGCTCGTCGGCGCCTGCACCAAGAACGAGATCCGCGACAACACGATCAGCGACAACAACATGTTGCCCGGCGAGCCGAGCATGGGCCGCCAGGACATGGGGATCCGGCTTGAGGGGCCGGGCGCGAACAACAACAAGATCGTCGGCAACACCGTCACCGGCAGCGGGGCCGAAGGCATCTGCATCCTGCCCACCTGTACCGATCCGCAGGCGGGCTGCGCCGGTACCCCAGGCAACGAGAGCAACGAGATCTCGGAGAACCTGAGCCACAAGAACGGCACGAGCGGTCAGGGCAGCGGCATCCGTCTGTTCGCCGTGCCTCAACCGGTGGCCGCCTCCAAGACGACGATCACTGGCAACGTCACCAACGACAACGTCACGTTCGGCATCGCCATCGACGCTGCGGGGACCGCCAACCCCGGCCCGCCCAAGAACAAGGTCACCGGCAACAGCGGCAAGGGGAACGGCCAGTTCGACGGCTATGACGGAAACACTCCCGGGTGTGGAAGCAACACGTGGAAGGACAACGACTTCGGCAGTGTGAACCAGCCGTGCGTGGGCGCGCCGAACCCGTCGGCCCTCACCGACAACCTGACCCTGGGCCGCACATGATGCTCGTCACACCCGCCTGACCGCTTGTGCGCTGACGTGGCGACCGGCTTCTCGCCGGTCATCATCGGAGGTGGCCACATCTGCCCTGCGCGGCACGGATGATCGTGGATATACTTCAAACGTACTCAGGTGTAGCGCGCGCTATGGCCTTTCGAGCGCGGCCAAGTCGGTGTATCAGTCGAACGGAGGCGGCGTGTGATCTCTGGTGACTGTCGAAATGGGCTGAGAAATCGATCAGGGGTGGCACTCGCGGCACTCTCCTGTGTCGTCGCCGCCACGGTCGGGCTCCACGCCCCAGCCGGCGCCGACGTGCCCAAGCTGAGTGAAAGCGGCGCGTACGGCTACTTCTCCAGGGTCAGCCTCTTCGGCGGCCCGGCCAACAACTCGGGGCCCGCCCCTACGGTGACACTGCCGGCCCAGGGCTCGAGAACACCGGTCACCGCCGTCGTCCCGTCGGCCAAGGCGCAGTACGGCCCCGCGGCGATCCTCGAGTCGGGTGAGCAGCGGGTGAGCACCGAGGGAACTCCGGGCCCGAACGGATCGACGACCAGCTCGGCCTCGGCCAGAGGGATCAGGGATGCCCCTCTCCCGCTGCTCTACGAAACGGTGAGCAGCACCTGCACCGCCAGGGGGTCGGAGCTGACCGGCTCGACTTCGCTCGCCGGCCAGCTGGCGATATCCACGTTCGCGGCGCCGGACCCAAGAGAGGGTAATCCGAAAGACGTCGTGCCGATGCCGGCCAATCCCGCGCCGAACACCGAGCGCACCGGAGAGCTCACCAACATCGGCGACCGATTCCGGGTGGTCTTCAACGAGCAGATCAGGGAGGGCGGCCTCCTCACCGTCAACGCGGTGCACATGTACCTGCTGGGGCCTATCGCCATCGGCGACCTCATCATCGCCCAGTCGCGCTGCGCCGTCGGCGCAGCTGCGGCGCCGGGGGGCACGACCCCTGGGCCGTCCACCCCGCCCGAGACGGCTCCGCCCACGACGGTGACTGCGGCGGCCGCGGCCCCGCCGGCACGGGAGGCCTCCGCCTCGAGCGACGGGTCGTCCACCAACGTCGTTCCGGTGGCCCTGGGCGCGTCAGTGGTACTCGCCAGCGGGGGGGTGCTGTTCCTGCGCCGTCGCAAGTCACACCCCTTCGGAAATGGCGGGAGGTAGGACCGCGCCCTCCACCGCTCACACGCGGCGGCCGGGCCTGCGGGCGCTGTGAACCGGATCGCCGAGCCGGCGCCGGCTGACCTCGACCGGGCCGGCACCACGGTGGCCGAAGGCGCGATCGACCTCCTTGTCACACGTAGCCCACAGCGGCGGTCCCGGTGGGTTGCGGTGGGGGCGTATCTGGCCACCGTCTTCGTCTTGATCACCTTCAATTTCGCCCTTCCCCGGCTGATGCCCGGTGACCCGATCGACGCACTGATGGCGTTCGGCTCTCCGAACTACGTCGACGACGACGAGACGAGAGCGAACCTGGCCAGGTACTACCGCCTCGACGAGTCGCTGCCCGAGCAGTACCTCCACTACCTGCAGGGGCTGGCAAGAGGCGACCTCGGCGTTTCTGTCGTCACCAATGTGTCGGTCACCGAGGAGCTCGGCGACCGCGTCGGTTGGTCATTCCTGTTGATCGCGACGGCGACGGGCCTCTCGATGTTGATCGGCCTGCCCCTCGGTGTGCATTCCGGCTGGAAGCGGGGCAAGAAGCTCGACCGCGGCCTGCTGGGCTTCTTCCTGGCCGTCCAGAACCTGCCGATCTTCATCCTCGGTGCTGTGGCGTTCGTGGTCTTCTCGGCGCAGCTGGGGATCTTTCCGTCTGGCGGGGCGACAACCCCCTTCAACGAGTACCGCGGGATCGCCGAAGTGCTCGACATCGCCCGGCACCTCGCCCTTCCCGCGATATTGATGGCGTTCGACTTCCTCACCTATCAGTACCTGGTCATGCGGTCCTCCATGGTGAGCGAGCTGGGCTCTGACTACCTTCTCGGAGGGCGGGCCAAGGGGCTCAGGGAGCGCCGCCTGAAATACGGGTACGCGGCGCGCAACGCCCTCCTGCCCGTGGTCACGGTGATCGGCCTCCAAGCCAGCGTGGCGGTGGGGGCCGGCCTCATCATCGTCGAGCGCATCTTCTCCTATCCCGGCGTTGGCGGATACATGTTCTACGCCATCGGGACCCGCGACTATCCCGCCATGCAGGGGGCATTCCTGGTCCTCACCGTCACCGTCGTCACCACCAACCTGCTGGTCGATCTGCTCTCGCGCCGGCTCGACCCCCGCACTGCCTCGTGAAGAGGTTCGTGGAGGCCCTGCGCCAGTCCCGAATGCTCCTCGCGGGCGTGGTGTTGGTCTCCGCCTTCACTGTGATCGGAGCGTTGGCCCCGTGGGTCGCTCCCTACTCACCCAGCGCCATCTCCGGCGACACCTTCGAGCGCCCGTCCCGGGCGCACCTGCTCGGCACCAACGACGCCGGCGCCGACATCTTCTCCCGCCTCGTGTGGGGCACCCGGACCACCCTGGTCGTCGCGGTGTGCGCGACCGCCCTCATACTGGCCGTCGGCATGGCCCTCGGGCTGACAGCCGGCCTTCGGGGTGGGCTCGCCGACACCGTGGTCATGCGCATCGCCGACGTGTTCCTTGCCCTGCCGGTCATCCCACTGCTCATCTTCATCGCCGCCCTGGCCGGTCCGAGCCTCACGTTGTCCATCCTCATGATCGGTCTCTTCACCTGGCCCCAGACGGCGCGGATCGTACGCAGCCAGACACTGAGTCTGCGGCAGCGTGGGTTCGTCGACATCGCCCGGGGGCTCGGGGGAGGACCGCTGTACGTGATGCGCCGGCACCTCATTCCCGCCCTCGGTCCCGTGATCGGCGCCAACCTGGTGTTCGTGGCCGGCGTGGCGGTCACCACCGAGGCGGCCATGAGCTTTCTGGGGCTCGGGGACCCGTCCGCAGTCAGCTGGGGCGCCGAGCTCAACCGCGCCCTGCAGAATGACCAGATCACCCTCGGCTCGCTCTGGCTCTGGTGGATGGTGCCCTTCGGCCTGGCCCTCACCGTGGCCATCCTGGGGTTCACGCTGATCGGTGTGGCGTTGGAGCCCCGGTTCAATCCCCGCTGGAGCCGGGCACAGACGTGAACAGCGACGCGGCCCGATCGAGGCCAAGCTCAGACCAGGGGCGAGAAGGCGTGACCTCGGTTCTCACCCGCCGAACATTCCTCAAGGGGGTGGCGGCGACCGCCGGCGCGGTGATGCTCGGCGGGTGCAATCCCAGCCCACCCGCTCCGATCGGCCGGCTCCGGGTGGAGGAGTGGACCGCGCTCGGGTTCCCCTCACCGTTCACGTACACGGCCGGTCCGGGCTACTGGCGGATGAGCCTCCTGTTCGACACCCTCACGTGGCCCGATTCGACCGGCCGGCAGCTTCCCTGGCTGGCATCGTCGTACAAGCAATCCGAGGACGGACTGGTCTACACGGTGGATCTGCGCGACGTCAGCTGGGACGACGGTGCTCCTCTCACCGCCCGCGACGTCGTCTTCACCCACCGGTACTACACGACGCAGACCTTCACCCCGCTGCTGATCGGCGTCCCCCGCGAGGACGTCGAGGTCGTCCCCACCGGCGAACGCTCCGTCGAGTTCCGGCTGCCGCGGCCCGACGCCACGTTCCTCCAGCAGACGCTCGGAACCATGCCGATCGTGCCGGAGCACGTCTGGTCGAAGATCTCCGATCCCATGTCGGTGACCGACCCCAAGCTGCTCGTCAGCACGGGGGCCTACACCCTGACCTCACGCGACGAGGCCCAAGGCCACGAGTTGTACGAAGCCAAGGACCGCTACTTCCTCGGCTCTCCGTTCGTGAAGCGCATCGAGATGCTCCCCGCCGAGGACACTCTCGCAGCCCTCCGAATCGGAGAGCTCGACGCCGCCTCGAGCGAGGCCCAAGGCGCCCGCAACGAGCTGCTGACGCCGTTTCGTGAGAACCCCGCCTACGGGATGATCAGTCGGGAGGCCGGGTTCGCCTTCCCGCTCTTCTTCAACATGAGCAGGGGCGGCGCACTCGCCGACCTGCGCTTCCGCCGGGCCTGCCTCCACGCCATCGACCGTGGCGACATCGTGGAGCGCCTGCTCACGGGAAACGGTCAGCTCGGGAGCCAGGGCTGGCTCCCCCCCTCTCATCCGTACTACGACGGCGGAGTACGGGCTTATCCCTTCGACCGGGCCGAGGCGGAACGCCTGTTGGACGAGACCGGCTATCGCCGCAGAAGCGGGAGCGGTTCACGCACGAACCCGGACGGCAGCCCCCTTCGGTACACGCTTTTCATTCCCGATCTGGTGCCCATTGCCCTGGCCGAGCTCGTCGTCGCCAGCCTCGGTGCGGTGGGGTTGGACATCGATCTTCAGCGCATCGACCTCGTCCGGGTGTTCGGCGCCAAGCTGTCGGCCAACTACGACCTGCTGATCACGTCGTACCCGGGGCCATCCGGTATCGGGCCCAGCGGCGACCCGGACATCCTGCGCGGCGTCTACCACTCGAGGCCACCCAACCCGCTCCACAAGGCCACGGGGTATGCCAACCCGGAAGTCGACCGGCTGCTCGACGCCCAGCTCTCGACCACCGACGTCGACGAGCGCAAGAGGATGATCGGCCAGGTCCAGAGGATCGTGGCCGACGACCTTCCGGCGGCGATGCTGTACTACACCACCTTCTTCCACGCCTACCGCAAGAGCGTGTTCGACCAGTGGTACTACACCCCGGGTGGGTTTGGTCCCGGCATTCCCGACGTCTTCAACAAGCACCCCTACATCACCGGGCGGAAGGAGGGACTGCGCTGATCATCGTGCCGGCCCACCCACGGGCCGGCTCGCCTTCTCAGCGCAAGAGGCTTCTCGCCTGCCAGGGCATCCGGCGGGAACCGCCCTCGCTCCAGCGCACCCCGGCCACCCAGTAGGTGGTGGTGCAGCCGCCGACGAGGAGCATGAGGGCCACGGCGATGAACACCGCGAACGGTCCGCCGCTGGTGGCAAGCGCGCTGCCCGACCCCGCTGCCGTCTGCGAGCCACCACCCCCGCTGCCGCCGGACCCGGTACCTGCGGTGATGCCGCAGCGCGACTGGCCGATGATGAGCTCGCCGATCGCCGTCGGGCCCAGGAGGTACAGGTGGGCGGCGTTGACCGTGATCGAGCCGTCGGCGCTCCGCACCTGCTCGTTGAAGACGTAGCGGAAGGTGTCGCCCACGGCCTCGATGGTGCCGTTGTGGGTGGTGTTGGGCGCGGGGCTGGCCGGGATGGCGACCTCGGTCTCGTCGCCGTCGGCGTCAGGGTTTCCTTCGGAGGTGCGCAGTGTTGCACCGGTGAAGGTGGAGGACCCGGTGACTCCTGTGGCCGAGGCGGTGCAGGTGCTGCTCACCGAAGCCGCGGTGAGCACCTCCTGCTCGGAGGCATTCACATTCGAGACGGTGGCCGTGCTGGTGACGGATCCGCCAGGGGTGCCCTGGGTGCTGACGTCGAGCCTGCCGGAACTGAAGATCACGGCCGGCCCGAACTGTCCCCTGGCTGACGGAGCCGTGTCGGTCACCGGGCTGGCCGAGCCCGCCGCCGGCAGCGTCACCGTGGGGCTTGGCCCCCGGACTCCCGGAGCTCCACCGAAGAGCGCGACGCTGATGAAGTGGCCGTACGCGCCGCCACCGACGCCGGTGGTGGAGCCGCCCGTGGTGGTGGTCGTGGGCGCTGCGGTGGTGGTCGTTGCAGCCGGGGAGGTGGTGGTGGTGACCGGCGCCGAGGTGGTGGTGGCGCCCGGGGCCGTCGTGGTGGTGGCGCCCGGGGATGTCGTGGTGGTGGCTCCCGGTGCGGTGGTCGTGGTGCCGGCGGAGCCCGTCACCCCGCAGATGGACTGTCCGATGAACAGGTCACCCTTCCCCGCCGGCCCGAGGAGGCGCTGGTGGGCGGCGATGACCGTGATCGAGCCGTCGGCGTTCGTGATCTGCTCGTTGAACACGTATTCGAAGTTGTCGACGACGTCGCCGATGTGGATGTGCCCGGGGATGACGGTGTTCGGGGCGGGGTTCGGAGGCACGTTCATCGTCACCGGCGCGTGCTCCCCGGCATCGGTGTAGTCGTTGTCGGAGTTCAGGTCCACGCCGCTGTCGGTGTACAGGACACCGTTGGTGATGGTGGTCGTTCCGCTGACGCCGCTCGCCGATGCCGTGCACGTGCTGGCGATGGAGGCGGCGGTGAGCACCTCGGCCCCCGACGTGTTCACGTTCGTGACCTTGCTCGAGCTGGTCACCGTCCCTCCCGCGGGCGTGCCCTGGGTGCTCACCTCGAGCTGGCCCGAGCTGAAGATGGTGGCCGGACCGAAGACCACCCGCCCCGACGGTTCGGTGGCCGCCACCGGCGTGCCGGAGCCGCCGGAGGGCAAATTCACAGTGGGAGCGGGACCCCTGGTGGCCGTGGGAGCATCGAGGATGCTGACCGTGGCGAGGTAGCCGAGGGCGCTGCCCCTGACCGCCGTGACCTGGGCTGCGGCAGGCCCGACCCCGGCACCGGTGAGCGTGCCCGCCAAGAGGAGTGCGACGACCGCTCCTATGCGGAACGGACGAAATCGTGACTGCCCCATACCGTGTCCTCCGTACGTAAAGGTGTTGCAACCTGTCACCACGGTGGGTCCACCACCTGAGTGTTGACAGCCGCCATCATGTAGGCGTGGCGGTTGCCCGCCCGCGAACCCGTCGCGAACCTCACGGGTGTCGTGACACTAGATGGAGACAAACGGTCGTGAGCCACCTTGCGATTGGAACGAGCGGTGGATCGAGACACGAGCCGGCTTCGTTTCAGTCGCCTCGCGTGGAGTACGCCCCGCGAGGCCAGCCTACGAGGTGACTCGGTACGCGTCACTAGGGAGATGTTGCACCTAGGTCCTCTCGCTCGACGCCTGCCGATCCGCGAGGCGGAACGCCGGCGAGGCGTCGACCAGAAGACGGGCGGTGGCGCTCTGTGGGGTGGTGGAGACGACGGCCGACGGCCCTTCCTCCACCACCTTCCCCTCGTCGAGCACCACGATCCGATCGGCCACCTTGCGCACCGACGCCAGGTCGTGCGACACGTAGATCAACCCGAGCCCCATCTCGATCTGCCGTTCGCGCAGCACCACCAGCATGCGGGCCTGCTCGGAGGCGTCGAGCATGGCCGTCGGCTCGTCGGCGACGAGAACCTTGGGCCGGGCGACCAGGGCCCTGGCCAGGGCGATCCGCTGCAGCTGACCGCCCGACAGCTGGTGGGTGTAGGCCCGCAGGAACGATCCGCTCGACGGCAGCCCCACGCTCTCCAGCGCGCCGGCGACCTCAGCCCCACGATCGACGCCGTTGGCACCCACCACGTCGAGGGGTTCGGCGACCAGGTCCTCCACGCTCAGGCGGGGCGACAGGGCGTCGGCGGGATCCTGCATGATCAGCTGGATGCGCCGGCGGCGGAGGCGGTCGGCCCCCCGCCACGACGTCGGCAGCGGCTCGCCCATGAGCTCCACCCGCCCCGAGTCCAACGCCAGGTGCCCGGCGAGGATGCGGGCCAGCGTCGACTTCCCGCTCCCTGACGGGCCCACGACCCCGACCGACTCGCCCTCCCTCACGCTGACCGAGACACCACTCAGTGCCTGTACGGCGTGTCGCCCTCTGCCGAACGACTTGGTCACCCCCTCGGCGGAGAGCAGCGTCTTCAGGCCGCCGAAGTGACACAGCACCAGCCGATCGCGGGAATGGACGAGCTCCGGACGGACCTCGACGCAGATGGGCTCCGCCTGCGTGCAGCGCGGGTTGTACGGGCAGCCCGGCGGCACGGCCCGAGGATCCGGCGGCAGCCCGCGTATGGGTCGCAGGTCCTTGGTGGTGGTCATGACGGGATAGGCGTTCACGAGCGCCCAGCTGTACGGATGGGCGGGCTCGGAGATCACCCGGGCCGTCGCCCCGTCCTCCATCACCTCTCCGGCGTAGAGCACCATCGTCCGGTCGGCCATGCTCGCCGCGTCCGGCAGGTCGTGGGAGATGACCACCAGGGCGAAGCCCTTCTCGGCGGCGAGCCGGACGATGCGCTTGACGAGATCCTGTCGGGTGGCGGGGTCGAGGCCCGCAGTGGGCTCGTCGAGCACGATCAGCGCGGGGTCGAGCGTCAGCACCATCGCCAGCGCGGCGCGCCGGCGCTGCCCGCCGGAGAGCTGATGCGCGTAGCGGTCGAGGAGCGCAGGATCGAGCAGGACCTCCTGAGCCAGCTCGGCCGCACGGCTTCGCGCCTCACGGGCGCCCATGCCGAGACGGTCGCGGAGAGGCTCGGCCACCTGGTCGCCCACGGTGACCACAGGGTTGAAGGGCGATCCCTGAAGCGCCAGCGCCACGGTTGACCATCGGACCGAGCGCAGGGCCTCGTCGGAGGCCCCCAGGAGCTCGAGCCCGTCGACCCGCACGCTCCCCCGTGCCGCAGGCGGCTGGATCAGGCCGGCGAGACAGTGCGCCAGGGTCGACTTGCCCGACCCGCTCTCGCCGACGATGGCCATCGACTCGCCGCGGTCCAGGGAGAACGTGACCCCCCGGAGGGCGTCGACCCCGCCGTCGAAGCACACGGCCAGGTCGGCCACCTCCACCAGCGGCCCGACCCGCTGCCGCGGCGCGGCCCTGTCGTCGTCGTGCGTCACCACCGTGGCTGGAGGCTAACCAGCACGATCGGCCACGCGCGGCTCGGACGCCTGCAATAGTCTGCTGCCACGACGGAACCCACGCCTCGGCACGTGTCGCTCGATCACCACGGTGGAAGCCGGCCCCGGGGCCTGGACAGCGTGCCGCGGTCGACCTCCTTCGACGGCCGGTACGGCCGGATGTTCCGTGCCCTGCCTCCTTTCGCGCCCACCGACGCGGCACTGAAGAAGCTCGCCGACTCCATGGCCGACGCCCCGGGGCCGGCGGGTGACAACCCGGACATCCCCTCCGGCTACACCTACCTCGGCCAGTTCGTCGACCACGACATCACCTTCGACCCTGTCTCCAGCCTTGACCGGGTCAACGACCCTGACGCCCTCAACACGTTCCGGACGCCCCGCTTCGACCTCGACAGCCTGTACGGGCGGGGCCAGGCCGACAGCCCGTACCTCTACGACCAGGAGGATCCCGCCTCGCTGCTCGTGGGCCGCAACACCGGTGGGGAGAACGAGCCGGTCGACCTGCCCCGCAACCAGCAGGGGCGGGCGCTCATCGGCGACCCGCGCAACGACGTGCACACCATCGTGGGGCAGCTGCACCTGGCGTTCATCCGCTTCCACAACGCAGTCGTCGACCGGCTCCGCTTCGGAACGCCGCCGGAAGATCTGTTCGACGAAGCCCGTCGCATCGTCACGTGGCACTACCAGTGGGTGGTCATCCACGACTTCCTGGCGCGGCTGGTCGGGCCGGACATGCTGGGCGAGGTGCTGGTCACGAGCAAGCGCACCGGCAAGGCGCGCGCCGAGCTGTCGTTCTTCACGTGGCGGACCCGGCCGTTCGTGCCCGTGGAGTTCTCGGCCGCCGCCTATCGCTTCGGCCACAGCATGGTGCGCGAGACGTACCGCATCAACGACACCCTGGAGCCCCTTCCCATCCTCACCGACATCCGGATCGCCAACCGGCTGCAGCATTTCGGAGGGTTCCGCACCCTGCCGAAGGGCTGGACCGTCCAGTGGAAGCATCTGTTCCCGCTGGGGGGCGACGCTCCGCAGATGAGCCGCAAGATCGACACCAGGCTGGCCGAGCCCATGCGGAAGCTCCCGCCTCTCATCGACAACGCCCGTCGCTCCCTCGGGCTGATCAACATGCTCCGGGGCCGGTCGTTGCAGCTGCCCTCCGGCCAGGCGGTGGCCACCGCCATGGGAACGACCGTGAGCAACGCCGACCTCGGTCTGGCGGGTGAGACGCCTCTGTGGTTCTACCTGCTGCGGGAGTCCGAGGTCATCGGCAAGGGGCACCGGCTCGGGCCCACCGGGGGACGGATCGTCGCCGAGGTGCTGGTCGGGCTGCTCAAGGGCGACCCCTCTTCGTTCCTGCGTCAAGAGCCGGCGTGGAAGCCGGAGCTGCCGTCGGCCGAGCCGGGCACGTTCACGATGATCGACCTGTTGCGGTTCGCCGGTGTGGCGTAGGGCCGGCGGCCTCGGGCTGCTCACGACGCTCCTGGCCGTCATGGTCCTCCTCTGGTCCGCACCGGCGTGGGCGGATCCGGAGCTGCGTCCCTCTCCCGCCTCCGGGCCGGCCGGCTCCGAGGTGACGATCACCGGCACCGGCTTCGCCGACGCCGACGTCGAGGTTCACTGGGGTGACCGATCGGGGCCCGTCCTGGGAACAGCCCGGGGACCGAACTTCTCCGTGAAAGTGGTGATCCCCGA
>CADCTB010000197.1 GCA_902805665.1 uncultured Acidimicrobiales bacterium
TGATCTCCCGGGGGAGGCCCCGCCCCCGGTCGCCGACGGCCCGGGCCACCACGCCGGCCATGCGGGGGTCACCCTTGATGCGGGCGGCGGCGGGCGAGTCCGTCCCGCGGACCGCCGTGCCCACCAGCGTCGAGGGAGTCGCCAGCGTGACGCTGTGCTCGCCCAGGGCGGGCAGGACGGCCTCGATGTAGCGCAGGAAGATGCGGTTGGGGCCAACCAGCAGGACGCCCGAGCGCTCCAGGGGAAAGCGGTGGGTGTAGAGCAGGTAGGCGGCGCGGTGGAGGGCCACCGCCGTCTTGCCGGTGCCGGGCCCGCCCTGCACGACGAGGATGCCGGGGAGCGGGGCCCGGATGATCTCGTCCTGCTCCCGCTGGATGGTGGCGACGATGTCGCCCATGCGGCCGGTCCGGGAGCGGTCGAGCGCGGCAAGCAGGGCGCCCTCGCCGACCAGGACCAGCTCGGGCGCCTCGGCGCCGTTCGCGGGCCGGTCACCCAGCAGCTCGTCGTCGAGGCCGACCACCTGCCGGCCCCGCAGGATCAGGTGCCGGCGGCGGGCCAGCCCCATGGCGTGACGGGCGGTGGCCCGGTAGAAGGGCTCAGCCGCCGGCGCCCGCCAGTCGACGACCAGCGGCTCGTTCTCCTCGTCGGCGACGGCGAGCCGTCCGATGTACAGGTGGTCGCCCTCGTGGGGGTCGATGCGCCCGAACACCAGGCCGGCCTCACCGACCTGCAGGTCGGCCAGCCGGCGGCCGGTCACCTCCATGCGCACGTCGCGTTCGATCCGGTTGGCGAACGTGCCGCCCGCGCCCTGGTCGAGGACGTCGGAGGCCAGGGCCCGGGCCTCGGCCCGCATCGCCTCCAGCCGCCGGTAGGCGTGGTCGACCACCGCCTGCTCGGCTTGTATCTCGGTCTGGGAGCTCGCGCTCATGCCGCGTCCCACGTGAGGTGCCACGGCTCGCCCGCCGGACCGGGCTCGCGGTGGACCCGGGCCGGTGCGGCCACCGTGGCCCAGGTGCCCGAGCCGTCGGGCTCCCACCGGACCGCGACGACCCGGTGGTCGTGCAGCGAGAGCGGCTCGGCCAGCTCGGTCACGAAGGCGTCATCGACCACCGCAATGCCCTTCGGCCAGATGTCCACGAGCCACCGGGCCGGCAACCGGGCGATCGTGCGCATGGCCACCCGGTCGGTTTTCCCCTCCACGCTGGCCGGCTGGTTGGACTGGGCCAACATCACCTGGCACCCGGAGATCACCCGGGCGCCGGTCTTGGCCTTCCAGGCGTTGACGTGCTCGCGAAGCGCAGGGAGCGCCTTCTCCTTCATCTCGGCGGCCAGCAGGTCGGCCTGCTTGGTGTGCAGCCAGGACTCCCACCGCCAGGAGCGCTCCCAGTGCACCACCATGGCCAGCCCCCGGGGCAGCGCGAATTCGGCCGGGAGCAGGTAGGCGTTCTCACCGAGCCACTTGTGCATCTGCCCGAACAGCTCGGGCGGCATCCGGAACTGCTCGACCCACACCTCAAGGACGCGCATGCACGGGCACAGCTCGCCGCCGAAGGCCAGCATCGCCCGCTCCGAGGTGAGGTCGTGGGCTTCGAGCAGGACCTTCCCCCGCCGCCAGGTCACCCGGTGGGGGGCGCCATCGCAATCCACCGTGGTGGTGACCTCGGGGACGGGGTCGTACCAGCGCAGCTTCCGGGGCACAGTGTTTCTCTGACTCAGGCGGCCGCGTCGATGGGCACGACCCGAGCCCACTGGGGTGCGGCCCATGTCCGCCCGTCCTGGGTGCGGTTGGCGATCAGGCCCACCACGACCTGCATGCCCTTGGGCGCCTCGAGCGGCCAGGGGGTCATCCCGTCGGTAAGGACGACGACCACCGACGGGCGGGGCCGCAGCTTGGCGGCCGCGGCGAGCCCGGCCCCCATGTCAGTGCCGCCCCCGCCCACCAGGTTGATCTGGCGGGCGTTGGTCACCTGCTGCACCGTCTGCACCGCGGCGTCGACGGCCATCACCCGTACCCGGTTGCGGGCCAGCCCCACGCCCTTCAGCAGCCCGTCGACCTCGGCCAGGACCGTGGCCAGCTCGACGTCGCCCATGCTGCCGGACGTGTCGCAGAGGACCAGCACCTCGGGCACCGGGCGCTCCAGGGCCGGCATCACGATGTCGGGGCTGGCAGATGCCCGCCGCGACGGCCGGCGGTAGGTGTAGTCCACCCGCCCGCTGACGGTGGACAGGCCCTTGCGGATCTCCGCGGCCAGCACCCGTCGCCAGTCGACCTTGGGATCGAGCATGTCCTCGGCCCACCGTCGCCACCCCGACGAGAGCCGGCCCACGCCGCCCCGGCAGAACGTCAGGACCTCGCTGGCCACCTGCGACCTCAGCAGGTGCTGCTCCCCAGGCGGCAGCGCGCTGCCGTGGTCGCCCCGCAGCTCCCAGTCGCGCACCTCACCGTCGGACCCGCTCCCGCAGTCGGGCTCGCTGTGGGTCTCGTGGTGGGGGGCGTGGTAGTACTCCTCGGCCAGCCGGCCCGGCTTCCAGCCCAGCTCGTGGGGGACGACGCGGTCGTCGGGCAGGCGCAGGCCGGTGCCGATCAGGTCGTCGTTTATCTCGGCGTCGGCGGCCAGCGCCCAGTCCTTGTTCATCTTCCGCTCGACGCCCAGGTGCTTGGCCCGGCCCGCGTGATCACGCACCAGATGGCCGGCGTGGTGGACCAGGAGCCCGCCCAGGATCTCGATGCTGGTCGT
>CADCTB010000198.1 GCA_902805665.1 uncultured Acidimicrobiales bacterium
CCCGAGCTGGAGGAACTCGACCGTGTTGAAGGCCTTCACCAGGTCGGCCCCGGCCAGCATGGCGGCCACCACCTCGCTCGATGATTTCGTACCGGTATCGGAGCCCGGGCCGGTCCAGTCGTTGTTGGCGTCGACGACGATCTTGCCGGCGAAGGACGGGGTGGGCAGGTCGCCGAGCCGTGCGAACGGGACAGCGATTATGACCACGTCGGCGGCTCGGCCGCGCCGGCGGCCGTCGATGCCGTCGCCCGCTCCCCCAGCTCGGCCGCCAGGCCGGCCACCGCCTCAGGTCCCCGGGAGTTGGCGAGCACCACCTCGTGGCCGGCGCGCACGAGGAGCCGCGCAAGTGTGCCGCCGATGTTGCCGGTGCCTACGATCCCGATGCGCATGCCGCATCGTGGCACGCGCCAACTGGCAGGATCCCGACGTGCTCCTCGCCGATCTGGTCGACGCCTCGTCGAAGGTGGGAGCCACCCGGTCGCGGAAGCTGAAGCTGGCCGCGCTGGCCGAGGTGCTGAGCCGGGTCGGGCCTGAAGAAGCGGGCCCGGCGGCGGCGTTCCTGGCCGGGCAGCTGCGCCAGGGGCGGGTGGGCGTGGGTTGGGCGCTGATCTCGGCGGTCGACCTCGACCCGGCTCCGTCCCCCATCCTCACCGTCGCCGACGTGGACCGGGCCGTCACGACCCTCGCCGGCCTGGCCGGTCCCGGCTCCACCACCGCCCGGTCCGCGACCCTGAACGACCTGTTCGCCCGGGCCACGGCGGCGGAGGCGGACTTCTTGCGGCGCCTGCTCCTGGGTGACCTCCGACAGGGCGCCCTGGAGGCGCTGGTGACCGACGCCCTGGCCGTGGCCATGGGCGTGAAGGTCGACGTCGTGCGCCGGGCGGTCATGCTCGACGGCGACCTGTCCCGGGTGGCGGAGACGGCTGTCAACGAGGGCGAGGCCGGCCTGTGCGCCATCGGCCTCCGGGTGCTGCGCCCGGTGCAACCCATGCTGGCGGCCACCGCGGCCGACGTGCGGGAGGCCATCGGGGCCTGCGGGCTGTCATCGGTGGAATGGAAGCTCGACGGCGCGCGCGTCCAGGCCCATCGGGACGGCGACGAGGTCCGTCTGTTCACCCGGAACCTGAACGACGTCACGTCGCGCCTCCCGGGCGTGGTCCGCCTGGTCGGCTCCTTGCCCGCCGAGCGCATCGTCCTCGACGGCGAGGTGCTCGGCATGGGCGACGACGAGCGGCCGGACAACTTCCAGGACACCATGAGCCGCTTCGGCCGCCACGACGGCGCCGGCGCCGACCTGGGGGTGTGGTTCTTCGACCTGCTCCACCTGGACGGTCGCGACCTGCTCGACGAGCCGCTCCTCGAGCGGGCCGCCCTGCTGGACACGGTGGTCGGCGCCCTGCGGGTGCCCTCTGTCGTCACCGCCGATCCGGACGTGGCCACCGCCTTCGCCGAGGGCGCCTTGGCCGCCGGCCACGAAGGGGTGATGGTGAAAGGGGCGGCGTCGCACTACGAGGCGGGGCGGCGGGGCTCGGCCTGGAGGAAGGTGAAGCCGGTCAGCACCCTTGACCTGGTGGTGCTGGGCGCCGAGTGGGGTCACGGCCGGCGGCAGGGGTGGCTGTCGAACCTCCACCTCGGGGCGCGGGCGGCGGACGGGGGCTTCGTGATGGTGGGCAAGACCTTCAAGGGCCTCACCGACGCATTGCTCGCCTGGCAGACCGAACGGTTGCTCGAGCTGGAGACGTCCCGGGACGGGATCATCGTCTACGTGCGCCCCGAGTTGGTCGTCGAGATCGCCCTCGACGGAGTGCTGGTCTCCGACCGGTATCCCGGAGGGGTCTCCCTGCGGTTCGCGCGGGTCCGGCGCTACCGCCCGGACAAGACGCCGGCCGAAGCGGACGAGATCGAGACGGTCAGGTCGCTCAGGCCGGGCTCGGGCTGAACGAGACGTTCACGCTCGTGAAGCCGAGGGCTCCCAACATGCCCTCGAGCATGCGCCGGGTGTTGTCCTCGGCCTTGGCCCGAAGGTCGCTCTCAGCCGCCGCGGCCCGCATCTTCTCCTGAGCGGCCAGCATGAGCGGGCGCTCACTCGTGGGGTTGTCCGAGAACGCCGAGCCGATCCGGTCGAGCACGCCGCGGTCGCGGCTCACCACCCGGCTGTTCTCGGGATCGACGGTGGGCTCGGCCACGGTCGGAGCAGGCAGGACCACAGTGACCGACGTCCGGTCGGGCGAGACCTGGATCGAGCGTTCGTCGAGCTGGGAGAAGTCGACGATCGCGTCGACGGAGCCGCCGGCGACGAACACCGTCCGCTCGCCCCGTATGAAGGACGGGACGAAGCGGGTGTCCTTCTCGGTGTCGACGATGACCTGGAAGTTCCCGGTGGCGGCGTGGTACTCGTGCAGGTCGGCGAGGGACTGCAGGAGCGCAGGCTGGGTGCGGTCGACGGTCTCGCTGCTGAACGGGTTGGGCAGCGACGGGAGCAGGTCGCCCAGCCGTCCGGCCCCGGCCAGCACGGCCAGCACGACCACGCCGGCGATTGCCAGCCCGCGTAGGCGCGAAGGACGGGCCACGACCACGGTCATGCCATTGTCAGCACTGCGGCCGGCCATCCTGGTGTTCGTGCCCAAAACGGCACCAGGTCATGCTCCGGACCGACCCCGGCCCAGGGCGAACCACGTTGCCTTTCCGCCTTGAAAGGGTCGGACGCCCCAGTCGTCGGCCAAGGCGTCCACCAGCACGAACCCGCGCCCGCTCTCGTCGAGGATCCGGGCGGGGCGCGGCTTGGGTGGGCTGGGATCGCCGTCCTCCACGCACAGCTCGACGACATCGCCCGCGAAGGACACCACCAGTGCGCAGGGGCCGTGGGCGTGGCGGACCGAGTTGGTGACCAGCTCGCTCACGAGCAGCACGGCGGTGTCGACCTGCTCGCGCCAACCCGCGCCCTCGAGCACCCCTGCGGTGAATCCTCGGGTCAGGGCGACGCTCTCAGGCTTCGGGTCGAACGGCAGCCGGTGGACTCCAGGGTCCGGCTCCTGGGTCCGGACCCGGGCCACGAGGATGGCCAGGTCGTCGTCCCGGGTGGCGCTGGGCGGCACGAGCGCGTCGACCAGCGCCTGGCAGAGCACCTCTGCGTCGCCCGCGGCGGCCCTGGCTGCCGCCGTGGCCAGACGGTCGAGCCCGACCTCCAGCGATTCGCCCCGCCGCTCCACCAGCCCGTCGGTGTAGAGGACCAGCATGTCCCCTTCCCGCAGGTCGGTCGTGGCTTCCTCGGTCCCGGCTCCACCGGTGACGCCGAGCAGGGTCCCGCTGCCCTCCACCAGGAACGACGCCTTCCCGTCGCGAACGAGGAGCGGCGGCGGGTGTCCGGCGTTGCTCCAACAGAAGGTCGACGACCCGAGGTCGAGGACCCCGAACACGCACGTGGCGTAGGTCAGTCCCAGCTTGTCGAAGAGCCGGTCGACCCGGCCCAGGGCGGCGGCGGGACGGGCGTGCTCCTCCCACCCGTAGACCCGGAGGGCGCTGCGGAGCTGGCCCATGGAGGTCGACGCCGCGATGTCGTGGCCGACGACGTCGCCGACGACGATGCCCGTGGTGCCGTCGCCGAAGGTGAGCACGTCGTACCAGTCGCCGCCCACCAATGCGCCGTCGGTGGCGGCGACGTAGCGGACGGCGATCTCGAGGCCGTCGACGGCCGGCATCGTCGCCGGCAGCAGGGCGCGCTGGAGGCTCTCGGCGATCTCGTGCTCCTGCTGGTAGGCCCGGGCGTTGGCCACAGCCAGGGCGGCCCGGTGGGCGATCTCCACCGCAAGGTCCAGGTCGTCGTCGTCGAGCCGGCGTTCGCCCTCGGTCGACAGGATCAGCACGCCGAACACCCGGCCCCTCGATTCGATGGGCACGATCACGCTCGACTGGAGGTTGAACCTCTGAGCCAGCTCCGGCCGCCCCCGGTCGGTGGCGGCTCGCGTGACGAGCGTCCCCACCGTCGGCGCGAGTGCGAGCCGGGCCTGCCCGGTCCGCAGCACCTCGGCGATGGGGCCGTCGCCGTCGACCGCGACGGGCGCCGACCGGAGAAACTCGGCGAGCTCGTTCGCCGAGTCCCGGCTCCGGTGTGACACGGCCACGTGCTCCACCTCGCCGCCCCGTCCGATGAGCTCGATCACGCACCAGTCCGCCGCCATGGGCGTGAGGACCCGCGTCAACCGGGCCAGCAGCTCGTCGAGCTCCATGGTGGTGGTGAGGACGGTGCTGGCCGTCGCCAGGATCGAGAGGCGCTGGTGGGCCGCCTCGGCCCGGCGCAGCAGCGCGACCCGCTCGGCTTCGGCCCGCTTGGCGTCGGTGACCTCGACGAGCGTGAGCCCGGCCCCGACGAGGGCCCCTCCGGTCGTGCGCACCGGGAAGTAGCTGACCGTGAAGGAGCGTTGCCCCTCGTCCTCCGCGGCACCGTCGACCAGCTCCACGTGCCGGCCCAGGATCGTGCGCCCCGTCGTGACGACCCGACGCAGGTCGGCGGCGGCATCCGCCTGGAGCGGGAGGACGTCGTCGAGCTGGCCTCCGACGTGCTCGTCGGCGGGCACGCCGCTCAGGGCCGCGTAGGCGTCGTTGACCCGCACGTAACGCAGGTCCAGGTCGAACACCGCGATGCCGACCGGTGCCGAGGTGAGGATGGCCTCCACCAGGCCCAGGGCCTCCTCGGCGGTCGAGCGGGCCGCCCGTTCGGCGCTGAGGAGCACCGACCGCTCCTGCTCGGCGAGCCCCTGGTCGATCCCGTCGGTGGCCAGCCACGCCGAGCCGGACGACACGCCCGCCGGCGCCAGCCGGAACGAGCTGACCAGCAGCACGCCGTCGCGGCGCCGGACGCGGAAGTCGCCCTCCCACGCCCGCCCCTGGATCGCCGCCTCGAAGAGCTCCGCTGCCGCGTCACGGTCGTCGCCGTCGAACAGGACGTCGAGGACGGGCGCGCCGACCGCCTCGGCCCGGGCGTGCCCGTACAAGGTCTCCGCGGCCGTGTTCCAGACCGTGATCCGCCCGCCGTCGTCGACCAGGACCACCGCCATGGGGACGGCGTCGAGCAACTCGGTGGTGGCCAGCGCGTCGGAGTACGTCATTGCCGGGTCAGCGCTCGGGGCGGAGGTCGAGGCCGATCAGGACCCGTTCGGTGTTCGACAGGTCGCCGATGATCTTGCGGACCGGCTCGGGTAGACGCCGCTCCAGCGTCGGGATGGCGATGATCTGCTCGCCCCTGGCCAGCTGCGGCCGCTCGAGCAGGTCGATCACGTCGATCGAGTATTTGCCGGCCAGGTGCTCCTCGCAGATCTTGCGCAGGTTGGCCAGGGCCGCGACGGAGCGGGGGGTCTCGCCGGCCACGTACAGCCGCAGCTCCCAACGCTCGTCCGCGCCGCCGGGCCCCGTGTCGGTCATGTCCCGGCCCTGCTGTCGGTCGTGCTCCGGGCCCGGGCCCGCCCGGTGAGCACCCCGTCCGGTCCGGCGATCACCTCGAGCAGGCGGATGCCGCCGTCGGTGAGGACGAGCTCCCGGATCTGGTTGGAGTGGGACATCCCCCGGGCCTTCTGGACGAAAACGCCCCGGTCCCGTTGGGCCTCGGTTTCCAGGTTCCGAAGCTGCACCCAGTTGTCGATGAGGGACGAGATGGTCGGGTCGTCGCTGCCCCCTTGATGCATCAGGCTGGTGAACACCCCGGTGACCCGGCGGGCCTTGAGGTAGTCGACGATGCGCATGAGCATGACCTTGACGTCTGTGGCCGTGCCGAGGGAGGTGAAGTCGGTGATCGGGTCGATGACGACCACGTCGGGCTGGTGGGCCTCGACCTGCTGGTAGACGGTGGTGAGGTGCCGCTCCAGGCCGATCTGGGTGGGCCGGCTGGCGTGGATCCGGAGCAGGCCCTTCTCCGTCCACTGTTCGAGCGCCATGCCCACCGAGGCCATGTTCCGCACCAGCTGGGGGCCGGACTCCTCGAAGGCGAGGTAGAGGCAGCGCTCGCCCCGACGGCACGCGGCGTCGGCGAAGGCGGCGGCGAACGTGGTTTTACCCGTTCCCGACTCCCCGGAGATCAACGTGGTGCTGCCCTTGTACCAGCCGCCCCCTCCCAACATGGCGTCGAGGTCGGGAATGCCCGTGGAAACGACGTCGGTGCCGGCGGGATGGTCGAGTTGGAACGAGGTGACGGGCACGACGCTCAAACCACCTTCGTCGATCACGAAGGGGTACTCGTTGGTGCCGTGCGCCGATCCCCGCTGCTTGACGATGCGGATCCGTCGCACTGCGAGCTGGTCGGTGACGCGGTGGTCGACGCTGATCACGCAGTCGGCCACGTACTCCTCGAGGCCGTGCCGGGTGAGGGTGCCCTCGCCTCGCTCGGCGGTGACGATGGCGGTGACGCCACGGGTCTTCAGCCAGCTGAAGAGGCGGCGCATCTCGGCCCGCAGCCGGGCGGTGTCGTCGAGGGCGGAGAACAGCACCTCGAGGGTGTCGAGGACCACGCGCTTCGCGCCCACCTCGTCGATGGCGAAGCCGATCCTGATGAACAGCCCCTCGAGGTCGTAGTCGCCCGTCTGGTCGATCCGCTCCCGTTCGACCTTCACGTGGTCGACGACCAACTTGCCGTCGGCCACCAACCCGTCGAGGTCCCAGCCCAGGCTGGCGACGTTGGTCGTCAGCTCCTCGGCGGTCTCCTCGAAGGCAAGGAACACTCCCGGCTCGCCGATCTCGGCGCCCCGGACGAGGAACTGGGTGGCCAGAAGCGTCTTGCCGCAGCCCGGGCCTCCGGCCAGCAGGGTGGTCCGCCCGCGGGGCAGCCCGCCGGACGTGATCTCGTCGAGCCCGGCGATGCCCGTCGGGCAGTGCGCCAGCGGTGTCGGGGCTGGGCGGGTCGAGGTCACGGGCAGACGGTAGTAGCCGGGAAGACGTCAGGCCGGTCGGAACGTCACCTTGCGGGCGGCGATGTCGACCGCCGCCAGCCGGACCCGCAGCGGCTGGCCCAGCGGCAGGTCGGCGCCCTCACAAGGCGCCCTCACGGCAGGGTCGCGCAGCTGCACGACACCCCGCTTGTCCCCGCTCTCGACCACCACCGCGTCGAACGTCTCGCCGGCCCGGGGCGCCAGGACGACAGCCTCCGCCAGGTCGACGACCGCCCGCTCCAGGGCCTGGGCCCGGCGGGTGGCGCCGGCCATCTCGGCGGGCAGGAGTGGTAGCGACCGACGGGCCCACTCCGGCACCTCGCTGCCGCCGGCCAGAGCAAGACACACCTCGCCCACGTGGCGGTCGGCCAGCCGGCGGAGGGGCGCGGTGCAGTGGGCGTACGGCGCGGCGACCGCGCTGTGGAGGGCCTGCTCCGGCGGTGGCCCCTCGAACGCGGTGTAGGCCGCGCCCCGCAGGAGCCGGGCCGCGAACGTGAGGAGGGCCGCCGCCTCCGGCACACCGGGGTCGAGGGCGGAGATGACCTCTGCGTACGGGGCTGCCGCGGGCCAGGGCTGGTCCAGGGCCAGGGCGCTGCGGCGCACCGAGTCGACCTCTGTCGGATCCGGCGGGGGCAGCGTGCGGAGGAGGCCGATGCCGCCGTCGAGCATGAGGCGGGCGGCGGCCATGCCGGTCAACAGGCTGATCTCCGCGTTCCACGCCTCGGTCGGCAGCTGGGCCCGGAACACCAGGCACGGCCGGCCGTCGGGCCCGTCGGCCACCTCCTGCTCGGGCGTGGGCAGGTGCACGGCGCCCCGCTCCTCGGCACGGGCCTGGCGCAGCCGGCCGACCTCCCGCAGAAGGTCGAGCTCCTCGCCCGCCCGGCCCGTGTCGAGCAGCTGTTGCACTTCGGGGTAGGCCAGCTGCCGGCGGGAGCGGACCTGGGCCCGCCGGACCTCGGTGGCCACCAGCTCGCCGTGCGCATCGAGGTCCAGGGACCACAGGAGCGCGGGGCGGATCTGGTCGGCCAGGAGGCTGGCCGCTCCGGCGCTGAGGACGTCGGGGTGCAGGGGAACGTTGCGGTCGGGCGCGTACAGGGTGACGCCCCGGCGATGGGCCTCGGCGTCGAGCGGACCGTCGGGGCGCACGAAGGCGGCGACGTCGGCGATGGCGTAGTGCACCCGGTAGCCACCCGACCGCCGCTCGATGGCCAGGGCCTGGTCGAGGTCCCGACTGCCCTCCGGATCGATCGTCACGAAGGGCAGGTCGGTCCGGTCGAGGTCGGGCATCCTCGGCGATCGGGCCGCGTCCTCGGCTTCGGCGAGCACATCGGGCGGGAAGGCGTCGCGGACTCCGAGCTCCTCCCGCAAACCCTGCCAGGTGGGCGCCACGTCGGACACGACCGACCGGGGCAGTGTCACGCGGAGTGCGGGCATGGGCCGAAGCGTACGGCCGCCGCACGGGGGGCTTGCCGACCGCTACCGGAAGCGCGGTTCGCGCAGCCGGGTAAGGCTCTCCTCCTTGTGGACCAGCTCGTCGTGGCTGATCTGGCGGAACAGGTCGGCGATGGAGTCGAACCGCCCGTACTCCTCCGCGAACATGCCGTCGTAGGACCGCAGCTCGAAGTCGGGGTTCTCCTGCACGAAGAGGGCGTACTCGTGCTGGGCGTGATCCTCGAAGTCGGCGTTCATCCCGTAGCTCCACGCCGGGTGCAGCGCGTAGAGCAGCCAGGAGAGGTGGTAGTAGCTGAACGCCAGCACCTGCGGGAACACCCGGTGGCGCAGGAAGCTCTCGCGACGGCCCTCCTCCTCGACCAGCTCCTCGAGGATCAAGAGGTGCCACATCTCGTTGTCCTGCTGGTGCCGGCTCTCTTCCGCCCGCTCGAAGATGCGCCGGGCGAACTTCGGCCTCGAGTACCGGTGGGTGACGGCGACGAACGCCACCTGCTCCCACGCCTGATACGGCACGCGGGCCACCACCTCGAGCACCTTGAACTTGGAGAGCGTCCGGGCCCGTCCGTAGACGAGGTCCAAGGCCGCGAACAGGATGCGCGCGGCAGGGCCGTACCGCCGTCGCGGCGTGTCCAGCGTCGTCTGCTGGTGGCGCCTCAGCTCGGCGCTGGACAGCTTCGGCATGTGGTCGAGAGGCCGCACCGGGTCCGAGCCGACGTCGTTTGTGAACTCGCTCACGATCGTTCCAACGCCACCGGATTGGTCGGTGTTCCCCCCTTCAGCCGGCGCTCGTCGCGGTCGGGACTGCCCGTCAGACGACCGCCTTGTAGGCCACGGCCTGCACCTCGACGATCATCTCCGGGTCGATCAGGGCGGCGACGCCGACCATGGCGGTCACCGGCATGATGTCGCCGAACAGCTCCCGGTGGGCCCGGCCCACCTCCTCCCATCGGGTGATGTCGGTGACGAAGAGCTGGGTCTGGACCACGTCGGCCAGCGCCGCCCCTGCCATCGCCAGCGCCGTCTCCACGTTGCGGAAAGCCTGGATCGTCTGGGCGTAGGCGTCGCCCGGGCCGACGACCTGGCCGGCCACCGTCGCCGTCGTGCCGGCCACGAAGATCAGCGGGCCGGCGACGACCACCCGGCTGTAGCCGATGAGAGGCTCCCATGGCGCACCGGACGAGAGGCGACGGACAGCGGGTTCCATGCGCCGGACTATGCCAGGAGGTCACCATGGACATCGAGCACATCGAGCACACCGTGGGCGAGCCGCCCGCGGAGTGGCCCGAGCACTTCGAGGGCCGGGCCCGGATACAGCCGTTCCCGAACCCGTTCCCGGCGGAAGGGGCCGCCGTCTTCGCCGTCCACTTCGACGCCGGGGGCCGGAGTCGGCCCCACACCCACCGGCACGGGCAGATGCTGGTCATCACTTCCGGTCGGGGCGTGGTGGGTGACCGGTCGGGCCGCCGCACCGTGGAGGTGGGCGACGTGGTGGTGGCCCAACCGGGCGAGTGGCACTGGCACGGAGCCGCGCCGGACTCGCCCATGACCCACGTCACCATCCAGATGGCCGGCCCCGACTCGATCAACTGGGACGTCGACGAGGGTGACTGGGCCGGGACCGACGCCTGAAGCCGCCGGCCGGGCGTAGTCTCGGGGCATGGCCGAGAAGTCCCCGCAGTCCGGCAATCAGAAGAAGCAGGGCAAGTCCCTGCAGGAGAAGCGGTCCGCCAAGAAGGCGAAGAAGGCCGAGAAGAGCAAGCGCTCGACCTAGGTCGCTACTCGCCGGCAGATCGCCGGTGCACTGACACTGCGTAGTTGCCACCCTCGAACGGCTGGCGGTCCCACGTGGCCCACCGGGCGCCGAGGACCAGGCCGGCCGCCCGGGCGTGGCCGTCGTAGGTCTCCAGGTCGAGCCGGCCGGGCTCCAGGGAGAAGCCGGCCACCAGCGCCCCGCCCGGCTCGAGGTGGCGGGCCAGGTTGCCGACGACCGCGGCCTCCGTGCCCGGGGCCAGGAAGATCATCACGTTCCCGGCGAGCAGGACGACGTCGAAGGTACGCCCCAGGTCGACGTCGGCCACGTCGCCGACGACCCATGGCACGTCCGGTTGCTTGGCCCGGGCCTTCTCCAGCATGGAGGCGTCGAGGTCGACCCCCACGACGTCGATGCCCCGCCGGGCCAGCTCGACCGCGACCCGCCCCGTCCCGCACCCGGCGTCGAGGACCGAGCGGGGGCCCAGGCCCTCGACCAGGTCGGCCTCGCCGTGGACGTTCTGACCGGCCGCGGCCAGCTCCTCCCACCGTCGGTCGTACGTCTCACTTCGGCCCCCCGTCTCGGCCAGCCAGCGGTTCCGTGCGTCGGCCCCCATGGCGGCCGAGTGTAGGTAGCTGTCAGGCGAACGTCACCGCCCGGTCATGAGCCGGCAACGGTACGGAGACGACCTCTCGCCATGCTGGCCGCTTGTCCGTCAAAGGCTTCTCCCACGCCGGCCACACACCCAGCCTGGTGGCGTCCCTCCTTCATTTCGACGTGTCGTTCATGGTCTGGGTGCTCCTCGGCGCCCTCGGCGCCTACGTGGCCGCCGACCTCGACCTCAACCCGGCCCAGAAGGGCCTGATGGTGGCCGTTCCTCCGCTCGGGGGCTGCGGCTTCCGACTTGTCCTGGGCTCCGTCGTCGAACGCCTCGGCATCAAGCGGACCGGCCTGGCGTCGATGGGCCTCACCTTCGTCCCCCTTCTCTGGGGGTGGCTCGGAGGCGGCACCTACGCCCAGGTCATCGGGATCGGACTAGTGCTCGGTGTGGCCGGAGCCAGCTTCGCCGTCGCCCTCCCCCTCGTCAGCCGCTGGTACCCGCCGGAGTTCCAGGGCCTGGCGCTGGGCATCGCCGGCGCCGGCAACTCGGGCACGATCATCGCCATCCTGGCTGCCCCCCGCCTCGCCGAGCACGTGGGGTGGCACGGCGTCTTCGGGCTGGCCTGCATCCCGGTGGCGGTGACGTGGCTGGTCTTCGCCTTCCTGGCCAAGGAGCCTCCGGTCCGTGAGGGGGCATCGGCCGGGAGGGCGCTGTCTCTCCTGCAGGATCCCGACGCCCGGTGGCTGAGCCTCTTCTACCTGGTGACCTTCGGGGGGTTCGTCGGCCTGTCCGGGTACCTCCCCATCTTCTTCGTCGACCGCTTCGACATGAGCAAGCTCAGCGCCGCGGGCTACGCCGCGCTGTGCGCGGGCGCCGGCTCACTGCTGCGACCGCTGGGCGGTGCGCTCGCCGACCGCATGGGCGGGACCCGGGTGCTCACCGGGGTGCTCGCGGTGGTCGCCGCACTGGCCGTCGGCCTGGCCTCGCTTCCCGGGCTCGGCCTCACCGTCGCCATGCTGATCTTTACCATGGGCACGCTGGGCATGGGCAACGGGGCGGTGTTCCAGGTGGTCCCCCTGCGGTTCCCCGCCGCGGTCGGCCCGATGACGGGGCTGGTCGGCGCGGCGGGTGGCCTGGGCGGGTTCCTGCTTCCCTTCGCCCTCGGCTCACTCCAGGGCTCCACGGGGACGTTTGCCGCCGGCTTCCTGGTCTTCGCGGCCGCCGCCGTGGCGGCATCGGTGGCGGTCACCCGCCGGCAGCGGGCGTGGCAGACCGACTGGGCACTCGACATCGCCGTCTGAGGCCGGCGGGCGAGATCAGTACGGGCGGTTCCAGGGGCGCTCGACGTGCGTCGGCTTGGGGTCGTCCTGGTCGGGGTGGTGGGAGAGGAAGGCGGGCAGCAGCTCGAAGAGGTCGGAGACGGCCATCGGGTCGCCGTTGCCGGCCTTGCCGGTGCGGGCGGCCTCGAGGTCGCGGTCGAGGTCGAGATCCGAGCCCCGCCGGGCCGCATAGGCCGAGAACAGGTCGGTGGCCACGAAACGCTCCCGGATCCGGGCCACGATCTCCCGGTCGGGCTGGTGGATCGGGTCGAAGTAGGGCTCCTTGTAGATGCAGTGCTGCACCACGCCGAGGTCCGACAGCGCCATCTCCATCTCCTCGAGCATGGCCCCGTTGCCGACCAGGTAGTACCGCTTGCCGCCCAGCGTCTCCAGCAGGGGCGGGACCGACTCACCGAGGCGGCCGCACAGGCCGGTCCACCCCGGCGGGGGCTGCGACAGGGTGATGGCGTAGCTGAACTGGTCGTAGGTCCCGGCCAGGGCGTCGAGCTCGTCGGTGAGGCAGATGTCGTCGACCAGGCGCAGTCCCCACCACAGGGAGATGGGATGGGGGTAGCCGGCGGCCAGCAGGTGGTGGGCCATGGAGAAGAGGGGCGCCACGCCGGTGCCGGTGGCCATGAGGACGAGCTCCCGGTCGTCGAAGCGGGGGATCATCGAACGCCCGGTGGGCCCCCGGAACAGCACCTCGTCGCCGACCTGCAACGCGGCCAGGTAGAGCGACAACGGCCCCTCAGGGATGGCGCGCACGAGCAGATCGAAGTGGGGGGCTCGGGCCGGTTCGGAAAGGATGCAGTAGGGGCTACGCCGGTAGCCCCGGCCCTCGAAGTGGGCCTCGATACCGACGAACTGACCGGGGAGGAACTCGAACGGCTCACCGTCAGCCACCTCGAACCCGAGCCGGACGGTCCCCGTCGACGTCAGCGCCTCCATCGATGTCACCCGGGCCCGCCGCTTGAAGCGGCTGGTGCCGAACCAGTGGCTCTCCATGGCGTCGGCCGAGGCCCGCTCCGCCTCGTGCGACCGGACTCCTCGGGGAGGCCTCCCCTGGAAGTTCCCGGGCTTGAGCCCCGCTCGGGCCTGCTCCCGCGTCTGCCCCGGTATCAGCCCCCTCGACTTGTGCACCGGACCTCCCCTGTCGGCGGCATTGGTGGTATCGACATTTTACGGCCCCAACCTGAGTCCGGACCACGACTGGGCAAGACTGGGCCCCATGGCCTCGTACTCAGTCAACGAACGGGCGGTGGCTCGGGCGAGGCAGCTGATCGACTCCCGCCAGTACGTGCTGGAGAGCAAGTGGGGCGACGTCCAGCCGTCGGCCGACGACGAGAACACGTACCTCGAGTCGCACTCCTTCGACGAGTACGGCGAGTGGCACCTTGGTCTGACCGAGGGCGCCAACGACGACACCAAGGCCCGCTACGCCTTCGTCTACGGCGACTTCCGCCGCCTCCACCGCTCCGGCCTCATCGCCTGCCACTACCGCGCCGCCGAGTGGCGCCACAAGGAGGTCGAGCTCGCCGCCCACGAGCTCCTGCAGTACCTCGACCGCCCCCGCTCTTAGGTCACGAGGCAAGACT
>CADCTB010000199.1 GCA_902805665.1 uncultured Acidimicrobiales bacterium
CAACCGCGGCGGGCACCGCCGTCTCCACCGTCGACGGCCAGGTGGCCATGCTCCGGGCCATGAAGATGCCCGGCGGCAAGGACAAGGCGCAGGTGGAAGGGGTCATCGCCGCCATCGGCGAGGTGAGCGCCCCGACCAAGGCGCTCCAGGACGCGGCGGCCAAGAACGACGACGCGGCGATGGCCAAGGCCGGCGCCGAGATGCAGACCAAGGTCGACGCCGCAGCCACGTCGGCTCAGACCTTCGGGCTCACCCAGTGCGGCACCGGTCTGAAGCCCGCCGTGGCCAATCTCTTCGAGGGGACCAAGTCGGTCGTCAAGAGCTCGTACGTGGCCAAGGCCGCGGACCTGTGCCGCGACTTCGACCGCAAGGCCGGCACCCTGGCCAAGCCGGGCTCGTCGCTGGCGTCGCTCGGTCGCTACCTCGACGCGGTCGTCCCCCTCGTCGTCAAGCTGGCCTCGGATCTCCGCGCCCTTCCCGTCCCTCCGGGCGACGAGGGCGCAGTCGGGGACTACCTTGCCGCCATCGACACCCTGAACGCCAAGAGCAAGGAAGCCGGGGCGGCAGCGAAGGCCAACAACGCCCGGCTGCTGGGCGCACTGGCCCAGGAGCTCGAGGTGGCCGGCACGGCGGTCAACGCCAAGCTCGACGCCTACGGCCTCAAGACCTGCGGAACGGTGGGCAGCTGACATGCGGCGATCTCTCACCGGCCTGGCCGGCGCCCTCACCCTCGCCGCCGCGCTGAGCGCGTGCGGCGGCGGGGTGTCGAAAACGGAGTTCGTGACCAAGGCCGACGGCGCCTGTGGTACCGGCAACGGCGCCCTGGGCGCGGTCGCCAAGCCGTCGAACCTGCCCGAGCTGGCCACTGCGGCCGGCACCATCGCCACCACCGTCGACACCCAAGTGGCCGAGCTCAGGAAGGTCAACCCTCCCGGCGACGACAAGGCGGTCGTGACCGGCCTGACCGGCGCACTGGCCGAGGTGGCGACGCCGGCCCGGGCCCTCCAGGAAGCGGCCGGAAAGTCCGACGACAAGGTGACCGCCCAGGCCGCCAACGACCTCAAGGCCAAGGCCGACGCGGCCGCGGTCCAGGCCAAGGCGTACGGGCTCACCGCCTGCGGCACTGGCCTGCAGGCGCCGGTCACCACCGTGTTCGAGGGCAGCCGGACGGTGCTCAAGGCGGCCTTCGTCGCCCGGGCCGAGTCCCTGTGCACGGCAGCCAACAAGAAGGTCGACGCCTTGCCGAGCCCGACCTCGCTGGCCAGCTTCGCCCGGACCGCAACCTCCTACCTGGTGATCGAGGAGAAGCTGTTCGCCGACATCAGGGCCCTGCCGGTGCCTCCGGGCGACGAGGCGGTGGTCGCCGACATGCTGGCCGCCCAGGACAAGGTCATCGCCAAGGACAAGGAGCTGCAGGCCGCGGCCCAGGCCCGGAACCAGGCCGCCTTCGACCGCCTCGACGACGAGGAGACCACCCTGGTCACGGCGGCCAACTCCAAGTTCGACGCCTACGGGCTCAAGAGCTGCGGGACACTCAGCCAGTTCTGAGGCGCTCCACCGCAATGTCGGCCCGGCGCGGTCTATCAACGCGCTCGCGATAGGCCAGAGTGGAAGGCGCATGGGCGTCGCCATCTCCCTCCGGGGCCTCAGTCACACCTATCGCACCGCCGAGGGGCCGCTCACGGTGCTGGGCGGCCTCGACCTCGACGTGGCCGACGGCGGGTACGCGGCGATCACCGGGCCGTCCGGAGCGGGCAAGACAACCCTCCTGTCGCTGCTCGGCGGCCTCGAGCAGCCCCAGAGCGGCCGGATCGAGATCGGCGGGCAGGACCTGAACGGCCTCACCGGCGACGGGCTGGCGGCGTACCGGCGGGCCACCGTGGGGTTCGTCTTCCAGCACTTCGGGCTCCTCGAGACGTTGACCGCGGCCCAGAACGTGGAGCTCGCCGGCACCCTGAACGGGACCAGCCCCGCCGACCGCAAGGCTCGGGCCCTCGAGCTGCTCCACGCCGTGGGCCTGGGCGAGCGGGCCGGGCACCGGCCGTCGAGGCTCTCCGGCGGTGAGCGCCAGCGGGTGGCCATCGCCCGGGCGCTCGTGAACGAGCCGCGGCTGCTCCTGGCCGACGAGCCCACCGGGAACCTCGACGACGACGCTTCCGTCATGGTCATCGAGCTCCTGGAGAAGGTCCGGGCCGAGCACAGCTGCACCCTGGTCATGGTCACCCACAACCGCGAGCTGGCCCTGCGGGCCGAGCAGCGCATCTCTCTCGACCGCGGCCACCGGATCCCGACCTCCGCCCCGGCATGAAGTGGCGCGACGCCGCCTCCATGGCGGCCACCAGCATCCGGCGGCGCTTCGGACGCTCGGTCCTCACCGTGGCCGCCGTCGCCCTGGCCGCCACGCTCCTGACCGCCCTGGTCACCATCGCCGGGACGGCGCGCACCAAGGTCCTCTCCGAGCTGTCGAAGGGCGGGCCACTGTCGGGGATCAACGTGGCCGCCGCCGAGGCCGACCCCAGCCAGGTCGACACCGACGACCCCCGCCCCGGTCCGCCCAAGGACCTCGACGACTCCATCCGGTCCAAGATCACCGCCATGCCCGACGTGAAGTCGGTGCTGCCCATCGTGGCCGCGGTGGTCAACGTCATAGTCCCCGAGCCTCCGGCCAACGCCGAGGTCCTGGCCCGCCAGCCTCCGCTGCCATCCACCGTGGCCCCCACCACGACCCTGGACCAGCCGGCCACCACCAACGTCACCTCCCCCCGCCCCACTGTTCCGGGTCTGACCACCCCGGGGCCCTTTCCGGAGACGATGGTGGGCATCGACCTCGAGCGGGCGTCGCTCATGCCGATCACCATCCTCAGCGGCCGGCTCCCCGTGCCTGGCTCCCTCACCGAGGTCGCGGTCACCCAGGGCTACCTGACCCGCATGGGCCTCACCAAGAAGCAGGCCGCCGCCGTGGTCGGCACCGAGGTGCAGCTCGGCGCCCCACGGGTGTTCACCGACTCCGGTCAGCCCCGGCGGTTCCGCAGCCGCTGGGTGCGGACCACCATCGTCGGCGTCGTGGCCCAGGAGACGGCCCCCGGCCAGTTCCTCGTCTCCCTCGAGCAGTCAAGGGCGGCGCGGACCTGGACCGCCGCCGGCAGCGACGCCGAGGGCCGGGTCCAGATCCCGACGTCGCCGTACAGCGGGCTGTTCGTCGTCGCCAACGACCTGGAGAAGGTCAACACCGTCCGGCGGGAGATCACCGAGCTGGGCTACTCCACCAGCGCCCCGGAGAACCTGGTGGCGTCGGTCCAGCGTTACCTCCGGGTGGTGGAGATCGTGCTCGGGGCCATCGGCGCCATCGCCCTGGTCATCGCGTCCCTCGGGATCGCCAACGCGCTCCTGGCCGCGGTGCGCGAGCGACGGCGCGAGATCGGGGTGCTGAAGGCCATCGGGGCCCGGGACCGCGACGTGCAGCGGGTCTTCCTGTTCGAGGCCGGCGTGCTCGGCCTGGTCGGAGGCATCGTCGGTACCGCCCTGGGGTACGCCACCGCTCTGGGCGTGAGCGCGGTGGTCAACGGCTACCTCGCCGCCCAGGGGCTGGCCGGCGTCCGCCTCGGCCTGCCGGTCCTCGTGCTGCTGGGGGCGGTGTGCGGCTCCACCATGCTCGCCCTCGGTGCCGGGGCCATGCCCGCCCGGCGGGCGGCCCGGATGCCCGCCCGCGAGGCCATGGAGGCGGCATGAGGATGCGGGCCGCCGTCCTCGTGGTGATCGTCGTGCTGGTGATGACGGCGTGCTCGTTCTCCAAGCCGGAGGTGCTGCCGCCACCCGCCGACACCGGGCCCGCGCCCGTCTACGTGGCGGTGGGCGCCAGCGAGACCACGGGTGTCGGCAGCGACCAGCCCCTGCGCGACGCCTGGACCCGCGTCCTGCACCGCACCGCCATGCCGGCCGGGTCGGTCATGGTCAACATGGGCGTTCCCGGGAGCACCGTGGCCCAGGCCATCACCGAACAGGTCGAGCCCACCCTCGCCGCCCGACCGAACCTGATCACCGTCTGGCTGAACGTCAACGACATGACCCGGGGGGTCAGCCCGGCCGAGTACGAGCGCCAGCTCGAGTCCCTGCTGAGGCAGCTGCGCCGAAGCGTCTCGACGCGCATCCTGGTGGCCAACACCCCTCCCCTCGACCGACTCCCCGCGTACCAGGCCGGCCGGCTCTTGGGCCTGCCCGGCCCCGACGTTGTCGGGCAGCTGGTGGCCGAGTACAACGCGGCGATCGCCCGGGCCGTGCAGCGCACGGGATCGCTGCTCGTCGACCTCCACGCCGTGGGCATGGCCGCCCGGGCCGCGGGAACCGAGCCGGCGCTGGTCAGTCGGGACGGCTTCCATCCCAGCACGGCCGGTCACGCCGCCGTCGCCGAGGCCTTCGCCAAGGTCCTGCGCGACTCCGGGCCCCTCGCCGTCGCCGGCTGACCATGACGGCGCTCGACCTGGGCGGCAGCCGAGTCCTGCTCGGCACGTGCTCCTGGACCGACGCCACCCTGGTCAAGGAGACGGACTGGTACCCCAAGAAGACCATGACCGCGGCCGAGCGGCTGGCCTACTACGCCAGCAAGTTCCCGATCGTCGAGGTCGACAGCACCTACTACTTCCCTCCGACGCCCGAGCTGTCCCAGATGTGGGCCGACCGGACCCCGCCCGGGTTCACCATGAACATCAAGGCGTGGTCGCTGCTCACCGGTCATCCGACCTTCCAGAACTCCCTGTGGGAGGACATGCAGCCCGCCGTCCCCCCGGAGCACCGGGACAAGCGCCGGCTCTACTCCCACTACCTGCCGCCCGACGCCCTGGACGAGGCCTTCGACCGCTTCCGCCACTCGTTGATGCCGCTGCACCGGGCCGGGCGCCTGGGCGCCGTGCTCCTCCAGTACCCGCGGTGGTTCGGCCCCAAGGCTGAGAACCGCCAGGTGCTGCGGGACACCGTCGCCCGGCTCCCGGACCTGCGGCTGTGTGTCGAGTTCCGCCACGCCCGCTGGCTCGAGGGGGGCGACTGCGAGCCGACCCTCGAGCTGCTGGAGGAGCTGGGCGTCAGCTTCGTCTGCGTCGACGAGCCGGCCGGCTTCCCGTCGTCGATGCCCCCGGTCGTGGCGGTGACGTCGGACCTCGCAGTGGTTCGCTTCCACGGTCGCAACACCGCCACCTGGGAGGACCCGGAGATCCAGACGGCGGCCGAGCGCTTCCGCTACCGGTACACCCCCGACGAGCTGCGGGAATGGGTGCCCCGGATCCGGGAGCTGGCCGCCTCCGCCCGCGAAGTCCACGTCCTCATGAACAACTGCTACCGGGACGACGCGGCGATCAACGCCGCCGAGCTGGCCGACCTCCTGGCCGCGGAATGAGCGTCGGGAGTGGTGTGCGTGCCGATCGCCCCACACTCGACCGGTTCGGGCGATACTTCCGCCGTGCGGTCCGCGCGGTTCGGCTTGGCGCTGGTGACGGCCATGGTGGCCGCGCAGTGGACGTTCGAGCTCCTGACGGGCGACTCGGGGTCGCAGACGGTCGCTGCTGTGCTCCTGGGTGGGATGGCAGGCGGGCTGACGTACACGGCGGTCAACGACAGTCCCCGTGCGTTGTGGCGGGCCCTCCGGCGAGGTCGGTCCTAAGCCGCTGAGCGTCGCCGCCGCCGGGCTACGGCGACGATGAGCAGCCACTGGGCCATGGCCACCTCCATGCCGGCGGCCACGGCGATGAGGCCGGGGCTGGGGCTGGGCGGATGCCGCAGGTCGAGCAGGGCGAAGTTGCCGGCGCCGAGGACCGACGCCGGGTCGGTGTCATCGGCGGAAACTGCGACGTCGCCGAGCACTGCAGGGACGCCACCGGCCAGCGGGTCGAAGGGGGGCAGGGGCGCGGCGCCGGCGGGGACGATGGCCAGGCCGCTGGCCACCGGCCGCTCGACGGCGCCGACGACGACATCGCCGGGGCGGGGCTCGTGCACGATCTGCTGCTTGCCGGCCCGCTTGACCATTCGGTCGCTCGGCCGGTTCAGCACGGTTGCCCCGGCCGCCAGAGTGGTCGACCCACCGCCGTCGAGATTCACGGCCTCGGTCACACCCAGGCTCCGCAGCAGCTCGGCGGTGTCGGGAAGGCTCAACCCGATGCTGTAACCGGGCTGGCGGCCGTCCACGGTGACCAGCAAGGTCTCCGCCGCGTTCCACCCGACGGCCGTCCGGGGGTGGCGGCCGGCCACGAAGCCGGACCCGTCGTCAGCCACCCACCGACGGCCTTCGTGGACGAGGATCGGCGTGGCGCCGACGCTCTCGGCCACCGGCGCCGTCGTCTCCACCCGCAGGAGCCCCCGGCGGCTGACCGCCCCGCTCTGGTGGCGGCTCCAGAGGTCGGCCAGGGCCGCCGCTCCCGCTCCATGGCCCGACAGCACCAGGCCGTCCGCGGGAATCGAGGAGTTGCCCTTGCCGGAGACGAAACCGATGAGCTCCACCAGCGAGGTCTGGGCCAGCCGGGGCGGCGACGCCGGTTCGACCACCCGCAGCACCAGCTCGGCGCCGAAGTCGTTGGTGGCCGTGGCCGGACCGAAGGCGGGCGTGTACATGACCAGCGCCTCCGCCGGGCGGGGCACGTTGAGACCCTGGAGGGCGAGAGGCCGGAGGTCCGACGGCACCAGCTGCGCCGACCAGGCCAGCGTGCCCGCCACGAGGTCCCCGGTCGGAGTGACCGACAACTGGTGGTGGCTGGGCACCGGCGACCGCAGCATCTGGCCGCCGGCCACCACGGCGCCGATCGGTTCGCCGCTCGGGAAGGCGAAGTCGCCGTTGACGGCGGCGACACACCGGACGCGCTGGCACATGGCGCTGGTCCGCTCCTGGGCGGGCGCCGGCCCGGCTACCCGGTCGTTGGAGAGGACCGCGCGCAGGGCGAGGCCGGAGTCCTTCCTCAGGGCCACGACGTGGACGACCACCGGCCCGTCGGCGCGGAGGAGCCGGCGGTACTCCACGCCCCGGGCGAGGGACCGGACCTCCTCCGTGCGGTAGCCGGGGACGTCGGCGGCGGCCTGCGCGGGCCCGGCGGCACCGAGCACCCACAGCGCCACCAGAGCCGGGACAACGCGTCGCCGACCCGTCCGCCGCTCCGATCCGAAGGCGCTCAGCTGTGTCATGGCACAGCCAGAACGTGACCGCAGCCGGGGCCGTTCCCGGTCCGGCGGAGAAATCCTGTGAGGTCAGGTCTGGCCAGGGGCGAAGCAGCCGTCAGGCGGCGACCAGTCGGCCCGATGCCTGCTGGAGCGTGCGGGCCAGCATCGGTCCGGCGCCGATGGCGCGGTGGGTGGCCTCGGCCCGCCTGAAGCACTCCGCCGCCGCGGCCGGGTCGCCGAGGGCGAGGTGGGCCAGAGCCACGTACCGGTCGACCGAGCCCTTGCACACGGCAGCGGCGCCGGCCACCACCAGTCGCCCTTCGGGCCAGCGCAGCGTACGGGCGGCGGCCGCGACCCGGCCGGCGTCGCCCATCAGGGCCGCCGCCTCCACCAGGTTGGTCACCACGTCGAGCAGACAGGTGTCCGACGGCGCCCGTGCCACCAGATCCTGGGTGGCGTCGAACGCCCGACCAGCCTCATCGTCCTTGCCCGTGGCGGCCAGCAGGAGCGTCAGGTTGCCCCACCACGGCAGGTCGTCGAAGCGGTAGGCCCGGTCGCGGCAATGGTCGAGGACGTCGTAGCGCTCCTCTTCGGTGCCCCACTCGAAGGCGAACCAGAAGCGCTGGACCCAGTACCGGTCCCACGCGGCGGGGTCGTCGGTCCTCTGAGCCAGCCGGCGCAGCTCCTCGATGCCGGTGCGCGCCGGATCCTGGCGGCCCTCGAGCAGGGCTCGCATCGTGGTCCAGGTCAGCGCGTCCCGAGGGTGGGCCCCACGGGCGACAACGGCGTCGGCCTCGTCCAGCAGGCCGAGCTCGAGCAGCTCCGGTGCGGACGCGGGCAGGCTTGCGGCGCGGGCTCGTGGGCGCGCCCGGGGCTCCGGGGCGGTGGCAGCCGGGACCGCGGCGCGGGGCCGCCGTCGAGTCGCAGGCGCGGGCGCCGGTGCCGGGGTGGGAGCCGGCACCGGCGCTGTGCGCGCCGCGGCAGGAGAGGGACGGGCGGTCTGGGTGAGGGCGTCAGCGAGCTGCGCCTCCATCCGGTCCAGATCGATCATGGCGGGTCCCCCCTCTTGCTGACCTGCAGTCAAGAAGAGGTATCGGCGCCCGCGACGGCGGGCTTGAGCTTCAGCCGTGAATACCGCACTCCGTGCGACTCGATCCGGCCCAGCGCCCCGAGCGGGGGTCGGCGCCCTCGGCTACCGGAAAGGTGCACGGCCGGCAGCCCACCGACGGGTAGCCCCGGAACACCAGGGGGTTCACCGGAACGTCGTGCTCGGCGATGTAGCCGGCGACGTCGTCATCGGTCCAGGTGGCCAGGGGGTTGACCTTCACCAGTCCACGGCGGTCGAGATCCACGATCGGCGCGTCGGCCCGGGTAATGGCCTCGGCCCGCCGCAGGCCGCTCAACCAGGCCTGGCGGCCGGCGAGGGCACGGTCGAGCTGGAGGACCTTGGTGGCCGAGCAGCAGCCATCGACCAGGGGCGCCGGCTCGGGGCCCACGGTGACGATCCGGAGGTTCAGCCCGTAGCGGCGGCGGACCAGCTCCACCGTCTCCAGGGTTTCGGGGAAGTGGTGGCCGGTGTCGATGAACACCACCTCGATCGACGGGTCGATTTTGACTGCGAGGTCGATGAGCACGGCGTCGGTCATTGACGCCAGCAGGGAGAGCTGGGTCGAGAACCGGTCGACCGCCCAGCGCACGACCTTCGACGCGGGCGCCGACTCGAACGAGCGGTTCAGCTCGGCCAGCTCGTCGTCTAGGAGGAGTGCAGGGCCTGCCATAGCGTCTCCACTGATTCTTCCAGGGTCTGGTCCTGGGTGGGAATGACCGCCTCGGGCCGCAGCGGTGGCTCGTAGGGGTCGTCGACCCCGGTGAGCCCGGTCAGCTCCCCTGCCCGCTGCTTGGCGTAGAGCCCCTTGACGTCGCGCCGGGCGCACACCTCGACGGGCGTGGCCACGTGGACCTCGAAGAACCGGCCGGCGTGCAGCTCGCGGACTTCGTCCCGCACCGCCCGGTACGGGGAGATCACCGAGGCGACCACCACGACGCCGTTGCGGGCCAGCAGATGGGCGACGAAGCCGATGCGGCGCACGTTCTCCTCCCGGTCCTCGCGGGAGAAGCCCAGCCCCTTGGTCAGGTGGGTGCGCACCACGTCGCCGTCGAGCACCTCCACCCGGTGCCCGTCGGCCAGCAGCCGCTTCTCCAGGCCGCGAGCCAGGGTGGTCTTTCCCGCCGACGGAAGGCCGGTCAGCCACACCGTCAGCCCCTCGGAAAGCTCGGCCACCTGGCCACGGTAGCAATTCCTGACGAATATGATCTGCTTTTCCGGGAATGGCTTGACGATCGAGAACGGCCGAACTTATTCTGCACAAATGCGATTGAGAAACTCGGCTTTCGGGCGAGCCCCGGCCGCCGTCCTGCTGGTGGCGTTGGCTCTGCTGACGACCGCCTGCGGCGGCGACACGGGCTCGTCCGGATCCGGCTCGACCGCCACCAAGCCTCCCACCGCCCTGCGGCTCGGGTACTTCCCCAACGTCACCCACGCCACCGCCCTGGTCGGCGTTCAGAGCGGCATCTTCAAGAGCGCACTGGGCGAGAACACCCTGGAGGCGAAGACCTTCAACGCCGGCCCCGCCGCAGTGGAGGCCCTCTTCTCCGGCGCCCTCGACGCCACCTACATCGGTCCCAACCCGGCCATCAACGCCCACGTGCAGTCCGGCGGCGAGGCGATCCGCATCATCTCCGGCGCCACCTCGGGCGGCGCGTCCCTGGTGGTCAAGCCGTCGATCAACAGCGCCGCCGACCTCAAGGGTAAGAAGCTCGCTTCGCCGCAGCGGGGCGGCACCCAGGACGTCGCCCTCCGCCACTGGCTCAAGGACAACAACCTGAAGGCAGACCTGGAGGGTGGCGGCGACGTGTCCATCGTCCCTCAGGAGAACGCCCAGACCCTGGAGACGTTCCGGTCCGGCCAGATCGACGGTGGCTGGGTCCCCGAGCCCTGGGCCACCCGCCTGGTCCAGGAGGGCGGGGGCAAGGTCCTCCTCGACGAGCGGGCCCTGTGGCCCGACGGGAGGTTCGTCACCACCCACCTCATCGTCCGCACCAAGTTCCTGAAGGAGCACCCCGACGCCGTGCACCGGCTGGTGGAGGGCCAGGTCCAGGCCAACGAGCTGGTCAACGGCAACGCCGCCGAGGCGCAGCGCATGGTCAACCAGGCCATCACCACCATCACCGGCAAGGGTGTCGCCGATTCGGTGCTCCAGGCCTCGTGGAAGAACCTCGAGTTCACCAACGACCCGATCGCCTCGTCGCTGACGGTGTCGGCCGAGCACGCCGGCGACGTCGGGCTGCTCGGCAAGGTGAACCTCAAGGGCATCTACGACCTCACCGTCCTCAACCAGGTCCTCAAGACCGCCAATCAGCCCGAGGTGAAGGGATGACCATCACCGCCACGCCGGTCCCCACTCAGGACACGACCACCGCCATCTCCCTGCGGGGCGTCTCCAAGGCGTTCGGCCACGGCAGCCACGCTGTCGTCGCGCTCGAAGGCATCAACCTCGACGTCGCCCGAGGGGAGTTCGTCTGCCTCGTCGGGGCGTCGGGCTGCGGCAAGTCCACCAGCCTGAACCTCATCGCCGGCCTCGACCGCCCCACGATCGGCGAGGTCACCGTACGGGGCCGCACCGCCCTCATGTTCCAGGAGGCGGCCCTCTTCCCGTGGCTGACGGTGCGCGACAACGTCGCCCTGCCGCTGCGGCTGGCCGGCATGAAACGGGCCGAGCGCCACCGCCGGGCCGAGGAGCTGCTGGCCCGGGTGCACCTGGGTGGCCAGGGCGGCCGCCGTCCGCACGAGCTCTCCGGTGGCATGCGCCAGCGGGCCGCGCTGGCCCGGGCCCTGGCCCAGGACGCCGAGATCCTCCTCATGGACGAGCCGTTCGGCGCCCTCGACGCCATGACCCGCGACCTGCTGCACGACGAGCTCGAGCAGGTGTGGGTCAGCACCGGCCTCACGATCGTCTTCGTCACCCACAACGTCCGCGAGGCGGCCCGGCTGTCCGACCGGATCGTCCTCCTGACCAGCCTGCCCGGCAGGGTGGCCGACGAGTTCCCCGTCACCATCGACCGGCCCCGCCGCATCGACTCACCCGAGGTGATGGGCCTGGCCGCGGCGGTCACCGACCGGCTGCGGGCCGAGGTCCGCCGCCACGGCGACTGACATGGCGACTGACATGTCCATGAGGCCTCATGGCGACTGAGGTCCGCACCGAGAAGCTCGAGGAGCAGAAGCTCGCCGAGGAGATCGCCGGCCTCGACGCGCTCGAGGCCCATCTCGGCACCCATCCCAGCCGGGCCCGCCAGATCTGGTCGACGGCGTGGCCCAAGCTGGCCGCCGTCGCCATCGCCCTGGGGGTGTGGCAGGCGGTCGTGTGGTCGGGCTGGAAGGAGGACTACGTGCTGCCCGGTCCTGACCAGGTGCTGCCGGCCCTCGGCGACCTGCTCAGCACGGGGAAGTTCTGGACCGCGGTGGGCATCACCATGCGCCGGGCCCTCGCCGGCTACGCCCTCGCCCTGGTCATCGGCTCCGTCATCGGGCTGGCGGTGTCCCGCATCCGCCTGCTGCGCAGTGCGGTGGGATCCCTGATCACGGGGCTGCAGACCATGCCGTCGATCGCCTGGTTCCCCCTGGCCATCCTGCTGTTCGGGCTGACCGAGCGGGCCATCATGTTCGTGGTGGTGCTGGGCGCCGCCCCTTCGATCGCCAACGGGCTCATCGCCGGCGTCGACCACGTGCCCCCGCTGATGGTCCGGGCCGGGCGCATGGTCGGGGCCAAGGGCGTCCGGCTCTACCGCCACGTGATCCTGCCCGCCGCCCTGCCGACCTACGTGGCGGGGCTCAAGCAGGGCTGGGCCTTCGCCTGGCGCAGCCTGATGGCCGGGGAGCTGCTGGTCATCGTGGCCAACCGCCCGTCCATCGGCGACCAGCTGCAGTTCGCCCGCGAGTTCTCCCGGGCCGACCAGATGCTGGCCCTGATGATCGTGATCCTGGTCATCGGCATCGTCGTCGACACCGTCTTCGGCCGGGCCGACGTCACCATCCGCCGCCGGTGGGGGCTCATCGACGCGGCCAACTGAGGGGCGGAACTGACAGACTCGTGCGGTGCGGGTCTCGGCCAAGGTTGACTACGCGGTGCGGGCACTGGCCGAGCTGGCCGCCGCCGAGGGAAAGGGCCCGGTGAAGGGTGAGGTGATCGCCGCCGCCCAGGACATCCCGCTCAAGTTCACCGAGAACATCCTGAGCGATCTACGGCGGGCCGGCATCGTCGCCAGCCAGCGGGGCGCGGTCGGCGGCTACTGGCTGAGCGTGCCGGCGGACACGGTCTCCGTGGCCGACGTCATCCGCTTCGTCGAGGGCGCCCTGGCCGACGTACGGGGGGATCCGCCCGAGGACGTCGAGTACCACGGCGCCGCCACCGCCCTGCAGGACGTCTGGATCGCCACGCGGGCCACGCTCCGCTCGGTGCTCGAGGTGGTCACCATCGCCGACATCGCCAGCGGCCACCTGCCCGACATCGTCCGCCGCCTCTCCGACGACCCCGACGCCCGGGCGCGCAGGTGAGGGTGGGGATCACCGCCGACCGGCGGTGGGAGGAGCAGGCTCGCCTCTTCACCGACCGGGGCTTCGACGTCGTCCACGGCCCCACGATGCGCACGATCGACCTGTCGGCCGACGAGGTCCTGCGGACCATCACCGCCGACCTGGCCGAGAACCCGCCCGACTATCTCGTCGTCACCACGGGCATGGGCATGCGTCGCTGGCTGGAGGCGGCGGCCCGTTGGGAGCTCGACACCCCGCTGCTGGCCGGCCTGGCCGCCAACGCCCGGATCGTCGCCCGGGGGGCCAAGGCCACCTCCGCATCCCGGGGCGCCAACCTCGACGTGTGGTGGAAGGCGCCCAGCGAGACCATGCAGGAGATCGTCGACCACCTGGCCGGCTTCGACGACGTCGGCCGCTCCCGCGTCGCCCTGCAGCTCTTCGACCCGGACGGCAACCCGGCCACCGAGATCCTGCGGGCCATGGCCGGGGAGCTGGTGGAGGTGCCGGTCTACCAGTGGGCGCTCCCCCACGACCCCGAACCGGCGAAAGAGCTGGTCAGGTCCACTGTCGAGGGTCGGATCGACGCCGTCACGTTCACCGCCCAGCCGGCGGTGCACAACCTGTTCCGCATCGCCGGAGAGGTGGGCCTCCGGGAGGAGCTGCGGGCCGCGTTCAACGGCCGCGTGCTCGCCTCCTGCGTCGGTCCGGTCTGTGCGTCGGCGGCCACCGAGGAAGGGGTCGAAGCTCCCCTGTGGCCGGATCCGCCCCGCCTTTCGCCCATGGTCCGCCAGGTCGCGGCCCGACTGGGCTGATTGTTGATTGAAACGGTCAGGTATTTGCTAACCTGACCGGACAGGAGGCTTCCAACCCATGAGCCAGAC
>CADCTB010000200.1 GCA_902805665.1 uncultured Acidimicrobiales bacterium
CCGATCGAGCAGTATCCCCGGTGAGGCGGCGTTACCGCTGGGTGAATCGCGGCCGGCGATGTGGCGCTCTGGGCGACGCGTCTCCTGCACTGCGCTCGGTCGTCCCGCGTACACCGAGGCCGCCGCTCCGAAGCGGTCGGAGAACGCCCAAACGTCCACGCGAAAACCACGCGAACTCGCGTGGTTGAGCGGTAAATCGGGGTTACTGGCGGTCAGCCGAGGTCGGGCGAAATAGCCTCTGACCTGCGGTTTTGCTGCGCCCCCGGCAGGACTCGAACCTGCGACCCGCTGCTTAGAAGGCAGCCGCTCTATCCACTGAGCTACAGGGGCTTGCGTGGGCCTGTCGCCGGCCTTGCTGCCGGCAACCGGGCCACACAGAAAGCGTAGGCCACCCGCTTGCCAGTCGGTGCTGAGCTCATGACGACGTTGCCCCTCGCGACTCGACCTGCGCCCGCAGGCGTTGGAGGCGGCGGTCCCATCGGGCGCCGGAATCCAACATCCAGGCGACCGCGTCACCCAGGGGCTCGGGCGTGGCGCGGTAGCGGACCTCCCGGCCGTCACGGTGGGCGTCGACAAGGCCGGCCTCGCCCAGGGCCTGGAGGTGGTGGACGACCGCCTGGCGGGTCATCGGGAGATCCCGGGCCAGATCGGTGGCGGTGTGCGGGCCCTCGCGCACCAGACGGGAGACGAGCCCCCGGCGGGTCGGATCGGCGAGGGCGGAGAAGACGGCGTCGAGGGCGTCGCCGGTCACCCGCAGGCGACGGTGACCCGCAGCAGGCAGCAGCCCAGCAACAGGAAGCGTGTGGCCCACCGGCCACTGGCAGCCGAGGCCGAGGCGGAGGCTGTGGCCGAACCGGGAGCGGTGGCGATGAGCGTCTCGGTGACGACAACCCGCGTGCCGTCCGGCGTCTGCTCGAGGTCCAGCTCCACCTTGGACTCCGGTCCGTCGCCGTCCTCCGGCCACCACCGCAGGGCCAGGCGACGGGCGGGATCCACCTCGTCGACGCACGCCCGGCGCACGGCGCCGTCCGCTTCCACGATGAGCCCTTCGCCGCCGGGCCGCACGTCGAGCTCCACGCTGGAGTCCAGCCAGTCGCCGAGCAGTTGGGGCTCCGTCAGCGCCCGCCATACGTCGTCGAGGGTGGCGTCCAGGTCGACCGTCCTGGTGATGCGGGTCTCGGGCATTCGGGCCACCTCTCTGTACACGCGGGTTGTGCAAACAGATCCTTGCACACGCTACGATGTGCAAACAACCACTTGCACAAGGAGGCCGGATGAGCGTGTTGGTGCCCACGGTGATCGAGCAGACGGCGAGAGGCGAGCGGGCGTTCGACATCTACTCCCGTCTCCTGGCGGAGCGCATCGTGTTCCTCGGTTCGCCGATCGACGACACGGTGGCCAACCTCGTCGTCGCCCAGCTGCTGCATCTGCAGTCGGAGGACCCGGACAAGGACATCTCGCTCTACGTGAACTCCCCCGGGGGCGACATGACCGCGCTCTTCGCCATCCACGACACCATGCAGTTCCTGGGCTGCGACGTGGCGACGTACTGCGTGGGCCAGGCCGCTTCGGCCGCCGCCGTGCTGCTCGCCGCCGGCGCACGCGGCAAGCGCTACCTGCTGGCCAATGCCCGGGTTCTGCTCCACCAGCCCCACGGCGGGGCCCAGGGCCAGTCGAGCGACATGGAGATCGCGGTGCGGGAGATGGTGGAGATGCGCCGGCTGATGATCGCCATCCTCGCCGACTGCACCGGCCAGACGGCCGAGCGCATCACCCTCGACATCGACCGCGACTACATCCTGCGCGGGGAAGCAGCTGTTCGCTACGGCGTGGTCGACCACGTCGTCGAGGCCGCGGGACGCCGCCAGCCTCTCGCCCTGCCCGAGCCGGCGGCGGTGCTGCAGGCTCCGGTGCCCGAGCGCGTCGCCCGTTGAGCTACCTGGGCGACGCGGTCGCCATGCGGCGCTTGCCGGCCGCCCACGCATCGAGCACGTCGTCGGCCGGCGACCGGCCCCGGTCCACGTAGCGGTTGCCGTAATCCTCGGTCGCCGTGGTGGTGCGGTGGTCGAGGCCGAGCCGGGGCAGGGCGTCGAGGGCGGCGGCGAAGCAGGTCCGCGCCGCCGACGCCAGCCCCGGATGAGAGAGGCCGTGGGCCGCGGCCTCGGCCCAGCAGTCCGCCACCGGCTTGCACGCCCGCTCGGCCGTGGCGAACGCTTCAGGGTCGTCGAGCAGCGCGGTGGTGACGGCCACCGCGACCTGCCACCACGGGTCGGGCACGGCGTCGATCATCCGCAGCTCCAGCCAGCCCTTGGGTCGCACCGGTGGGAACAGCGTGGTCAAGTGGTAGGCGAAGTCGTCGAGGGTGGGATAGCCCAGCTCGTGGCCCTCGGACATCCATTCCCCGAACGAGAGCCCGGTCCGTAGGGGCACGAAGTCGCCGGGGCCGGCCTGGATGAGGATGACCTGCGCCGCCAGCGCGTAGCGGGCCCACGCGTCGGCCGGAGGGAGGAGCGAAACGGCCGGAGCCGACCGCGTCGGGTCGAGGAGACCCCAGATCTGCTGGCGCGACGAGCGGGCGCCCGTCGGGACGCCGGCGGCCAGTGGCGAGTTGGCGAAGGCGGCGACCAGCACCGGGCCGAGGGCGTGGGCCATCCGCCAGCGCCGAGGAATGTCGGCCGGGTCCCCCAGGTCCAGGTTCACCTGCACCGACGCGGTGCCGCACATCATGGCCATGCCGGCGCCGCCGTCGCCTTCGAAATAGGCCTCCATCGCGTCGTAGCGGGGACCACGCACGACTCGTAGGTTGGGGCGGGCGGGATCGAGGCCCAAGGCTGCGGTGCGGATGCCCGCAGCGTCGAGCGCAGTTCGTAGGGCACGCAGGTCGGCGGCGGTGGCGGCGATGGCTGCGGCGGGGCCGCGGTGGGGACGGCTGCTGAGCTCGATCTGGCCCCCGGGCTCCACGGTCAGGAGGCCGTCATAGCCGGCAGTGAGACCGTCGATGACACCGAACAGGTCAGCCTGCGTGGGCCGGCGGTCGGGGGAGCCGGCCACCGAGGTGAGGAGCTCGAGCTCGACGCCGACTCGGCCCGGCGGGCTGCCCGGGGTGAAGCACTGGTGGCGGACGTGGTCGTGGACGGCGGTAGGGGTGAGGGACCGCGTGGGCGCGGGCACTCTCTATCGGTATCCGAACGAGGCGGCAACCCAAGTGAGGTTGCGGACGGGCGACAGCCACAGATGCAGGTTGATCATTTCGGACCTCTCGGCTTCGGCGGGAGACACCACATGAGCACAGTCTGCTCCGCCCCTACCGTCAGGCCCGACAGCGCCGTTACGGGGTAGGCGGCGCCCCCGCGTCGGCGAGACGGGTGCCGACCTCAGGCGGGATCACGATCCGCCACCCCGAGGCCTCCAGTTCGGAGCGGGTCAGACGAAGCTCGCCACCGGTCTCCCCCTGGCTGGTGAAGCGGAACAGCCACACGTCGCCCTGGTCGGTGACCTCTTCGACGTCGACCGTGGAGCCCTGGCGCACCGAGCCGGCGGGCGTCCACCCCGTGGCCGTGCCAGGGCTGACCTCGATCTCGATGGCATAGACGGTGGGGTTCTCGAAGGTCAGGCGGGCGACCTTGGCCGGACCGGCGGAGCGGCCGACGACCAAGGCGAGCGCCACGGCTGTCACCAGCCCGAGGACGATCGCACCTACACCGAGCCTGGTGTTGTGCGTCCGATCGGGGCTTTCGGGTTCGACGACGGCGGGACGGTTCATGGGCTGACCTTTCCGGAGAGCGCAGGAGTGGGGAACAGGCGGGCAGGGAGTCGGCGGGCAAGGAGGTGGGAGCGGGAGGCGGCGAGAGGTCCGGCGATGGCCAGTACGAGGACATAGCCGGCGGTGAACGGACCGAGGCGGCCGTCGAGGCCGGCGGCCACGGCGAGGGTGGCCAGGATCAGTGAGAACTCGCCCCGGGCCACGACGGTCAGGCCGATGTTCGCCGCCGACGACGGTCCGAGACCCTGGATGCGCACCGCGATGACTCCGGCGACGACACACCCGATGGCGGTGACGGTGACTGCGGCCAGGACGGGCAGGGCCACCGAGGCGAGGGCGCCGGGGTCGACACTGAGTCCGAAGGCGAAGAAGAACATGGCGGCGAACAGGTCCCGGAGGGGCAGGACCAGCCGCTGCACGCGGTGGGCGACCGACGTGCCCGCCACGACCTGGCCGGCGAGGAAGGCGCCTATGGCGTCGGACACCCCGACGTTGGCGGCCACGCCGGCGATGAGGACGGCGACACCGATGAAGCACACGGTGAGCAGCTCGTCGTCGCCGGTGCCCAGGAGGCGCCCGACGGGGCCCCGGCCCCAGCGGGCGAGGGCCACCAGCAGCACGAGGAAGGCCACGCCCTTGGCCACCGACGCCGCCACCTCGCCCGCGCCCTCGGCGCCACCCAGGACCGGCTGCAGCAGGGCGAGGTAGATGGCCAGGAAGACGTCCTCGACCACCACGATGCCGAGCAGCAGGCCGGTCTCCGGGTTCGCCAGGCGGCGGAGCTCGACGAGCAGCTTGGTCACGATGGCCGAGGACGAGATGCCGACGATGCCGGCGATGACCAGCACCTCCCGCCCGCCCCACCCGAGCGACGCGCCGAGGGCGACGCCGGCCGACATGTTGATCGCCAGGTACGCGGCGCCCGCGGCCAGGAGCCGCCGCCCTCCGGCCAGCAGGTCGTCGAGGGAGAACTCCAGGCCGAGGTGGAACAGGAGGAGGATCAGCCCGAGGGTGGTGAGCAGGCCGAGGTCGGCGGGATCGCGGATCAGCACCGGGCCGGGCGTGTGTGGCCCGGTCAGGATGCCGGCGGCCATGAACAGCGGGATCGTCGGCAGCCCCATGCGTCGTCCGGCCCGCGCCAGCAAACCGGCGATCAGCAGGGCGGCTCCGAGCGCCACCAGCTCCCGGCCGCTCTCACCGCCTGTGGCGGCCAGCAGGCCCACGGGCCCGGAGGGCGTCACCCGGCGACGTGCCTCACGAAGCCGTCGAGGTCGTCGGGCCGCCCGACGATCACCACCCGGTCGCCTGCCTGGAGGACTTCCGTGGGCTCGGGAACGACGACGACGTCGTCACCCCGCAGGATGGCGACGATGGTCATGCGGGTCTGGCGCCGGACCTGCAGGTCGGCGATGGATCGACCCGCCCCAGGCGAGTCGGGGCGGAGAGTGACCCAGTCGATCAGCAGCCCGCCGACGACCGCTTCGATCTGTCGGGTCAGGGTCGGTTGGAAATAGGCCCCGGCCAGCACGGCGCCGAGTCGACGGGCCTGGTCGTCGCTCAGCGTGGCGACAGCCGGTGGCTGGTGGCCGGTGGTGTCGGCGAGGTAGATGTCGCGCCGCCCGCTGTGGTGGATCACGACGCTGACCTCGCCACCGTCCGCCTGCACCGAGTACCGGCGCCCGATGCCGGGCAGCTCCTGCTCACGGATCTGGTCGCTCACTCAAGGCCTCCTCGCCGGCTTCCGGCGCTGCTTGCGGGGACGGGGCGCCGGCCGGGGCGACGACCCCGAGGCCGGGTGCGCCGCTTTCTGGACGGCGAGGACGTCGACCGGGGCCGTCGCCACCGGCGGGGGAGTGCCCACCGGCTTCAGCGGACGCGGGGCCGGCTCGCCCTGGTTGCGCTCGCGCCACCCCTCGAACCACACCGCCAGCGGGGTGGCGGTGAACACGGACGAGTAAGTACCCACCACGATGCCCACGAGAAGCGCGAGGGCGAAGTCGGTGAGCGTCTCGCCACCCAGGAGGTACAGGGCAACGAGGATGAACAGCGCGCCCAGACCGGTGTTGATGGTCCGGGGGACCGTCTGGAGGCAGGCGTCGTTCGCCACGGTGACGAGGGGTTCCTTGGTCCGGGAGCGGCGCAGCTCCCGTATCCGGTCGAAGACGACGACCGAGTCGTTGATCGAGTAGCCGATCACCGTGAGCAGGGCGGCCAGGAAGACACCGTCGAGCGTCTTGCTGAGCCAGGCGAAGACGCCGAGTAGCAAGAGCACGTCGTGGGCCATCGCTGCGACTGCGCCGGCGGCGTAGGTCCACCGGAAGCGAACGGTGAGGTAGGCGAGCTGGGCGGCCAGGGCCAGGCCGAGGGCGATGAGGGCCTTGCGCCGCAGCTCCTGGCCGATCGTCGGGCCCACGAACTCGTCGCGGAGGACGACCGTCTCGCCGGCCGTGGCCTCGACCGCGGCCTGTACCCGTCGCTCCTCGTCCGCGCTCAGCTGGGTGGTGCGGATGGCGACGTTGCCGTCGCCCGATTCCTGGACCACCGCCTGCGGGAACCCGGCGTCGGCCAGCGCCCTACGCACGGCGTCGAGGTCGGCGGGCCGCGCCGTGTCGTACTCCAGGAGCCGGCCGCCGGAGAACTCGAGGCCGTACTGGAGGCCCTGGGTGGCGATGCCCGTGACCGCGAGCGCAAGGGCGACCGCAGATCCGGCGAGCCACCGGCGGGAATGGCGCAGCAGGTTGGGCCGGCGGCGGGCGATCCACGCCCGGAACCGGCCGCCGACCTCCAGCCCCAGCAGTCGGGGGTTGTCGCGTAGGCGGGTGCGGAGCACCAGATCCAGCAGCAGGCGGGTGACGACCAGCGCGGTGAAGACCGAGACGAGGACGCCGATGGTGAGGGTGATGCCGAAGCCCCGCACCGCTCCCGACGCGAAGAAGAACAGGAGGACCGCGGCCAGGAGGGTGGTGGCGTTGGAGTCGGCGATGGCGGTCCACGCCCGTTCGAAGCCGCGCTGCACGGCTCGCCGGGTCGAGGCGCCTCCGGCGGCCTCCTCCTTGATCCGTTCGTAGACCAGGACGTTGGCGTCGACCGCCATGCCGATGGCCAGCACGAACCCGGCGATGCCCGGAAGGGTGAGGGTGGCGCCCAGCAGGAGGAGCACGGCGAAGCTGAGCCCGCCGTAGGCCGCGAGGGCCAGGACGGCAAGCACGCCCAGCAGCCGGTAGTAGGCGATCATGTACAGCGTGGTCAGCAGGGCGCCGATGGCGGCGGCCTGGATGCTGGCCCGCACCGCGGCGTCGCCCAGGGTGGGGCCGATGGTGCGTTGCTCCACGACCTCGACAGGAACGGGAAGCGCGCCGGCCCGGATGAGCAGGGCGAGATCCTTGGCCTCGTCCTCGCCGAAGTTGCCGGTGATGCTCGTCGTGCCGCCGGTGATTCCTTGGCCGCAACGGATCTCGGGCGCCACCTGGGGGCTGGAGATGACCTTCTCGTCGAGCACGATGGCGATGCGCCGAGCCGGGTCGCCGGGAGCAGCGCAGGCCGCCGCGCCGGTGAGCTCCGTCCACGCCCTGTCGTTGCGGAACTCCACCTGCACCTGCCACGCCACCGAGAAGCTGCCGCCGATGGTTGCCGACGCGGTCCCCACGTCGTTCCCAGTGACCGCGGCCGGTCCGAGGCCGACGCCGACACCGGTCTCGTCGGGAAGGGTCCGCTCGGCTCCACCGGGCGCCACCACGGGGTGGAACGTCAGCTCCGCCGTCTTGCCGATGACGGCCACGGCCTCTTCGGGGTCCGCGAGGCCAGGCAGCTCGACGATGATCCGCCGATCTCCCGAGCGCTGCAGCGACGGTTCCGAAACACCCAGCTGGTCGACGCGGCGGCGCAGCACCTCGAGGGTGCGGTTGAGGGTGTCGGCGTCGACCTTGCGGCCCGCCGCGTCGCGAGCTTCGAGGACGATCTGGGTGCCGCCCTGCAGGTCGAGGCCCAGGCGGGCAGGGCGGTCAACGATGAGGAACGCCGCACCGACGACGGTTGCGAGAACCGCGGCGGCGCGCCAGCGGAGCTTCTTCAGTGGATACCTCCGGCTCGGCCCGGCCCCTGGAGGCGCGGGCGACAGACAGGTCGCTGACTAGGCGAGCTGGAGCGGGGGCGCCCTCAAGGAGATGGCGTGGCGGCGGGCCCGGAGGCGACGGTTGTCGGCTCCGGTGACCGCGGCCCGGCGGCGTGCGACGGCCGGAAGCCCGACCAGCACGGCCAGCGCCGCGATCCAGATGAGCATGCGGGCGCTCGAGAAATGCGTGCTGACCCGGACCTCGTCGGCGACCTTGGCCGGAAGGACGGCGGCGTCGGCGGCGGGGGACATGACGCCCACCGCGCTCGGCGAACTGGTGGCCGACACCGAGTCCGAGGGGCCGGAGAGGTGGCCGGCGGTGGCGGCCATGAGGCACAACGCCAACAGGCCGAGCGTCCACAGGCGGAGGGTGCGCGACCTGGCCACGGAAACAGACTACTGGCGGCTCCTATGGTTTCGTGCCGCGCCGGCTGGCCACCAGACCGATCACGCCGACCAGGATGAGCAGCACCGGCCACGTCCAGCGCGCCGCCACGCCCGCCCCCTCGCTGAGGAGCGAGACGACGGCCAGGCCGGCGAACCCCACGCCGGCCATCAGGGAAAGGACGTCGACGTCATGCGGTCGCACGGCGTACCTCCACCTGGCCTACGCCGGCCCGCGGGCGCAGGATGATGCGGCCGGCGCCCTCGTTGCCCGACTCGACTACCTCACGGCGTATGTCCAGACCTTCGGACTCCCGGCCGAGGATGATCAGGTCGCCGGCCCCCACGTGGGCGTCGACCTCCACAGCCACGCCATCCGGGACCACGACCTCGAGCTGGCCCGCGGCAACCGAGGCCACGATGGTCACCGTCTGCCCGGCCAGCTCCAGGTCGCGCAGGTCAAGGGTGAGGTTGCCGCCGGCGAGGCGGTAGGGGGAGCGGATGTCCTCCACGGCGACGGGGTGGAAGCTGATGTCACCGCTGCCACCCCGGATGGGGACGTCGATCAGGGAGGCGGCGGCCAGGGCCATGGACAGGACGAGGCCGACCGGGATGAGCCAGCGGGCCCGTCCCCGCCACGCGCCGACCACCAGTCCACCGGCCGTGATGAGGAGGGCGAGAGCGAGTCCGGTGGTGGCCGAGACGCCGAAAAGGGTCAGCCCCCCGGCCAGGACGGCCAGGAGGCTGAGGGTGACGGGAACGACGGCGGAGCGGGACTTCGGTTCGACCGGCGGCCCCGGGTCCGGCGCTGAAGGAGCCGGCGGGGTCGGCGGCGCCGAGGGCGAGTCGACGATGGCGTCGGTGGGCGGCGAGACGAAGAGCGGTTCGGTGGCGGCGGGCGGGGTGGTCGGTGCTGACGGCGACGGAGGGGCCGGAGGTGACGGCGGGGCGGGCGGCCCGCCGTCCGCTGACTTCCGGCGGGACCACAGGTACAAGCCGCCCAGGCCGACCAACACCAGGCCGAAGGGGACGTCGTCGTCGCCGCCTCCGATGTTCTCGAGGAGGATGAGAAGACCGACGCCGGCCAGCACCGCGGCGACCAGCTTGGAGTTGCGCTCGTTCCCGAACCGGTTGAGGGCGGCGCCGCCCGCGTCGTCGGGGATCATCAGCCAGCCGATGAGGTAGAGCAGGATGCCGGAGCCGCCGGCGAGGGTCAGCACGACGAACGCGATCCGGAACACGACAGGGTCGATGCCGAACCAGCGGCCGAGCCCCCCGGCCAGCCCGCCCACCACCTTGTCGTCGGTGGAACGGGTGAGCCGGTTGCCGGGCTGCTGATAGGGAGGCGGGTCGGCGGGTGGGGTGGTGTCGTTCATGGTGTTCATGTGGTGATCGTGCGCCTGTCGCCCTGCATCATCTATCCGGGACGTCCCGGGTCGATCCCGTAGGGACACGTAGAGGCGACTACGGAGTTTCGCCCGTGGCCGCCACGACCCACCCATGCGATCATCGGAACGGTGACCACCGAGACCACCCGGACGATCCGGCGCCTCAGCCGCAGCCGGACCAATCGTCTCGTCGGCGGCGTGTGCGCCGGCGTCGCTCGGGCCACGGGCATCGACGTTCTCGTCGTGCGGGTGGCCGTCGTCGCCCTCACCGTCGCCGGTGGCACCGGCGCCCTTCTGTACGTGGCCGCGTGGCTCATGCTGCCCGAGGAGGGCACGGACCGCTCGCTGGCCCAGGCCGCCGCCACCGACCGGGGGAAGGATCTCGGCGAGGTACTGGCGATCGGGTCGATCGTGCTGGGCGTGATCCTGCTCGTGCGGGCCACCGGCATCTGGTTCAGCGACGCCTTCGTGTGGCCGCTCCTGCTCGCCGGTGTCGGCCTGGCCGTCATCTGGCGGCAGGCCGGCGACGAGGACCGCTCCTCGCTGCTGCGCGTCGTCGACCGGTTCCCTCGGGGCGGCGCCGGCCAGTCACCACTCGACCTGCGCTCCCGGCGGGCCGGGCTGGCCCGGATCGGCCTGGGCGTCGTCCTGGTGGTGAGCGGGGTCGGCGCCTTCCTTGCCGCCAGCGACGCGTTCTCGGCGGTCCGTCAGGGGGTGCTGGCCAGCGCCGGCATCGTCGCCGGCCTGGCCCTCATCACCGGCCCGTTCTGGGTCCGCATGGGCCGCGACCTGGCCGTCGAGCGACGGAAGCGCATCCGCTCCGAGGAGCGGGCCGAGGTGGCGGCCCACCTGCACGACTCGGTGCTGCAGACGCTGGCGCTCATCCAGCGCAACGCGGACGACCCCCGGGCGGTGGTCACCATGGCCCGGCGGCAGGAACGGGAGCTGCGGGGCTGGCTGTTCGAGAACGACCAGGATCTGCCGGGCGCCGACACGCTGGCGGCTGCGCTGGCCCGGGCCGGCGAAGAGGTCGAGGGCCTGCACGGGATCAGCATCGACGTCGTGGCCGTGGGCGACCTTCCCCTCGACGACCGCACGCGGGCGCTCGTGGCCGCGGCCCGCGAGGCCATGGTGAACGCGGCCAAGTGGTCGGGCGACCAGACGATCTCGGTCTACGCCGAGGTGCGCGACGGCGAGGCGTCGGTCTTCGTGCGCGACTGGGGCGCAGGGTTCGACCTTGCCTCAGTGGCCCCCGATCGTCACGGGGTGCGAGAGTCCATCGTCGACCGGATGGCCCGGCACGGAGGGGAGGCGGTGGTGCGGACCACCCTCGGCGAGGGCACCGAGGTGGAGCTGCGCATATGAGCGGAGCCGACGGCCAGGCCTGCCGGCCCAGCCGGAGCGCAGCGGAGGCCACCGCCGGAAGGCCGTCAAGGGCCGGCGGGCGTAGCGACCAGGCGACACGATGAGTGGGAAACCGCGGGTGTTCCTTGTCGACGACCACGAGCTGTTCCGCTCCGGCGTGCGGGCCGAGCTGGGCGACGCCGTCGACGTGGTGGGCGAGGCGTCGGAGGTCGGCGCCGCGGTGGAGATGATCCTCGAGCGGCGTCCCGAGGTGGTCCTGCTCGACGTCCACCTTCCGGACGGCGGCGGCCGGGCGGTCGTGCAGCGGGTCGCCCCGGAGGCCCCCGAGGTCCGGTTCCTCGCCCTGTCGGTGTCGGACGCGGCCGAGGACGTGATCGGCGTCATCCGGGCCGGCGCCCGGGGCTACGTGACCAAGACCATCTCCGGGCCCGAGCTGGCCGACGCCATCCGGCGCGTCGCCGACGGCGACGTGGTGTTCTCCCGCCGCCTGGCCGGCTTCGTCCTCGACGCCTTCGCCGCCAGCCCGGGCCCCTCGGCGGACCCTGACCTCGACCAGCTGACCGCCCGGGAACAGGAGGTGCTGCGGCTGATCGCCCGGGGCTATCCGTACAAGGCGATCGCCAAGGAGCTGACCATCTCGGCCCGGACCGTCGAGACCCACGTGTCCTCGGTCCTCCACAAGCTCCAGCTGTCGAACCGCCACGACCTCACGCGGTGGGCCACCGAGCGCCGGCTCATCTGAACCGGAACGCAGGAGGCTCGGAACACGCCTCGACGCCGGGCTGTGGTGTGCCATGCTTGAGCCGTCGCATGGTGGCCGTAGCTCAGCAGGTTAGAGCGCCAGGTTGTGGCCCTGGAGGTCGGGGGTTCAAGTCCCCTCGGTCACCCTCAGGGGCATCGGCTTCAAGATGCTTCGCGCGCCTCTAGCTCAACTGGCAGAGCAGCAGACTCTTAATCTGCGGGTTCAGGGTTCGAGTCCCTGGGGGCGCACAACAGAAGGCGCAGAGCCTCCTGCACCGGGCGGTCAGGTCGGCGAGCTCAAGTAGGCCTCGGTCAGCCACGCCCGGAGCGGTCGTCGAGGTCATCAGGGCTGCGCACGTCTGCGACGTGGTGATACCGGCCGTGGTACTCGACCACCTTTCTGATGATGCGCTCGTGCCGGACGGCACGGGGGAGGGAGAACGACAGCGCCACCCATCGGTCCTTGGGGCGGAGCTGGGCGAAGGTCTGGGCCCGCTTGAGGAAGATGCCGACAGACACGGGCTCGACGTGGACCGGGCCCACGGTGGCCAGATGGGCCATCACCGCTTCGAAGATCGGCCGCTCGTGGGCCGGTCCGGTGGAGAAGTACTCCTCCACCGAGATGGCCGGCGAGCACTCGTGCGACTGCCCGACCCGGCGGAACCGGCGCTGACACCGGGGGCACGCCCACCCGACCATCCGGCGAAGCTATCCCGGCCCGTACCACCCGGCCGGGTCGACGATGACGTGCACTCGGCCTGCAGCGATAGCTATCGAGGGTGAGCTGAACGTCAGGTCACTGTCTGATGGTCATGGGCGCGAAGATGCTGGTTTCCAACGTGTACCACCTGCCGGTGTGGGCGTCGCTGCGTGCCACGCGAGCTCCCGAGGAGGAACCTCTCGATGCAATGTCCCGTTGACGGCACCACGCTCCTGATGTCGGAGCGTCAGAACGTCGAGATCGACTACTGCCCGCAGTGTCGAGGCGTGTGGCTCGACCGCGGCGAGCTCGACAAGCTCATCTCCCGCAGCGAGAGCGACGACGACCGCGGCGACCGCGACGACCGCGACGACCGTCGGGAGCGGAGCGACTGGCGGGACGACGACCGCCGGCGGGAGCCGGGGTACCCGGCGGGGCAGTACCGCCCGAAGAAGAAGAAGTTCCTGAGCGAGATGTTCGACTTCGACTGACAGGGCTTCGGCCCTTCAGGCCTCGGCCACTCAAAGGCGACGTGCGGCCTCCGGCCGCCCTACAGGCCTTCGGCCCTTAAGGCGACGTGCGGCCTCCGGCCGCCCTACAGGCCTTCGGCCCTTAAGGCGACGTGCGGCCCTTGGCCGCCCTCCCACCTGTTCCGCCGAACCAAGCGTCGCTGCGCTCCGACGGTTCGGCGGTCAGTGGCAGCTCACACTGCCACTGAGGGACTGACAAGCCCTTCGGGGCTCCAACGGCGAGGTGCGGCCTCCGGCCGCCCTCCGACCTGTTCCGCCGAACCAAACGTCGCTTCGCTCCGACGGTTCGGCGGTCAGTGGCAGCTCACACTGCCACTGACAGGCCTTGGACTGACAGGTCGTTACCGGGTGCCGGAGGTGGCGGCCACGAACCGGGCCATCCGGTCGAGGGCGTCGGTGTCGCGCTTGGTCGTGGCCACCGGCGGGGCGG
>CADCTB010000201.1:0-17398 GCA_902805665.1 uncultured Acidimicrobiales bacterium
CGTCGAGCAGCATCTCCTCCCGGGCGCCGATGAGCCCGTAGGTCCCCTCGACGCCGAGCCCCAGCGAGATACCGAGGTTCGGGTTCTCGTCGGCGTCGACGGTGAGCACCTCCCGGCCGTCCTCGGCCATGAGACGGGCGAGGACGCCCGCCACCGTGGTCTTGCCCGATCCGCCCTTGCCGGCGACAGCGATCTTGGTCATGGCGGTCTCCTCTCCGGTCAGCTGCTCGATGTGGTGGGAAGGGCCTCACTGGCCCTGGCTGCTTCGGTCAACCGGTCGGCCAGGCCGGCGACGGCCCGCTTGGCCGGGGTGTCGGGGTCGAGGGTGACCAGGGGCTGGGCGTTGCGCTCGGCCTGCCTCACCGCAGGATCGAGCGGCACCGTGGCCCACAGCGGGACGCCCAGTTCGTCGAGCGCGGTCTCCACGTAGGCCTGATCGTCGGCGGACTCGATCTTGTTGGCCACTCCGACGAGTCGCACGCCGGCCGGCCACTCCCCCATGCCGACGAACCGCCTGGCCGTCAGCACCGACTTGGCGAAGGGCTCGACGACCAGCACGGCGATTCCTGAGCTTCCGACCATCCCCCCGGCCACCTGGAGGGTTCCGCCCTGGAGGTCGACGACGACCCAGCCGCCCTCGTCGTCGAAGGTGCGGGAGACCGTGTTGAAGGCGACGGTGCCCGACCACCGGTCGAGGAAGCTCTCCCGCCGGAACTCGAAGTCCTTGACCGTGGCGTCGGCGTTGCCGATCTGGAGGAACCGCACGCCCCCCGGCCCCGACTGGGAGCAGCGATCCACGATGTCCGCCGGGCTGCCTTCGAGGCGCCAGCCACCGTTCTCCCGGGTAGCCATCCCGGCCAGGAACCAGTCGTCGGTCGGAGTCATGCCGAGGACCTGGGCCAAGCCGGGCACCGAGTCGGCGTCCATGGCCACCACCCGTTCGCCCCGGCTGCTCAGCTCGGCGCTGAGCAGGCCGGCGAGGGTGGACTTGCCGGAACCGCCCTTGCCCAGCAGCACAACCCGCATCCCGGGCACGGTAGGAGCGCGGGGTTTCGTCGTCAAGAGGCATTCGCTCCCTCCCGTGGTGCGCGCTGTCCTCGAGGACCGCCTCGGCCGGGCCGGCTTGGACGTGTTCGGCCCCGTCGACCCAGCCCCGACGACATGCGGGACAACGGCGACCCGATCTTCTGAGAAGGAAACGTTTTACGACGGGCAGGCGTTGTAAACATGAGGGGCGGGCGTGGTGCCCGTCTCATCGAGGAGGACCTCACCGTGCGTACGAGCAACAACCCGGCGCTCTCTCGGAGCGCGGCGTTCAACGAGCAACGACTGCGGACCGGCGACCCGCTCGAGGAAGCCTTCGCCGGGCGCAGTGCGACATCGCGCGAGACCGGGCGGATGACCGTCGACGATGTCGTGAACCGCACCGGCCTGCTGCTGGCCATCGCCTTCGCCACCGGCGCGGTGACGTGGGTTTCCGAGCCGTTGCGCGTCCTGACGTTCCCTGCCGCCATCGCCGGGCTCGTGCTCGCGCTGGTGATCATCTTCAAGCGGGTGATGAACCCCGGGGTCATCATGGCCTACGCCGCCGTCGAGGGCGTCTTCCTGGGCGGCATCAGCCAGATCTTCGACGCCCGGTACGAGGGCATCGTCGTCCAGGCCGTCGGGGCCACCGCTGCGGTCACCGCCGGTGTGCTCGCCCTGTACAAGAGCGGGCGCATCAAGGTCACGCCCCAATTCACCAAGATGGTCGTCGGGGCGACGATCGGCTTCTTCGTCCTGATGATGGTCAACCTGGTCGCCAGCTTCATCACCGGCAACGGCTTGGGCCTCCGCGTGGGGGGGCTCGGCATCGTGGTCGGGCTGTTCGCCATCGGCCTGGCCTCCATGAACCTGATCCTCGACTTCGACCTTGTCGAGAAAGGCGCGAGGGCCGGCCTGCCCACCCGCTACGGGTGGTTCGCGGCGTTCGGCATCATGGTCACCCTGGTGTGGCTCTACATCGAGATCCTCCGCCTGCTGGCCATCCTGCGGGGCAACGACTAACACCTGGAAGCGGATATCCGGGCGGCCCCCATGGGTCGCCCGGTAGCTTGAGCGCATGCGGCGATGGGCGGTAACGGCGTTGGCCGGCATGGCCCTCCTCGCCGCCGCGTGCGGCGGAGGTGGTTCGGGTGGCGGCTCGGACGACGGGTCCACGGCCGTCGCCCCGGCCGTCCGCCAGCCACTGGCCCTCGAGGAGCGCACCGAGACCTTCACCGACACGAGTCGCACCACCGAGGCCCACTCCACGGTGGCTGCAGCGGAGTCGCGGACCCTTCCGACCCGGATCCTGTCCCCTACCGGCGGCCAGGTGGGCGGCCCCTACCCCCTCATCGTGTTCGCCCACGGCTCGGGCGGGCTGGGCACGGGCTACGACGTGCTGCTGCGGACCTGGGCGGCCGCCGGCCACGTGGTCGCCGCCCCGGCGTTCCCCATCGCCCGCGACGATGCCGCGGCCGGCGACTGGCAACTGGACCTGCCCAAGCTTCCCGGCGACATGACGTTCGTGATCGACCAGGTCCTCCGGCTCAACGCCGACGCCGGCTCGCCACTACGGGGCGCCGTCGACCCCAACCGGATCGGCGTCGCCGGCCACTCGATGGGCGGCATGACCGCGCTCGCCGTGGCCGGGAACACCTGCTGCCACGACCCCCGCATCAAGGCGGCGGTCATCCTGGCCGGCCGGGAGACGCCGTTCGGCAGCGGCCAGTTCTGGTCCCGGATCAGAACGCCCCTGCTGCTCGTGCACGGCGACGCCGATTACAACGTCGTCTACGGCGACGGCCGGAGGGCCTACGCCAACGCCCCTCCGCCCCGCTTCCTGCTCACCATCGTGAACGGTGATCACGGCACCCCGTTCACCGGCGATCGGGAGAACGCCCAGGCCAGCCTGGTCACCGACGTGACCCTCGACTTCTTCGACCAGTACCTGCGGAGCGTGCCCGAGGGGCTCGATCGCCTCCAGGCCCGGGCCGACGCACCGGGTGTGGCCAAGCTCGAGCAGGAGCGCTGACGGGTCCACGGGTGCTCGCCGGAGTGTGCCGGCCACGATGGGTGAGTAAATCGGCATGCCAATGGGTACGGACCCTCCAACGCAAATAGCGAACTGGAGGCTTTCCAAATGGGTATCGGTGTCAGCATCTTCCTTCTGGCAGTAGGCGCCATCCTGGCGTACGCAGTCGATGTCACGGTTTCCGGTGTCGACCTCGACACCATCGGCGTCATCCTCATGATCGTCGGCGCCCTGGGCCTCATCGCCAGCCTGCTGATCTTCGGTCGCTCCGGGTTCGGTGGCCGCCGCACCGTGGTCACCGACAGCTACGTCGACGACGGCCCTGTCGGCCGTCGCCCCGTCGACTACTAAACCCCTTCCCAGCGCACCGATAGAGCGGGTACGGCCCTCGGCCGTGCCCGCTCTTTCGCGTTACAGCGCGGCCAGGAGATTGGTGGCGGTTTCGGCAGGCTTGACCTTGTACCAGGCCTGGGCGATGCGGCCGTCCTCGTCGATCAGGAAGGCAGAACGCAGGATGCCCATGTACTTCTTGCCGTACATGCTCTTCTCGGTCCAGACGCCGTAGGCCTCGGCCACCGAGTGGTCCTCATCGGCCAGAAGCGGAAAACCGAGGCCGTGCTTGGTGTCGAACTTGGCCTGCTTGGCAGGCTTGTCGGGGCTGACACCGAGGATGGCGGTGTCACCGACCTGACCGGCGATGTCACGCATCGCGCACGCTTGGATCGTTCAGCCGGGCGTGTCCGCCTTGGGATAGAAGTACAGCAGGACCTTGCGGCCCCTGAAGTCCGACAGCGACACCGGCGTGCCCGACTGGTCGAGGAGGGTGAAGGAGGGCGCGTCGGCACCAGGTTGCAGTTCGGCCATGCCGGCCACGCTACTCGGGGGGTTGGCGGCCGGAGCCCGGAGCGGCCATGGCGTGGAAGCCGCCGTCGACGTGGAGGATCTCCCCGGTGGTGGCCGGGAACCAGTCCGAGAGCAGGGCCACGCAGGCCTTGGCCACCGGCGTGGTGTCGCGGGTGTCCCAGCCCAGGGGCGAGCGCCCGGCCCAGGCGTCCTCCATCTGGTCGAAGCCGGGAATGCCCCGGGCCGCGACCGAGCGGAGGGGCCCGGCGGAAACGAGGTTGACCCGGATCCCGTACCCGCCCAAATCCCGGGCCAGGTAGCGGGCGGTGGACTCGAGGGCGGCCTTGGCCACGCCCATCCAGTCGTACGCGGGCCAGGCCTGGGTGGCGTCGAAGTCGAGGCCCACGATGGCGCCCCCGCCGGCCTCCAGCATGAGCGGCAGGGTGGCCACGGCCAGGGCTTTCAGCGAGAAGGCCGAGGTGTTCATGGTGAGGGCGACGTCGTCCCACTCGGTCTGCAGGAAGTTGCCGCCCAGGGCCCGGCCGGGGGCGAAGGCGATGGCGTGCAGGACCCCGTCGACCTTCCCCCACCGCGACGTGAGCTCGGCGGTCAGGGCCTCCAGGTGGGCCGGGTCGGTCACGTCGAGCTCCAGGACGTCGACCTCGGGCGACAGACGGCGGGCGGTGCGCCGGGTCAGGCTCATGGCCCGGGCGAAGGAGGTGAGGACGATCTCCGCTCCCTGCTCCTGGGCCAGCTTGGCCACGCCGAAGGCGATGGAGTCGTCGTTGAGGACCCCTGTGACCAGGATCTTCTTGCCGGCGAGCATCTCTGTGCTCATAGCGGCGTGTTCGAGTGCTTGGCCCGGGAGGGCGGGGTGGCCCGCTTGGTCCGGAGGGCGAGCAGGCCGGATGTGAGCAGCCGGCGGGTGTCGGCCGGGTCGATGATGTCGTCGACGTAGCCCCGTTCGGCCGCGACGACCGGCGAGCACAGGCGCTCGGTGTAGTCGGCCTCCAGCTCGGCCTGGACCCGGGCCCGCTCCTCGGGATCGGCGATGGCCGTGAGCTTCTTGCGCTGGAGGACGGCGACCGCGCCGGGCGCGCCCATGACCGCGATCTCCGACTTGGGCCAGGCCAGGCACAGGTCGTTGCCCAACCCCCGGGAGTCCATGGCGATGTAGGCCCCGCCGTAGGCCTTCCGGAGGACGACGCACAGCCGGGGGACGGTGGCATTGGCGTAGGCGTGGACCAACTCGGCGCCGTGGCGGATCATGCCTCGCCACTCGAGGTCCCGGCCCGGGCGGAACCCGCCGCAGTCGACGAACGTCAGCAGCGGCAGCCCGAAGGCGTCACAGCACTGCACGAACCGGGCCGCCTTGCGGGACGCCTCGATGTCGAGCGTGCCGGCCTGGCTCTTGGGCTGGTTGCCGATGACGCCGACCGGCATGCCACCCAGGCGGGCATACCCGGTGACCACGTTGGTGGCCAGCGCCCCCCGCACCTCCAGGAAGGTGTCGGTGTCGCACACGTCGGAGATGACGGTGCGGACGTCGTAGGAGGCGGTCGGCCGCTCGGGGACCACGCTTGCGGCCACCTTGGAGGGGCGGTCGAGGGGGTCGTCTGTGGGCCAGAAGGGGGGCTCGTCGAGGTGGTTGGCCGGGAGGTACGACAGCAGGTCGGCCACCGCTCCGGCCGCCTCGCTCTCGTCCAGCACGACCAGCGACGCCACGCCGCTACGGCCGGCGTGGACGTCGGCGCCACCCAGGTCGGTGTGGGACGTTGTCACGCCGGTGAACGACGCCGCCGCCCGGGGCCCGTTGACGTAGGCGTAGGCCTCGGCCGTCATGACGACGTGGTCTGCGAGGCCGAGGATCAGCGCCGGACCACCGACACACGGCCCCACGACGGTGAGGATGATGGGCACGGTGCCCGACGCGTCGGCCAGCGCCTTGGCCACCCGTCCCCAGGCCACCAGGGAGGCGAGGCCCTCGCTCACGTCGGCGCCCGAGGTGGCGATCTCCCCGACGACGGGCACGCCGGCGTCGAGAGCCAGCCCGACGATGCGCTCGATGACCTGGCCCTCGGTGGGACCGATGGCGCCGCGGTGCTTTCCCCCGTCGAGGCGGAACCACGCCACCCGCCGGCCGTCGATCTGGGCCAGGGCGGCAACCGCCGCTCCTCCCCGCCGGGCGGCAACCGGCGCCGCGGCGGTCACTCGCTGTTGGGCTTCAGAACCAGGCTGGCATTGTGGCCGCCGAAGCCGAACGAGTTGGACACCACCGGGGCGACGGCCAGCTTGCGGGGCTCGCCGGCCACCACGTCGACGGCCAAATCCGGCTCCGTCGCGCCGTGGTTGACCGTGGGCGGGATGACACCATCGCGGATGGCGAGCATCGAGGCGACCGCCTCGACTGCGCCGGCGGCGGCGATCAGGTGCCCGATCGAGCCCTTGGTCGACGTGATGGGCAGCGTCCGCTCGCCGAAGACCTTGACCACGGCCTCGGCCTCGGCAGCGTCGTTCAGGTCGGTGGAGGTGCCGTGGGCGTTGATGTGGCCGATGTCGCCCGGCTCGAGGCCCGCGTCGTGGAGGGCGAGGCGCATGCAGTCGGCGGCACCGGCGCCACCCGGCGACGGCGCGGTCACGTGGTAGGCGTCGGAGTTGCGCCCGTAGCCCGCGAGCTCCCCGTAGATGTGGGCGCCGCGGGCCACGGCCCGGTCCCACTCCTCGAGGACCACGAACCCGGCGCCCTCCCCCATCACGAAACCGTCGCGGTCGACGTCGAACGGGCGCGACGCCAGCTCCGGCTCGTCGTTGCGGTTGCTGAGCGCGCCCATGCGGGCGAACGCGGCGATGGCGATCGGGGTCACGCACGCCTCCGAGCCGCCGGCGAGAACGACGTCGGACGAGCCCTCTCGGATGAGCCGGCCCGCCTCGCCGATGGCGTTGGTGCCACCGGCACACGCGGTGACGATGCAGAAGTTCGGTCCCGTCCAGCCCAGCTTCATGCCGACCAGAGCCGCGCCGGCATTGGGCATCATCATCGGGACGAGCATCGGCGACACGCGCGACGGCCCCCGCGAGAACAGGTTGTACTCCTGCTCCTCCTGGGTGATGAGGCCGCCCACCCCGGCCGCGGCCACCACCCCGCACCGGGCCGGGTCCGCGCCGAGCTCACCGGCATCGGCCAGGGCGTCGGCTGCGGCGCCGAAGGCCAGTTGCACCACCCGGTCGGTACGACGGGTCTCCTTGCTGTCGAAGTAGGTGGTCGGGTCGAACTCCGTCACCTCGCAGGCGAACCGCACCGGCAGCGCGGCAGGGTCGATCCGGCCGATGGGGGCGGCACACGAGCGACCGGCGAGCAATGTGTCCCAGAACGTCGCCAGGTCGCAGCCGGCCGGCGTCTTGACGCCCAAACCTGTGATGGCGACTCTCGTGCGGCTCATGCGGCTCGTTCCGCCACGATCTTGACGATCACGTCGGCCGCCTGGCCGACGGTGCTCACACCGTCGAAGGATTCCGTGGGCAGGTCGACGTCGAGCTTCTCCTGGAGGATCTCGAGGATCTCCAGGACGCTCAGGCTGTCGCCGTTGAGGTCCTCGACGAAGCGGGCGTCGGCGGTGACGATCTCACGATCGACGTCCATCACCTCGACCGCGGCGTCGGTCAAGAGCTCGAGGATCTGGTCGCGGTCCATGGCAAAGGCCTCCTACTACTCGTTCCGGGTCGTCAAGATCAGTGGCCCATTCCCAGTCCGCCGTCAACGGGGATCACGGAGCCAGTCACATAGCCTGCCGCGTCGGAGGCAAGGAACGCCACAACAGCGGCCACCTCCTCGGGCGTGCCGAACCGGCCGAGGGGCACCAGAGCGGCCATCTCGGCCCGCCGGGCATCGGTGAGGGCGTCGGTCATCGCGGTGGTGATGGGCCCGGGGGCCACCACGTTGGCGGTCACACCGCGTCCGCCGAGCTCACGGGCCAGGGCCCGGGTCAGGCCGACCAGGCCGGCCTTGGCGGCCGCGTAGTTGGCCTGGCCGGCGGCGCCGGTGAGGGCGACGACGGAGCCGACGGCGATCATGCGTCCCCACCGGGCCCGCACCATCCCGGGCATGGCCCGGCGCATGGCGTAGAACGCGCCGTCCAGGTTGGTGCGCAGGACGCGGTTCCACTGGTCGTCGGTCATGCGCAGGGCCAGGCCGTCGCCGGTCACGCCCGCGTTGGCCACGAGCACTTCCACCTTGCCCCAGGCCGCCTCGACCTCACCGAAAGCGGCGTCGAGGGCGGCCGGGTCGGACACGTCGGCCTGGAAGGGCAGCGCCTCGGACCCGAGGGCCTCGATGGCCGCGCAGGTGTCGTCGGCCCCTTCGCGGTTCGCCGAGCAACCGACGGCAACCCGGTGGCCGGAACCGGCAAGGGCCAGGGCGACCGCCCGCCCGATGCCGCTCGACCCGCCCGTCACCAGGGCCACGCGCCCGCCCATCAGCGTTCCCAGCGCACGAGGGCGCTGGCCCACGACATGCCGGCCCCGAAGCCGGACAGGAGCACGATGTCTCCCCGGTTGAGCCGTCCGGCGTCGGCGGCCTCGGCCATGGCGATGGGCACCGAGGCGGCTGAGGTGTTGCCGTAGCGGTCGATGTTCACGAAGGTCCGCTCCGGCGGCAGGCCCAGCTGAGAGGCCGCCGAGCCGATGATCCGTGAGTTGGCCTGATGGGGGATGAAGAGGGCGACGTCGTCGGCCGTGAGGCCGGCCCCGTCGAGGGTGACCCGGGCTGAGTCGACGATCACCCGCACCGCCCGGCGGAACACCTCTCGCCCGTCCATCTTCAGCCAGTGCTCGCCACTGGCCACGGTCTGGGCCGAGGTGGGCATGCGGCTCCCGCCGGCGGGAACGCCGAGCAGCGACGTCAGGGAACCGTCGCAGCCGAGGTCCCAGGCCAGCAGGCCGACGTCGTCGCTCGGCGTGAGGACCACCGCTCCGGCCCCGTCGCCGAAGAGGATCACCGTCGACCGGTCGGTGGGGTCGACGACACGCGTCAGCGTCTCGGAGCCGATGACCAGCACCGGCCCCATGGCGCCGGCGGCCACCATGGAGGCCCCGGCGACCAGGGCGTAGACGAAGCCCGAGCAGGCCGCGTCGATGTCGAATGCCCCGCACTGGAGGCCGAGGCCCTCCTGCACGAAGGAGCTCGTCGGCGGAATCGGCTGCTCGGAGGTGCACGTGGCCACGATGCACAGGCCGATGTCGGCCGGGTCGATTCCCGCGTCCTTGATGGCGGCCTGGCCGGCCTCGATGGCCAGGCTGGCCGTGGTCTCGCCCTCCCCCGCGACCCGCCGCTCCTTGATGCCGGTTCGTTCGGTGATCCACTCGTCGCTGGTGTCGACGGTCATCGAGAGCTCGACGTTGGTGACCCGTCGCTCGGGGACCGCCATGCCCCACCCGGCAATGGCGACTCTCAGACCAGGCTGGGCGCTCAAATCTGCGCGCTGCGGAGCCAGGCCACCGGCTGACCCTCACGGACCCGCTCTCCGCCGTGGGCCAGGAGGCCCATCAACTTGCCTCCGAACGGCGACCGCACGGGCGTGGAGTGGCCCTTGCCCTCGACGAAGCCGATCACCTGCTCCGCGGCCACCGGGGCCTCGGGCGCGAGGTCGCTGTCCTCGACCGGCCGGAAGGTGCCCTGCGCGGGGGCCACGATCACCCGCTCGGGGACGGCAAGCGTCTCACCGTGGATCGTCCCGGGTTCCATGTTTATGCGACCTCCAGAAGGGCATCGGTGGGCACGGTCACGTTCCGCAGGCTTACCGCGGTCACGTCGACGGTGCGCTTGGCGAGGCCGGTCAGGACGTTGCCCGGCCCGACCTCGTAAAAGGACGTGGCGCCCATCTCGACCAGCGTCTCCATCGAGGAGCGCCAGCGGACGGGCGAGATCAGGTGGTCGGCCAGCCGCTGGGGCCAGCCTTCGGCGTCGCCGTAGGGCCGGGCGTCGGCGTTGGACACGACGGGTGCGGAGGGCGCCCGGAAGGGGGTCGTGGCCAGGAAGGGAGCGAGGGCGTCGGCCGCCGCCTGCATGCGAGGGGTATGGAAGGCGGCGCCCACGTTGAGTCGGACCACCCGGCGGACGCCGAGGTTACCGGCCTGCTCGGTGGCGGCCTCCAGGCCTTCGGCGGTGCCGCCGATGACGACCTGGCCCGGGGCGTTGTCATTGGCGACCCAGGCGTCGAGGCCGGAGCAGGCCTTGGCGGCCATGTCGACGTCGGCCCCGATCAGGGCGGCCATGCGGCCGGGATGGGCGTCGGCGGCGCCCTGGGTGCACTCGGCCCGGGCGGAGGCGAGGGCGACCCCGTCAGCGAGATTGAGCGCGCCCGAGGCGATCAGGGCGGTGATCTGACCGAGGGAGTGACCGGCGAAGGCCACCGGTGCCTCGACCTGGTCCCGAAGGGCCTCCCATGCGAGGAGCGAGGCGAGCAGCACCGCGAGCTGCGCCTCACGGGTGCGGCTGAGATCCTCGGCGGTGGCCTCGAGCAGCAGATGCGCCAGGGGCTGGCCGAGCGCGGTCTCCGCCCTTTCCACGATCTCCCACGCCGGCGACGCCCGCCAGGGCTCGCCCATGCGCGGGGTCTGAGTCCCCTGTCCGGGGAAGAGCACAGCGATGGCCACCGGTGGTATGACTACCCGGAGGCGGAAAGAGTTACCGAAGAGTTACGTGCGATCGAGGCCGGCGCGCAGCGCGGCGACGAAGTCGGCGGCCCCATCGGGCCCAACTCCCTCCAGGAGGCGCCTGACCAGGGCGGATCCGACGATGACCCCGTCGGCGTCGACCGTGGCCTCGGCCGCCTGCTCAGGCGTGCCCACGCCGACCCCCAGCAGGACGGGCTTGTCGGTGGCCGCCTTGAGCCGTCGACCGAGGACGGCGGCGGTGGACGCCAGCGTCGTCCGCTCCCCCGTCACCCCCATGACGGCGACTCCGTAGACCCACCCGCGACTTCGACTACAGATCTCCGAAAGGGTTCCATCCGGCGTGTTGGGCGCGACCAGCAGGATCGTCTCCACGCCAGCCTCATCCGCGGCCCGCCCCCACCCGTCGAGCTCGATGAGAGGGAGGTCCGGGAGGATGGCGCCGGACACACCCTGCTCGGCGAGGGACTGGGCGAAACGCCGGTGCCCGGCCCGGAAGACGATGTTGTAGTACGTCATCACGACCAGGGGGACGTCGACGTCGATCCGGGCCACGTCGGCGAGGATCGAGCCCGGGGTGGCGCCGGCGGCCAGTGCCTGCTGCGAAGCCTCCTGGATGACCGGTCCGTCCATGACCGGATCGCTGAAGGGAATCCCGATCTCCACCGCGTCGGCGCCGGCGGCAGCCACGGCTTCGACGACGCGCACCCAGTCGTCGTTCAGGCCGCCGGTGACATAGGGAACCAGGAGCTTGCGGCCCGCCTCACGGCGCGCCCGCAGAGCCTCTTCGATCGGTCCGGGGGTCATCAGACCCACACTGTTGTCGATCAGAGGGCCCGGTGGCGTCCCAGGAACTGGTTGAGCAGCCCGGTGAGCTCCACCACGTTGGTGGCGCAGCGGTCGAGCGCCTTGCGGCCCTCGTTGGTGAGCTCGTACACCCGCGGCACCGGCCCGGCCCGGGGGGCGGACCACGCGGAGGCCACCAGCCCGGCGTTCTCCAGCGACCGCAGCTCGCGGTAGATCGGCCCGGGGCCGCCCCAGTCGAAGCCCAGAGGCTTCAGCCGTTCCATAAGCTCGTAGCCGTGGCCCGGCGCCTCGGCCAGGAGCAGCAGGAGACAGGGCGCCAGCAGCGCCCTCGGATGAGCTACGTCACTTTCGAAATCGTGTGCCACCGCCGTGCTCCACTCTGCCGCTGTATGTTGCGGGCATAGAGTAGCGCTGCGCTTAGCCTCTCGGCGACAACAGGCCGCTCTGTTCGAACATGGCGGCCACCTGGGCCACGTCCTTGTCGCCCCTCCCGGACAGGGTCACCATCACCGTGCACCCGGCCGGCAGGTCGTCGGTGCCCGCGGCCCGAATGACCCACGCCAGCGCGTGGGCCGGTTCAAGGGCGGGGATGATGCCCTCGGTGCGGGCCAGCAGGCTGAATGCGTCGAGCACCTCGGCGTCACCGGCAGCGTGGTACGTGACCCGTCCGGACGCGGCGAGGTGGGCGTGCTCGGGCCCCACACCCGGGTAGTCGAGGCCGGCGGACAGCGAGTGGGCCTCGAGCACCTGTCCGTGCTCGTCCTGGAGCAGGTACGACTTGCTGCCGTGCACGACGCCGGGGATCCCCCGGCCGATGGCCGCTCCACCCGCGGGCTCGACTCCCACCAGCCGGGCGTCGGTGTCGACGAAGCCGGCGAAGGTGCCGGCTGCGTTGGACCCGCCTCCCACACAGGCCACGACCACATCGGGATCGGCGCCGTCGAGCAGCTCCCGGCACTGGCCGTGCGCCTCGGTGCCCACGATCCGCTGGAACTCCCGGACCATCCACGGGTACGGGTGGGGGCCCATCACCGAGCCCAGGCAGTAGTGCGTCGCCCCCACCGTGGCCACCCACTCGCGGAGCGTCTCGTTGATGGCGTCCTTCAGGGTCCGGCTGCCCGAGGACACCGGCACCACCTCGGCCCCCAACAACTCCATCCGGAAGACGTTGAGGGCCTGGCGGACGACGTCGACCGCGCCCATGTAGATCCGGCACTCGAAGCCCAGCAGGGCGGCGGCGGTGGCGGTGGCCACCCCGTGCTGGCCGGCGCCCGTCTCGGCGATGAGGCGGGTCTTGCCCATGCGGCGGGCCAGCAGCGCCTGTCCGATCACGTTGTTGATCTTGTGCGAGCCGGTGTGAGCGAGGTCCTCGCGCTTGAGGAGCACCCGGATCCCGAGCTGCGCTGACAGGTTCCGGCACTCGGTGACGGGCGTGGGCCGGCCGCCGTAGTCCCGCAGCACCGACTCGTACTCGTCGTGGAATGCGGCGTCGGCCCAGGCCTCGGTGAATGCGGTCTCCAACTCGGCGCAGGCCGGGATGAGCGACTCGGGCAGGAAACGTCCGCCGAACTCGCCGAAGCGTCCGTCGGAGGTGGGCTGGCCCATGAGAGAGGTCATCTAGGTGTCGTCCTGGTCGAAGGGGGCATGGGCGGTGGGCTCGTACTCGGGCTCTTCGGTGCTCTTGGCCGCGGCGACGAACGCCCGTACTTTGACCGGGTCCTTGGCGCCGGGCGACCGCTCGACGCCGCTGACCACGTCGACCCCCCAGGGGTGGACGCGGGCGATGGCCTCGGTCACGTTGTCCGGCGTGAGACCGCCGGCCAGCATCAGTCGCAGGCCGCCGGGCACCTCGGCCAGCGTCCAGTCGAAGATCTGGCCCGAGCCGGGGCGGGGGGCGTCGAGCATGATCACGTCGACCCCGTAGTCGGGGGCCTTGGCCACCGCAGGAGCGCCGGCGGGAAACGCCTGGATGACGAACGGCACCCGCTCCCGGATCCACCGGGCCTGCTCGGCGGTCTCGTGGCCGTGCAGCTGGGCGGCGCGCAGGCCGACCCCGTTGACGATCTCCACCACCCGGGCCGGCGCCTCGTTGCGGAAGACGCCGACGGTCATGACCTCGGGTGGCAGCCGCTTGGCGATGTCGGACGCCACCCCGGGCGCGATCTGGCGGGGCGAAGGGGCGAATATGAACCCGACCGCGTCCGCCCCCATGGCCACGGCGAGCAGCGCGTCGGCCTCGCTGGTCGTGCCACAGATCTTGACGAACACCCTTCGACGGTACCGGTTTGCCCGTATATTGCCGACCATGCCCCCGACTTCGGTCGGCTGGGCCGATTCGCGTGCGGCGGTCGCGTCTCTGGCCCGCCGCATCTCGAACCTGATCCGCTCCGTCGACGACGTGGACGTTCCCGCCCTGGGGGTGTGGACGGCAGGCCAGCTCGCGGCCCACCTGACCCACGTCTTCGAGATCGAGCTGGACCTGATCAACGAGACGGCGTCGCCCCTCGCCGACCTCGCCGACCTGGCCGAGCTGACGCAAGTGCGGGTCCGCGACGAGGCCGTGCGGGACCCTCAGGCGCTCGCTCGGCGGGTCGAGGATGCGGCGGCGGCGTTCCTTGCCGTCGCCCGCGAGCTCGACGGGAGTGAGCCCCGGGAGTGGCTGGGTCAGGTGAAGGCCACGGCTTCGGTGCTGGCCTGTCACATCGTCAGCGAGTCGATGATCCACGGCCTCGACCTGGCCCGGGCCATCGGGCGGCGGTGGCCGGTCGAGCGGGGTCACGCCATGCTGGCGTTCGAGGGCTTCATCTGCCCCATGTACCAGGCGCTCGGCCGGCCGGGCTACGCCGTCGACCAGGTGCGGGCCGCCGGTGTGACCGCCTGCTACGACATCCGGATACGGGGTGGCGGGCGGGTTTTCTTCGCCTTCGCCGAGGGCGGCCTGAGCATCGAGCCGCCCTCCGACCGGCGGGTCGACTGCCACCTGTGGGTCGACCCCCGGGCCCTCATGCTCCTGGCCTGGCACCGCACCGACCTGGCCCGCCCCGTCCTGACCGGTCAGGTCCTCCCGTGGGGCCGTCGCCCGTGGCTGTCGTTCCGCCTACCGGGGCTGATCAAGACGCCGTAGCGGCGGTCAGCGGTCGAGGCGGTCGTTCAGGTAGTCGTCGTAGGCGGCGAGGTCGAGCAGGCCGTGGCCGGAGTAGGAGAAGAGGATCACCCGTTCGGCTCCCTCCTCCTTGGCCAGCAGGGCCTCGTCGACCGCGGCCCGGATGGCGTGGGCGGTCTCCGGGGCCGGGATCGAGCCCTGGGTGCGGGCGAACTGGACCGCGGCCTCGAACACCTTGCCCTGGGGGTAGGCCACCGCCTCCATCCGGCCCGCCTGGACCAGGTTGGAGACGATCGGGGCGTCGCCGTGGTAGCGCAGGCCGCCGGCGTGGATGGGCGGCGGCACGAAGTCGTGGCCCAGGGTGTACATGGCCAGCAGCGGTGTCATGCCCGCGGTGTCGCCGAAGTCGTAGTCGAACCGTCCCGAGGTGAGCGTGGGGCAGGACGACGGCTCCACCGCCATGAGCCGTACGCCGGCGTCGGGCACGAAGGGCAGGGCGATGCCGGCCAGGTTCGAGCCGCCCCCGCAGCTGCCGATGACCACGTCGGGCAGGTCCTCGCCGGCCAGGGCCAGCTGCTCCTTGGCCTCGAGTCCGATCACCGTCTGGTGGAGAAGCACGTGGTTGAGCACCGACCCGAGGGCGTAGTGGGTGTCGGCCCGTTGCGCCGCGTCCCTGACTGCGTCGCTGATGGCGTTGCCGAGCGAGCCGGGGTGGGCCGGGTCGTCGACCGGTGAGGGCACCACGCTGCCGCCCCACGTCTCGATCATCACCCGCCGGTACGGCTTGTGCTCGTACGACGAGCGCACCATGTAGACCTTGCACTCGAGGTCGAACAGGGCGCAGGCCAGCGACAGAGCACTCCCCCACTGCCCGGCACCGGTCTCGGTGGCCAGCCGGGTGACGCCCTCCTGCTTGTTGTAGAAGGCCTGGGGGACCGCGGTGTTGGGCTTGTGCGACCCGGCCGGGGACACGGACTCGTCCTTGAAGTAGATGCGGGCCGGGGTGCCGAGGGCCTGCTCCAGCCGGCGGGCCCGCACCAGCGGCGTCGGGCGCCAGGTGCGCAGCACGTCGAGCACCTCGCCCGGCACGTCGACCCACGGCTCGGCGGTGACCTCCTGGCCGATGAGCGCCATGGGGAAGAGGGGCGCGAGGTCATCCGGGCCCACGGGCTGGCGGGTGGCCGGATGGAGGGGCGGCTGCAGCGGCGCCGGCAGGTGGGGGACGACGTTGAACCACGCCTCCGGTACCCGGTCGGCGGGCAGCGTCCAACGGTCGATGGTGCTCATTGCACTCCTTTCAGTCCACCCCTCTCAGCCGCCGCAACGCCTCCCCGGGGTCGGGGGCGGTCACCAGGTGCTCGCCGACCAGCGCCGCCGCGTAGCCCGCGTCCCGCAGACGGACCATGTCCTCCGCGTTGTCGATTCCGGACTCGGCCACCTTCACCACGCCGTTGGGCATGGTGCGGGCCAGGCGGATGGCCCGGTTCCGGTCGACCTCGAACGTGCGCAGGTCGCGCTGGTTCACGCCCATCAGGTCGGCGTGGATGACCACGGCCCGGGCCACCTCGGCCTCGTCATGGACCTCCACCAGCGAAGCCATGCCGAGCTCCTGGGTAAGGGCGTGGAAGCGCTTCAGCTCGTCGTCGGTCAGCACGGCCACGATGAGGAGGACGGCGTCAGCGCCCATGATCCGGGCGTCGCAGATGTCGCGCTCGTCGACGGTGAAGTCCTTGCGCAGGACCGGGATGCTGACCGCGTTGCGAGCGGCGATGAGGTCATCGGGCGAGCCGCCGAAGAACTCCTGGTCGGTGAGCACCGAGAGGGCCGAGGCGCCTGCCGCCTCATAGGTCTTCGCCAGCGCGGCAGGATCGAGGTCCGGAGCCAGCTCGCCCTTGGACGGCGACCGCCGCTTGATCTCGGCGATGACCGTGATCCCGTAGTGGCCGAGCCCCTTGCGGAACTTCCGGGCCGGCGGCGCCGCCGCCGCCTCCTCCTTCAACTGCCCGAGATCGCGGGCGTCGGCCGCCGCCGCCTCGCGATGCGCAGCCACGATGCGGTCCAGGATGGTCTCCATTGGCTGGGAGCGTAGTTGTCACACCCCGCTGCTTGGCTGGTGCCGTGGAGACCGACCGGATCATCGCGGACATCGCCTCCGCCCAACACAGTGTGGTGACGCGTTCGCAGATGCGCGAGCGAGGCGTGTCGACGGGTGCCCTCGACCGGCGCCTTGCGGACGGCCGGCTGGTCCGCATGCACTCCGGAATCTACCGGCCGGGCGGCCACCCGTGGTCTTGGCACCAGACGCTGATGGCGGCCGTGCTGGCGGCTGGCCCAGGCGCCGCTGCGTCGCATCGAAGCGCAGCATTCCTTCACGAGCTGCCGGGCATCGGTCCGCGGGCCGAGGTGAGCGTCGAAAGGCGTCGCGCGCCGCGGACCGTGGACGTCGTAGTCCACAGGGTGACGCAGCTCGGTCCACCGGACACGGGCGTTGTCGACGGCATTCCGTGTACCCGACCGGCTCGGACGCTCATCGATCTTGCCGGCATCCTCCGGCATGCTGCCTTGGCGACCGCTCTGGACGATTGCCTCAGCCGGCGGCTGGTGAGCGTCGAGTACGTGCGACGTCGGATGGATTCGCTGGGTAGCCAGGGTCGGACCGGGACGGCGACACTGGCCGGCCTTCTCTCCCAGCGAACGGGGGCTCGTCCACGGACGCAGAGCGAATTCGAGCGGCGGCTTCTCGCCGCCCTCCACGATGCCGGCCTGCCCGCGCCCCTCACCCAGTACGAAGTTGCCTTGCCCGAAGGTCGGAGGGCCTTTCTGGACTTCGCCTACCCCGAGTGGAAGCTCGGAATCGAGGCCGACAGCTACCGGCACCATTCCAGCCGAATCGACTGGGGTCGGGATCGGACACGGAACCG
>CADCTB010000201.1:17408-41671 GCA_902805665.1 uncultured Acidimicrobiales bacterium
GTGCGTCGTGGCCTCGCGGCCTGAAGTGGGCACACTTTTCAGGCATATCGCTGAAAAACCGTGCCCACCTCTCGCCGGGCGGGGCGTGCGACCATGGCAGGTGGATGACCGAGTCGACTGTCGTGGTGGTCGAGGACGACCGGAACATCGCCGACCTGGTGGAGCTGTACCTGCGCCAGGAGGGGTTCCGGGTGGTGCAGGCCGCCACGGGGCAGCTGGGGATCGAGGCGGTCCGCGACCAGCGGCCCCGCATGGTGATCCTCGACGTGGGCCTGCCGGGCGGGATGGACGGGCTCGAGGTCTGTCGCCGGCTGCGGGCCGACAGCGGCGTCCCCATCCTCATGCTCACCGCCCGCGACGGTGAGATCGACCGGGTGCTGGGCCTCGAGCTGGGCGCCGACGATTACGTGACCAAGCCGTTCGCCCCACGGGAGCTGGTGGCCCGGGTGAAGGCCATCCTGCGCCGGACCGACGGCCCCCCGAGGGGCGGGGAGGCCGACGTGCTGCTGGCCGGCGACGTGGAGGTCGACGTGAAGCGGCGGGAGGCCCGCAGGGACGGCAAGGTCATCGCACTCGCCAGCCGGGAGTTCGACCTGCTCCGCTACTTCGCCGAGAACACCGGCCTGGCCCTCACCCGCCAACAGCTGCTCGACGGCGTCTGGGGGCACGGCTGGTACGGCGACGAGCGCACCGTCGACGTCCACGTCCGCCAGCTGCGCAAGAAGCTCGGCCCCGGCCTGCCGCTGGCCACGGTGTGGGGCGTGGGCTACCGCCTCGGCTGAATGACCCGCCGGCTGACCCTCACCATGGTGGCCGTGGTCACCGGCGCCCTGTTGGTGGCGACGCTCGGCACGCTCTTCGTCACCCGCCTGCAGGCCCGCGACCAGGCGAGGCGGGACCTGGGCGACCAGGCCCAGCGCCTGGCTCGCCGGATCGAGACGGTGCCCGTGGGGCTCGCCGCCCTCCGCGTGGCGTTGCGGCTGGAGGACGGAGCCGTCATCTGCCTCGGCCCGACCTGCCCGGCCCGCCAGGCCGTCATCCCGGCCGGGCTCACGGAGGACGACCTCGACCTCGAGCGCCTCCGCACCGGCCGGGTGGTCACCGGCACGAAGGGCAGCCTGGTCTACGCGGCGGCGCCGAGCGAACGGGGCGACGCACTCAGCGCCGTCGTCCTGACCCGGCGGGTGGGAGCGGCGCCCGGCGTGCTCGGGCCGTGGTTCTTCGTGCTGGTGGCGCTCACCGTGCTCGGCGCCGCCGCCGTGGCCACCAATCTCGGCCGGCGCCTGACCCGCCCGCTGCGGGAGGCCCAGGTGGCCACCGGCCGGATCGCATCGGGAGACCTGGCGGCCCGGGTGCCGGAGCACCCAGCCGACGGCGAGGAGCTGGCCGGCCTGGCCCGTTCGATCAACGCCATGGCCGAGGGCCTCGAGCGCTCACGGCGACTGGAGCGCCAGTTCCTGCTGTCGGTGTCGCACGACCTGCGGACACCCCTCACATCGATCCGGGGCTTCGCCGAGGCGCTGTCGGAGGGGCGGGCGCCCGATCCCGGTCACGCGGCCGCGATCATCAGCGCCGAGGCCCGCCGGCTGGAGCGGCTGGTGGGCGACCTGCTCGAGCTGGCCAAGCTCGACGCCCGCCGCTTCTCCCTCGACGTACGGGGCACCGACGTGGCCGAGGTCGTCGCCGACACGGCGGAGGGCTTCCGGCCGGCGGCGGACGCAGCCGGAGTCGCCCTCACCATCGACGACGAGCACGGCCTCACCGCCGCGGCCGACCCCGACCGCCTGGCCCAGGTCCTGGCCAACCTGATCGAGAACGCCCTCAAGTTCGCCAGCCGCTCCATCGTGGTGGGCAGCGGGCGAGCCGGGCCGGGGGTCACCGTGTGGGTGGAGGACGACGGGCCCGGCATCTCCCCCGCCGACCTGCCCCACGTGTTCGAGCCGTTCTGGCAGTCGTCGCGCTCGCCGTTGCGCCAGGTGGGTACGGGGCTCGGGCTGGCCATCGTCGCCGAGCTGGTGGCGGCCATGGGCGGGACGGTCCGGGCCGACCCATTGCCCGCCGGCGGCACGAGGATGGTCGTCACGCTGCGGCCGTGGCGGATGGCGACGGTGCCCGACTAGGAACCGGCTGCTACCGGGCCCGGGTGGTCGGCGTAGCCGCCGGGGCGCCGGCGACGCACGCCGGTAGGTTCACGACGGTGCCGGCGCTGCCGACGGTGAGGTTGGCCGTGCTGGCCCCCTCGGCGGAGCACCGGATGTTCCACGACGCGGTGCCGCTGGCGTCGGTGACCACCTGCGGCGACGACTCCACGACGATCCCCGGGCCGCCCACGAGGGTCAGGACCACGCCCGGGCGCGGGGCGATCGAGGGGCGGCCCTGATCGTCGACCCGCCCGGTTCCGACCTGGATGCTCACCTGCGCGCCCTGGTCGACCCTGGGCGGGTTGGGGCTCACCGTGGCCACGATGCGCTCGCCACCTATCGCGGGAAGCCGGAGGTCGAGCGTCTTCCGGTCGTTGGCGGCCAGGAAGAACGCTTCCACCGGCGACTGCCCGAACTCGGGCGGCCGGAACGCCCGCACCCGGTACGAGCCGCCGAGGATGGAGCCCAGCTGCCACGAACCGCCGCCCGAGGTGGTGACGTCGGTGCTGGCCACGTTCTTGCCGACCAGCCGCTCGATGCGCACCGTCGCCCCGTCGATGGGCCCGCCGGGGCCAAGCACGGTGCCGCCGATGCTGGCGTCGCCCGGTCCGAGCTGGAGGAGGGTGGAGACGGTGGTCGTCGGGCGCAGGGTGGTGACGGTGGTCGTGGGCCGCGGCGTCGTCGTGGTGGTCGGCGCGGTCGTCTCCGGCACGGCTGTGATGTCCGGGGTGGCGGTCTTCTCGGGGTCGCTGCAGGCGGCGGCGAGCATGGCGAGCACCCCGATCAGGACGAACCGCAGTCGACCCACGATCACGACACCAGCGGCAGGGCCTCGACCCGAGCGGGCGACGAACCACCGTCCCACTCGACCACGACCTCGGCCGGCACCTCGACGGCCCGCCGTACGTACGCCAGGGCCACCGGGGCGCCCAAGCCGGGCGAGAACGCCACGCTGGTGAGGCGACCGGCCTCCTTGCCGCCGGCCAGCACCGTGGCCCCGACGGGCGGCAGGCTGCCGTCGCCGAGGACCACGCCCCGCAGCCGCCGGGGGACGTTGCCCCCTCGGGAGTCGATGCGGGCCACCAGCTCCTGGCCGGTGTAGCAGCCCTTGGTGAAGCTCACCGACATGTCGACGACGCCCGCCTCGGCGGGGATGGTGTTCTCGTCGAGCTCCCGGCCCATCACCGGGATGCCGGCCTCGATGCGCACCGCCTCGTAGGCCTCGGGTGAGCAGCGGGGCACGCCGTCGGGCGGGGCGGGCGACTCGCCCACCAGGTCGGCCCCCGGGAGCCCCGGCCAATCGGCGGCGACGCCACCCTCCACCAGCTCGTGCGCCTTCGGCCCCCGAACCGCCACACAGCTCCATGCCAGGGGCTCGAGATCGCACTTCACCCGGAGCTTGAACCGGTTGAGGCGCTCGATCACCGCCGGCCCGAAGCCACCATCGGTCTCGAGGACGAACTCTTCCTCGCCGGCGCGCAGCACCCGCAGCAAGGCCACCATCTTGCCCTGGGGCTGCAGGAGCAGCGCCCACGTGGAAGCGCCCACCGCCAGACGGGCCACGTCCTGGGACAGCTGGCCCTGCAGGAAGGGCACGGCATCCGGGCCGGCGGCCCGGACGAAGTCCCGGGGCAGCTCCACCGCGCCTGCCGCCTGACGGAACGCGGCATAGTCAGTGGCCAGGACTTGGGGCACGGATGGGCTCCTCGGTTCGACGGGCCCGCATCCGGCGGGCGGCGGGAACTGCGGCCAGGAGAGCGGCCGCCTTGTTGCGGCACTCCTCGTCCTCGGCCCGGGGGTCGCTGTCGGCCACGATGCCGGCGCCGGCCTGGACCGAGGCCCGACCGTCGGCGGCCACCAGCATGGTGCGGATGGCGATGGCGGTGTCGAGGTTGCCCGAGAAGTCCAGGTAGCCGACGACCCCGGCGTACGGGCCGCGCTTCGTCGGCTCCAACGCATCGATGATCTCCATGGCCCGGACCTTGGGGGCCCCGGAGACGGTTCCGGCGGGCAGCGTCGCCCGCAGCACGTCGATCGGCCCCTTTCCCGCCTTCATCTCCCCGGACACCTGGGAGGTCAGGTGCATGACGTGGCTGTAGCGCTCGAGCGTCATGAGCTCGTCGACCGTCTCCGTGCCGAAGCGCACGACCCGCCCCACGTCGTTGCGGGCCAGGTCGACGAGCATGATGTGCTCGGCCACCTCCTTGGGGTGCTCGACCAGCTCACCGGCCAGGCGCCGGTCCTCTTCGGGCGTGCGCCCGCGGCGGCGGGTGCCGGCGATGGGACGGGACACCACCTTGTTGTCACGCAGCTGGACCATGGGCTCCGGCGAAGAACCGACCACCGTCACCTCGGGATGGCGGAGGAAGTACATGTACGGGCTCGGGTTGACCTGGCGCAGGACCCGGTAGACGTCGAAGGGATCGGCGCCGAGGTCGAGGTCGAAGCGCTGGGACAGCACCACCTGGAAGATGTCGCCGGCCAGGATGTGCTCCTTGGCCACCTCCACCGCGTCGCAGTACGCCCGGGTGCCGACAGTGGAGCGCACCTCCGGCAGAGGGTCGGCGGGATCGGGCGGTGGTGCGGGCTGGTAGGACAGCGGCCGGCCGAGGTCGGCGGCGGAGACCTCGAGACGGGCGGCGGCGATGTCGTAGTACCGGTCGAGCTCGTCCGGAGTCGAGGCCGGGCCCACCAGCACGTTCTCGATCAGGCAGACCCGCTGGCGCCAGTGGTCGAAGGCGGCCAGGTGCCCGATCACCGACAGGACGGCGTCGGGAAGGCCGAGGTCGTCGGGTGGCGGGTCGGGCAGCCGCTCGACCTCGCGGACGACGTCGTAGCCGAGGAAGCCCACCACCCCGCCGTGCAGGGGGGGCAGGTCCGGAAGGACGGGCGAGCGGTAGACGTCGAGCAGGGCTTCGAGGGCGGCGAGCACGCCACGGTCGAGAGGCACGCCGTCGGGCAGCTTGCCGTCGACCTCGATGGCGCCGTTGCGGGCGACGAGGACGAGCGACGGGTCGCGGCCCACGAACGAGAAGCGGCCCCACGTGTCGCCGTTCTCGACCGACTCGAGCAGGAACCCGCTCCCGACCGGCCCGACCAGCTTCATGAACGCCGAGACGGGCGTCTCCAGATCGGCGACGACCTCCCGCCACACCGGCACCACGGTGTGGCCTGCGGCCAGGGCGTGGAAGTCCTCCCTAGTCGGTCTCAGCACCAAACGCCCGATAGAAGCAGCTCCGCTCGCCGGTGTGGCAGGCGCCCCGCCCCTCCTGCTCGACCACGAGGAGCAGGGTGTCGCCGTCGCAGTCGTAGAAGGCCTGGCGGACGAACTGGCGGTCGCCCGACGTCTCCCCCTTGCACCAGTACTCCTGGCGGGATCGGCTCCAGAACCACGTGCGCCCGGTCTCCAGCGTGCGGCGCAGCGAGTCCTCGTTCATCCACGCCATCATCAGCACCTCGCCGGTGCCGACCTCCTGCACGATGGCCGGCACCAGGCCTTCGGCGTTGAAGGTGACGTTGGCGAGATCTGCCTCGTTGGCAGCAATAGGGGTGGCGAGCGGCACCGTCCCAGCCTACAAGTACAGCCCTGTTCCGCCCTCGATGCGTTCCGACGCAACCGCGTGGATGTCACGCTCGCGCAGGATGAGGTAGTCCTCGCCCCGGACCTCGACCTCGTAGCGGTCCTCGGGGTTGAAGAGCACCCGGTCACCGGCCTCGATGTTGCGCACCTGCGGGCCGATGGCCACCACCTCGGCCCACGCCAGCCGCTTGGACACCTGGGCGGTGGCGGGGATGAGGATGCCGCCCCGGCTGGCCCGTTCCCCCTCGGTCTGGGGGATCTGGACCAGCAGCCGGTCGGCGAGCATGGTGATCGGCTGCTTGCTGCTCACGGGGCGATCAGCCTGTCGTAGAGGGCGACGGTGCGGGCGGCCACTGCGGGCCACCCGAAGTGCTCGATGGCCCGCAGCCGTCCGGCGCGGCCCATGGCGGCAGCCCGGTCGGGGTCGGCGAGCAGGGCGTTGACCCGCCCGGCCAGGGCGGCGGCGAAGGCGACGCCGTCCGGCACGTAGGGGACGAGGTAGCCGGTGACGTCCTCGACGACGATCTCCGGGATCCCGCCGACCGCGCTGGCGACCACCGGCGTCTCGCACGCCATGGCCTCGAGATTGGTGAGCCCGAAGGGCTCGTACACCGAGGGGCAGAGGAAGACGGAGGCGGCGGTGAGGATCTGGATGAGCTCGGCGTGGGGGATCATCTCCTCGATCCACACCACCCGCCCGCGGCGGGCGGTGAGGGAGGCGGCCCGGCGGCGCATCTCCGCCCCGATCTCCGGCGTGTCGGGCGCGCCGGCGCAGAAGACGACCTGGGCCTCGGGATCGATGGCGTCGGCGGCGACCAGGGCGTGCTCGATCCCCTTCTGCCTCGTGATCCGGCCCACGAAGACCACCGACGGCCGGTTCGGGTCGATCCCCCGGCGCTCGAAGGCGCCGGTGTCGGCCGCCGGTCGCCAGGCGTCGGTGTCGATCCCGTTGTGGATCACCACCACCCGGTCGGGGTCCACGGCGGGGTAGGTGGCCAGGACGTCGTCGCGCATGCCGGCCGACACGGCGACGACGGCGTCGGCGCCCTCGACCGCGGTGCGTTCGCAGAACAGCGCCAGGGCGTACCCGCCGCCCAGCTGCTCGGCCTTCCAGGGCCGGAGGGGCTCCAGGCTGTGGGCGGTCATCACGTGGGGGATGCCGTGGAGGAGCTTGGCCAGGTGCCCTCCCAGGTTGGCGTACCAGGTGTGGGAGTGCACCACGTCGGCCCCCCGGCAGCCCGCAGCCATCGGCAGGTCCACCGACATCGCCTGAAGTGCGGCCTCGTCGGCCCGGTCGGCGGCGATCGCGGGCCAGGGCTGGTACGCGTGCACGCCGGGCTCGTCACGGGGGGCGCCGAAGCACTGGACGTCGACCTCGGCCAGCTTGGACAGCTGCTCGACCAGGTGGGTGACGTGGACGCCCGCCCCGCCGTAGACCTCGGGCGGGTACTCGCGGGTGAGGATGGCGACCCTCAAGGGTCGGTGACCAACTGACCTTTGCCCAGGACGGTGATCCCGTTGGGCGAAAGCGTGAAGCGGCGCCGGTCGGCCTCGGGGTCACAGCCGATCCGGCCGCCGGGGGGGACGATGACGTGCTTGTCGAGGATGGCGTGGCGGACGATGGCTCCCTCGCCGATCTTCACGTCGTGCATGAGGACTGAATCCTCGACCAGCGCATGGGAGTCGACCACCACGCCCGGGGAAAGGATCGAGTTCCGCACGGTGCCGCCCGAGATGATGGAGCCGGTGCTCACCAGCGAGTTGAACGCCTGACCGGTGCGGCCACCCTCTTCCAGGACGAACTTCGCAGGCGGCATCTGGGGCACGGAGGTGTAGATCGGCCAGAGCCGGTTGTAGAGGTTGAACACCGGATAGACGGACACGAGGTCCTTGTGGGCCTCGTAGTAGGAGTCGAGCGTGCCCACGTCGCGCCAGTAGGCCCGGTCGCGCTCGGTGGCCCCCGGCACCTCGTTGGCGTTGAAGTCGTACACGTGGGCCTCACCGGCCTTCACCATGGCCGGGATGATGTCGCCGCCGAGGTCGTGTCGGGAGTCCTCGTCCTTGGCGTCGTCCGTGACCGCGTCGACCAGCGTCTTCGCCGAGAACACGTAGTTCCCCATGGAGGCGAAGACCTCGTCCGGCGAGTCGGGAAGGCCGGGCGGGTCCTCCGGCTTCTCCAGAAACGCCTCGATCTTCGTGCCCACGCCGGGGTCGATGACACCGAACGCCGACGCCTGGGACCTCGGAGCCCGGATGCCCGCCACCGTGACGCCTGCGCCTGACGCGATGTGGGCTTCGACCATCTGCTTGGGGTCCATGCGGTAGATGTGGTCGGCGCCGAAGACGCATATGTACTCGGGCCGGTCGTCGCCTATGAGGTTGAGGTTCTGGAAAATGGCGTCGGCCGAGCCCGCGAACCAGTGGGGCCCGTGGCGCATCTGGGCGGGCACCATGGTCACGTAGGTGTCGAGCAGCGTGGACATCCGCCACGTCGTGGCCAGGTGCTGGCCCAGGCTGTGGCTCTTGTACTGGGTGAGGACGACCATGCGCAGGTAGCCGGCGTTGGCCAGGTTGGAGAGGGCGAAGTCGATCAGGCGGTAGTGCCCGGCGAAGGGTACGGCCGGCTTGGCCCGGTCCGCGGTGAGCGGGAACAGCCGCTTCCCCTCGCCGCCGGCCAGCACGATCGAGAGGACCCGCGGTTCAGCCACGACTCGACAGTAATTCGCCCGTCGTCAAATGTGGACCTAAGCCGGTCTGACCGGCACCCCCCGGGCGGCCAGGTGCTCCTTGGCCTCGCGAACGGTGTGCTCGCCGAAGTGGAAGATCGACGCCGCGAGCACCGCGTCGGCGCCACCTTCGAGGGCGCCGTCGGCCAGGTGGTCGAGCGTGCCGACCCCCCCGCTGGCGATCACCGGGATGCCGGTGGCGTCGCACACCGCCCTGGTCATCTCCAGGTCGTAGCCGCCCCGGGTGCCGTCGCGGTCCATCGACGTCAGGAGGATCTCACCCGCGCCGAGCCGCTCGCACTCCTGGGCCCATGCCACCGCGTCGAGCCCGGTCGGCGTGCGGCCTCCGTGGGTGAACACCTGCCGGTCCTTGGCGTCGATGGCGACCACCACGCACTGGGCCCCGAACTCTCCTGCCAGCTCGGCGATGAGCTGGGGCCGGTCGACGGCCGCGGTGTTGACGCCCACCTTGTCGGCTCCGGCCCGCAGCATGGCCCGGGCGTCGTCGACGCTGCGGATCCCGCCGCCGACCGCGAAGGGGATGAACACCGTTTCCGCCGTGCGCCGGGCCACGTCGACCATGGTGTTCCGGGCGTCGGAGCTGGCGGTGATGTCCAGGAAGACCAGCTCGTCGGCGCCCTCGGCGTCGTAGCGGGCGGCAAGCTCGGCCGGGTCGCCGGCGTCGACCAGGTCGACGAAGTTCACGCCCTTCACCACCCGGCCCGCGTCCACGTCGAGGCACGGGATGATCCTCACCGCCCGCATGCGGCGACCGCCTCCTCGACGGTGAAGTGGCCCTCGTAGAGGGCCTTGCCCACGATCGCACCCTCGAGACTGCCGCCACCGGCATTGAGGGTGCACAGGGCCTCGAGGTCGGCCAGGGCGCCGACGCCGCCTGACGCGATGACCGGGATGGTGGTGGCGTCGAGCACCTCGGCCAGGCCTTCCAGGTCCGGGCCGGCCAGGGTGGCGTCCCGGCTGATGTCGGTGATGACGACCGCGGCGACACCCCGGTCGGCGAAGCGGGCCAGCAGGTCGAACAGGTCCACGCCCGATCCCTCGGTCCAGCCCCGGACGGCCACGTCGCGCCCTCGGGTGTCGATGCCGACCGCCACCTGGTGGTGGCTCGCCAGCTCCCAGACCAGCTCGGGGTGCTCCACCGCGGCCGTGCCGAGCACGATCCGCTCGACGCCGCAGGCCAGCAGCTCCTCGGCCGATGCCTGGTCCCGCACACCGCCGCTGGCCTGGACCTTCACCGTGGGACCGACCGCGGCGGCCACCGCGGCGATGACCGGCCGGTTCTCCGGGGTGCCGGTCCGGGCGGCGTCGAGGTCGACCATGTGGATCCACCGTGCGCCCGCGTCCGCATACCCCTCGGCCACGGCCACGGGGTCCATCCCGTAGACCGTCTCCTTCTCGAAGTCGCCCTGGTACAGCCGCACGACGCGGCCGCCTCTCAGGTCAATCGCCGGATACAGGAGCACCTCAGCGTCCCGCTGAGCAGAAGGCGAAGAAGTTGGCCAGGAGACGGAGACCGGAGGTGCCGGACTTCTCGGGGTGGAACTGGGTGGCCCACAGGTTGTCCCGCTGGACCGCGGCGACGACCGGGCCGCCGTAGTCACAGGTGGCGACCACGTCGTCGGACATCTCGGGCGCGTACGAGTGGACGAAGTACATCCAGACCGGGTCGTCCATGCCGGCCAGCATCGGAGTCGGCCGGTGGTCGAGCCGGTTCCACTGCATCTGGGGCCGCTTGACCCCGTCGGGCAGGAGGCGGACGTGGCCGGGCAGCACGCCCATGCCCTTGACGTCGGGGGCCTCGTCCGAGCCGTCGTAGAGCATCTGCATGCCGACGCAGATGCCGAGGAACGGCGTGCCGGCATCGATCACCGCCTTGGCCGGATCCTCCAGCCCGCTGTGCCGCAGTGCCTCCAGGCAACGTCCGACGTGGCCCACGCCGGGGAGGACGACGCCCTGCGCCGTGGCGATCTGCTCGGGGTCTCTCGTGAGCACCGCCTCGGCGCCGACCTTCTCGAGGGCCTTCTGGGCCGAGCGCAGGTTCCCGATCCCGTAGTCCAGGACCGCGATCATGCCGTGCTACTCACAGCGTGCCCTTCGTCGACGGGACCCCCGTGCCCTCCACCCGGACCGCGTCTCGCAGGGCGCGGGCGACGGCCTTGAAGGAGGCCTCGAGGATGTGGTGGGAGTTCTTCCCCCGCTTCAGCTCGAGGTGCAGGGTGAGCAGGGCGGAGGTGGCGAAGGCCCGCCAGAACTCCTCGGCCAGCTGGGGGTCGAACGGTGGGGTGCCGAGCGGTTCGGTGCCGGGCTCGACCTCGTAGTGCAGGTACGGCCGGCCGGAGAGGTCGAGGGCCACCTCGACCAGGGCCTCGTCGAGGGGCAGGGACATCGAGGCGAAGCGGCGCACGCCCGCCTTGTCACCCAGCGCCTCCCGCAGGCACTCGCCCAGGGCGATGCCGACGTCCTCCACCGTGTGGTGGGCGTCGACCTGCAGGTCGCCGGTGGCCGTGAGCTCGAGGTCGAACCCGCCGTGGCGGCCGAGCTGGTCCACCATGTGGTCGAAGAAGGGCAGCCCGGTGGTGACCTTGGTCTGGCCGGTGCCGTCGAGATCGAGGCGGATCTCGATCGACGTCTCCTTGGTGATGCGGGACGTGGTGGCAGTTCTCAACTCAGGACCTCTCTGAGCGCGGTGAGGAAGACATCGTCCTCGGCGGGGGTGCCGACGGTGACCCGGAGGCAGCCGTCGAGGCGGGGCCACGACGAGCAGTCGCGGACCAGGACCGAGCGCTCGACCAGGCCCTTCCACACGGTCGGGCCGTCGATGTCGTGGGGGCGGAAGAGCAGGAAGTTGGCGCCCGACGGCCACGTGTCGACCGGAAGGGCGCCCAGGGCGGCGGCCAGGCGCTCGCGCTCGGACACGAGCAGCGCCACCCGGGCCTCCATGTCGGCAGTGAACCGCAGGGCGAGGCGGCCGGCGATCTGGGTGGGCGCGTCGAGGTGGTACGGGAGCATGGCCCGCTCGGCGGCGGCGACGACGGGCGCGGGGGCGACCAGGTACCCGAGCCGGCAGGCGGCCATCGACCAGGTCTTGGAGAAGGTCCGGGTGACGACCAGCGGCTGGTCGCCGGACATCATCGCGAGGGCCGACCACGACGCGAACTGGGCGTACGCCTCGTCGACCAGCACCAGTCCGGGAGCGGCGGCCAGCGCGGCTTCGACGACCTCGGGCCCGTCGATGCGGCCGGTGGGGTTGTTGGGCGAGCACAGGAAGGTGATGGCGGGCTGCGCCTCCGTCACGGCCCGCTCCACCTCGGCCGGGTCGAGGGAGAAGTCGTCGCGCCGCTCCCCCACCGCCACCGCCGTGCCGGTGATGCGGGGGATGTGGGAGTGCAGGGCGTAGGTGGGCTCGAAGACGGCGACAGTGCGGCCCGGGCCGCCGTAGGCCAGGCACAGGGCCTGGATGACCTCGTTCGACCCGTTGCCGGCCAGGACCTGCTCCGGGCCGACTCCGTGCAGCTCGCCGATGGCGGTCCGCAGAGCCAGGGCCTCCCGGTCGGGGTACCTGTGGAACGGCGTGGTGGCCAGCTCGGCCAGGAACGCCTCCCGCCAGGCCGGCGGCGGCGGGTAGGGCGACTCGTTGGTGTTGAGGCGGACGTCGACGGTGACCTGGGCCGAGTGGTAGCCCTCCAGCTCGACCAGGTCGTCGCGGACCGAAATCACCGGGCCTCCGCCCGGTGAGTCCTCATGGACCGGCCTCCCGGGCCGCTCACGACGTCACCGCGTGCGCATCCGGACCGACTCGGCGTGGGCGGCCAGGCCTTCGGCGTCGGCGAGGGTGGCCACGCTGGTGGCCACGCCGGCCAGCGCGTCGGCGTCGAGGGAGATGGCGTGGATGTGGCGCAGGAAGTCGTCGACCCGGAGGCCGCCGGCGAAGCGGGCCGACCCGAACGTGGGCAGCACGTGGCTGGGCCCGGCCAGGTAGTCGCCCACCGAGGCGGGGGCGTACGGACCGCAGAACACCGCGCCGGCGTGGCGGACCAGGGGCAGCAGCTTCTCGGGCCGGTCGCACATCAGCTCGAGGTGCTCGGGGGCGATGAGGTTCGCCACCTCCATGGCCTGCTCGGGGCCGTCGACCACCGCTGCGTAACCTCCCGCGGCGAGGGTGGCCTCGATGTCGGCCCGACGGGGCGACTCGGCGACAAGCCGGGCCACCGCCTCGGTGACCTGGTCGGCCACCGCTTCGTCCCAGGTGATGAGCCAGGCCAGGCCGTCGGGGCCGTGCTCGGCCTGGACGATGACGTCGATCGCCGCCCACTCGACCGGCGTGGTGGCGTCGGCGACGACCACGACCTCGGAGGGCCCGGCAAAGGCCGAGGACACGCCCACCGCGCCTTCGGCGGCCACCTCCCGCTGGGCCAGGGCCACGTAGACGTTGCCCGGGCCGACGATGACGTCGACCGGGCGGATGCTGTCGGTTCCGTAGGCCATGGCCCCGATGGCCTGGGCGCCACCGATCCGGTACACCTCGGACACCCCGGCCAGGGCGGCGGCGGCGAGCGTGGGCGGGTCGACGGTGCCGTCGGGTCGGGGCGGGACGCAGAGCACCACTTCGGCGACACCGGCGACGCGGGCCGGCAGGGCGGTCATGAGGACGGTCGAGGGATAGCCGGCCCGTCCTCCGGGCACGTAGACGCCGGCCCGGTCCACCGGTCGGCGCAGCTCACGGATGACCACTCCGTCGCGCACGTACGGCGGCGAGTCGTGCAGCTGGGTGCGGTGGTAGGCGGTGATGGCGCCGTGGGCCGCCTCCAGGGCGAGCCGGAGGGCCGGCGGAGTGGCCGCCAGGGCAGCCTTGAGCTCCTCGGCCGGGACCCGCAGGTCGTCGACGTCCGCCTTGTCGAAGCGCCGCGTGTACTCCCGCACCGCGTCGTCGCCCCGCTTGCGCACCTCGGCGAGGATCTCCCGGACCGCGTCGATGGGCGGGGGCCCGGCGGGCACCGGGCGGGGCAGGCGGGATCGGAGGTCGCCGCCGGCACCCCGCAGGTCGAGGCGGCTGAGCATGGATCCGATGGTACCGGCACCGCCTGGGCACCCTCGTGGGATAAACCGGGGGCCGTGCCCCCCCATCCCTCGATCCCTGCGCCGGAGCTGTCGTCGGTGGCCACCGCCCTCGACGACCTGACCCGGCGGGTGACGTCCATCGGCGAGGGCCTGGCCAACACCCAGGCCGACTGGGTGGCCCAGGATCTCTTTGCCGTCGAGCGGTCCCTGCGGGCGGCCCATCGCCGGCTGACGACCCTGAACGAGCGGCTCAGGAAGGAGTAAGGGGCCAGAACGGCCGATGGCGCCCCGTAGGGGCGCCATCGGGGGGCGGTCCGGGCGGCGGAACCCGGAGATCCGCCTCGGGGGATCCAGGTGGCGGGAACCTGATCCCTCTGACATATGAACGTACTACCTCCCAGACTTTGTTCCCACGCGAGTGGGCATTTCGATCACTCCGATCTTGGGGCAGAACGGGGCGAGGACGCAGGTGTCGCACCGCGGTCTGCGGGCCACGCACACCCGGCGGCCGTGCAGGATGAGGCGGAGGCTGAAGCCGCCGCGCTCCTTGGCCGGGACGATGGCGTCGAGGTCGGCCTCCACCTTGACCGGGTCGGTCTCGACCGTCAGCCCCAGCCGGCGGGAGAGACGTCCGACGTGGGTGTCCACCGGCAGGCCGGGCAGCCCGAACGCCACGCTGCGGACGACGTTGGCCGTCTTGCGGCCCACACCCGGGATGGTCACCAGGTCCTCCATGGCCGTCGGCACGTCGCCGCCGAAGCGCTCCTCGAGGGCGGCGGCCATGCCCAGGAGGCTGCGGGTCTTGGCCCGGAAGAAGCCGGTGGGATGGATCAGGCGCTCCACGTCGGCGGGGTCGGCGGCCGCCAGGTCGCCCGGAGTCGGATAGCGGGCGAAGAGGGCCGGCGTGACCGAGTTGACCGCCTCGTCGGTGGTCTGGGCCGACAGGATGGTGGCCGCCAGCAGCTGGAAGGGGCCGTCGTGGACCAGGGCGCACAGATCCCTGGCGTCGCCCGGGTACTCCTGGGCCAGGATGGCCAGGGTCTCCCGGGCGCGGCCCTTCGGCGTGCGGGGCAGTCCCATGGTGATGAGGGTAGATGCGCCCGGGTACGGTCTTCCGGTGGCCCTTCTGGAGGTCAAGCGCCAGATGGGTCGGGCCGACGTCGCCGCCGTCAGCGAGCTGCTCGACGTGGCGGCCGAGGTCGACGGCCACCCACCACTCGACGAGCACCAGTGGCTCGACCTGGTCAACGGCGGGCGTCACGACTTCGCGGGTCTGGTGGCATGGGAGCCGGGTCACGGCCATCCGGTGGGATACGCCCAGATCACCCGCGAGGAGTCGGGAGGCCACGAGGCCACGTGGGCCCTGGAGTGCGTGGTCGACCCCCACCACCGGCGGCCCGACCTGGGCATCGCCCGGACGCTGCTCGAGGCCGCCGCAGGGCTGATCGCCGAGGCGGGCGGGGGCCACGTCCACATGTGGGTGCCGAAGCCCACCGACGCCTCCGACGAACTGGCCGCCGCCATCGGGCTCCGGCGCGGCCGGGAGCTGCTGCAGCTCCGCCGCCCCCTGCCCGTCGACGGTGGGACGACCATCGCGGTGCGCCCCTTCGTCCCCGGGCAGGACGAGGCGGCATGGCTGGAGGTCAACAACCGGGCCTTCCGCTGGCACCCCGAGCAGGGGAACTGGGACCTCGAGACCCTGCGCAACCGCGAGCAGCAGCCGTGGTTCGACCCTGCCGGGTTCCTGCTGCACGAGCGGGACGGGAAGCTCGCGGGGTTCTGCTGGACGAAGGTCCACACCGACCACGAGCCGCCGCTGGGCGAGATCTACGTGGTGGCCGTCGACCCCGGCTTCCGTGGCCTGGGCCTGGGCCGGGAGCTGATGCTGGCGGGCCTCGACCACCTGGCGGGCAAGGGCCTCACGATGGCGATGCTCTACGTCGACGCCGACAACGCAGGCGCCGTCCGTCTCTACGAGAAGCTCGGCTTCACCACCGACCACGTCGACCGGGCGTACGTGGGCGATGTCGACCCGGCAGGCGGCTAGCCGACGCCGGTCACGCCCACGGCCGAGCCCAGCGCATAGGTCGCGGCGGCCGGGACTGCCGAGAACAACAGCTGGCGGGCGGCGGAGCGGCCCATGTGCCGGCCGGTGAAGCGGGCAAGGAACGCACCGACAGCGAGGGCGGCGATGACGCCGAGGACCACGGCGGCCACCAGCGCCGCCGTCCCCGTCGTGAAGAAGTAGGGCACCAGCGGGATGGCCGCCCCGATGGAGAAGGTCACGAACGACGAGATCGCCGCGCTCACGGGCTTGCCCAGTGCGTTCGGGTCGATGCCCAGCTCCTCCCGGGCGTGGGTCTCGAGCGCCAGGTCGGGGTCGCGGCTGAGGGCGGTGGCCAGCTGGTCGGCAGTGGCCTCGTCGACCCCTCTCGACCGGTAGATCTGGGCCAGCTCCCGGCGCTCGGCCTCGGGCCGGCGGTGGAGCTCGATGCGCTCCATCTCCAGCTCGCGCTCGAGCAGCTCGGTCTGGGCCGTCATCGAGATGTACTCCCCTGCGGCCATGGACACGGCCCCACCGATCAGGCCGGCCAGGCCGGCCAGGCGCACCAAGCCGGCTCCTGTGTTGGCTCCGGCGAAGCCCAGGACGATGGCCACGTTCGACACGAGCCCGTCGCTCACGCCGAACACCGCGGCCCGGGCCGTCCCGCCCTGGACGTCGCGGTGATGGTTCTCCGGAGGCGGAGGCAACGGCTCGGACATCGCCCCACCAACGTACCCTTGAGCGCATGCCCGGACGCTTCGACCTCAGCCTCGAGGACCTCTCCGGGATCCTCTCCGATCAGCCCGCCTACCGCACCCGGCAGGTGTGGCGCAGCCTGCACCTGGGGCGGGAGCCCGAGGAGATGACCGACCTCCCCCAGGCCCTGCGGGCCCGGCTGGCCGAAGAGCTGGTTCCCGGGCTGCAGCCGGTGACGCGGTCGGTCGACCCCGACGGCGAGACCACCAAGTGGCTCTGGTCGCTGGCCGACGGCGCCCGGGTGGAGACGGTGCTCATGGCGTACCCCTCGGGGCGGGTGACGGTGTGCGTGTCCAGCCAGGCCGGCTGCGCCATGGCATGCACCTTCTGCGCCACCGGCCAGGCCGGCTTCCAGCGCCAGCTGACCGCCGGGGAGATCGTCGAACAGGTGATCCGAGCGGGACGGGCATCCGCCCCCGGACGGGTCAGCAACGTGGTGTTCATGGGGATGGGCGAGCCGCTTGCGAACTACGGGGCGACGTGGGCCGCGGTCGAGCGCCTGCACGGCGACGTGGGCATGTCCGCCCGCCATCTCACCGTCTCGACCGTGGGGATCGTCCCGGGGATCCTGCGCCTGGCCGAGGAGCGCCTGCCGGTGAACCTGGCGGTATCGCTGCACGCGGCCAACGACGAGCTGCGGGACTCCCTGGTGCCGATCAACCGGCGGTACCCCCTGGCCGCCGTGGTCGAGGCCTGCCAGGCGTGGATCGCGTCCAAGAACCGCCGGCTGTCGTTCGAGTGGGCGCTGATCGACGGGGTCAACGACCGGCCGTCGGACGCCGCCGAGCTGGCCGCTCTCGCCCGGCCCCTGTCGGCCCACGTCAACCTCATCCCCCTCAACCCGACGCCCGGTTACCTCACCAGGGGCACCCCGCCGATCGGTGTGCGGGCGTTCCGCGACCGCCTGCTCGCCGCCGGCGTCAACGCCACCGTGCGCCGCAACCGGGGCACCGACATCGCCGCCGCCTGTGGACAACTCGCCGCCGCCGGGCAACCGCCTTCAGCAGGAGCGGCCCTGACAGAATGACCGCCATGGCCACCCGCCGCTTCCTGAACCCCGCTCAGCCCCAGACGCTGGTCATCGCCGTCTACCTGCTCTACCTGAACTCGGCGTTCCTGCTGTTCAATCTCCTGCGGCTCGGCATCTTCCCCTGGCTGTACGTCCTGTCCGTGATCGGAGGGGTGATCGCCGGCTTCGGCATCGCCAACGAGCGCAAGTGGGGCTACGGGCTGGGAATCGCCATGGCCATCTTTCCCTTCGGCCTGCGCTTCTTCTACTCAGGCAACCCGCTCAGCTCCGACCTGCTGTCGCTGATGTTCGAGATCGCCCTGGTCGCCCTGCTCCTGCACCCCCAGAGCCGGGATTACCAGCGCCTCTGGTTCAAGTAACGGCTGGAGGCGGCGGGGCATGGCGGACCAGGGCACGGGCCCGCAGGCGGCGGGCTGGTGGAGGGACCCGTCCGGGCGACACTACCGCCGGTACTGGGACGGTCACCGGTGGGCGCAGCACGTGATCTCGGCGGAGAAGGTCGAGAGCCTCGATCCCTTGGCGCCCCGGCGGGAGCCGTCCGTGGAGGCGGAGGTCCCGGTGAAGATGCCGGCGGTGCGGCGGGTGTCGATCTTCGGAGGCGGGGCGCCGCGGCCTGGTCCTGCCCGAAGCACGAAACCCGGCAAGGTGCTCATGGCCGAGCCCCGAATCGAGCCGGCCACCGCCACCACGGGCGGGGTCTGGGAATTCATCCACGGTCCGCCGAGGCGGGCCCGCTGGACACTGGCTGTTGTCACCGTGGTCGTCATCTCCGCAGCGACGGTGGGCAAGACGACAAGAAGACGGTCGATGCCGGCCGCGAGGCGGCGGCCACGCAGGCGACACCGTCGCTCGTGCAGGTCACGCCTTCCCCCACCGCACCGCCCGTCACAGTGAAGCCCTCCGTTGACGCGCAGTTGGCCGCTTTCGCTCAGGCATTCGGGAGCTTTCGGGACGGGTTGGCGGACGCGATCAAGAAGGAAAACCCGGTGTCGGTCGCCTCGGTCGACCGGTTCGAGTTCGACCTCGAGGGACCCACCGTCGTCCTCAGCGTCACGTCGGGCTACATCACGGCGCAACAGGACGGGGCATGGGCCGTCACGAAGACTATGCAGCAGCTCTGGGAGGCTCGGACCATCGCGGACGTTCCTGACGTCATCCCACACTTCCGGCTGACGCTGGGCGCCGTCCGATACGAATGTTCGAAGGAGTTCATGATGCGCCTGGCCTCTCATCGGGCGTCCCGTGAGGACTGGGAAGCAGCCTGCCGGGTGTGATCTAGCAGTCGTCCCGGTGGGGGCGCCGGCCACCCGATCCGCACGAGAGCCGGTGCCCCTCGCCCGGACCGGCCTTGTTACCCGCGCATTTCCGGAGCCAAACACATTTTTCTGGAATTTTTGCAGGGACGGTCACGCAGCGCGGCGAACTACCTACTCTTGAGGGGGAAACCAACGCTGGGCGCGCGAACAAACCACGGACAGCGTGGGAGGGGGCGCCGGCCGGGTTCTCGGGGGATCGCATGCTGGAACTGATGGACCGCACGGCGGCGGAAGAGGAGCCGCCGGCCGTCAGCGGCCTGGCCGCCCGCACCGGGATCGACGTCGAGGCCGAGTCCCGCCCGCGCGTCCGCCCCGAGCGGGGCCGGCTGTGGACCCACTCGCAGGAGCGCCGCCTCGCCGGGGCCAACATGATCACGGTGGCCATCATGGTCATCGTCGGGATGAGCGCGGCGTCGGGCGTGACACCGCTCGAGGCGCCGGCCGCGGTGGGCCGCCTGGTCGGATCGCTCCTGCCCAATTCAGACAACGCAGTCAAGCGCCCTCCGGTGTCGGAGCTCCTGCCGTATGGCAAGGGCATGTGGCTGTACGAGCCCGACAAGACCGAGAGCGGCAACGTCAACGCCATCGTGGCCAAGGCCAAGGCGGCCGGCCTCAGCCACCTCTACGTGCGCACGGGGTCGAGCTGGAACGGGTTCTACGCCGCCCCCTTCCTCGACCAGCTGCTCCCGGTGGCCCATGAGGCGAACCTCCTCGTCTACGGCTGGGACTTCCCCCGCCTCATCGACTGGAACGACGACGTCAGGCGGGCCAAGGCCGCGATCGACCACCGGACGCCCGGGAAGCACCGCATCGACGGGTTCTCGGCCGACATCGAGACCCGCAGCGAGGGCACCCACATCTCCGCCGACGTCGCCGCCGCCTACGGACGGTCCCTGCGCGAGGCGGTGGGGGCGTCGTACCCGCTCATCGCCACCGTCCCCCGGCCCTCCCCGGCGCAGAACTACCCCTACGCCGCAGTCGTGGAGTCCTTCGACGCCATCGCCCCGATGGTCTACTGGCTGAACCGCCAGCCCGACACCGACGTGGCCGGCGCCCTGCGGGACCTGGCCAAGTTCGGCAAGCCGGTGTTCCCGGTCGGCCAGGCCTACGACGGCGCGCCCGAGGGCGGTCGGGCCGGCGTGCCGCCGCCGGAGGAGCTGTGGCGGTTCATGCGCTTCGCCGAGGCCGGAGGGGCTCAGGGCGTGTCGTTCTGGTCCTGGCAGGCGGCCAACTCCAAGGCCTGGGCCGCCATCACCGAGGCCGAGGAGTTCCGCTCCCCCGCCCCGTGGATGCTCAAGTAGCCGAGGGGCTTCAGAACCGCACCTTGACGACGGTGGCCCGGAGGATCCCCTGGCCGTCGGCGGCGCTCAGCTCGGTGAGGACGATGGCACCTCCGGGCTTGCCCGGGGACCGGAAGGTGATGTCCCCGCTGTAAGGCCGCAGCTGGTCGCCGCCTCCGGTCACGAATCCCCGGCCGAGGGCCTGGCCGGCGACCATTCCGTCCTCGCGCACCTGCACGTTCACGGTGCCCTCGAAGGCGTGGGCCTGACCGGTGACCCGGACGGGTGAGCCGACTTCATCCCCCGCCTTGGGCGTCGTGACCAGGATGTTGGACGCGGTGGCCTCGACCACGGTCCAGGGGCCGGAGGCGCCCTGGGCCCCGAGCTGGCGGACGACGACCACGAACGTGGCCCGGGGGCTCGGCACGGGCGTGCGCCCCTCGCCGTAGCGGAAGCCCATGGGCACCTCCACCGTGCCGGGGCCGGTGGACCGGGAGGGGAAGTCCACCGGGTTGTCCATGCCGAGGTACTTGACCGCGAAGTCCCGGGCCGTGGCCACCGGGTCGCGGTAGGTCCGGTCGGCCCCGCCGGCGTAGGCGTCGAGCTCGGCCTTGGTGGCGAACGGCCAGATGCCGGCGAAGGAGGCGGTGTCGCCGGGCCGGCCCAGGACCTCCCGGTAGCTGTCGCAGGTGACGGGCTTGTCGATCACGATGCCGTTCCCGGAGAAGACACTCACCAGCTCGCCGGCCAGGGCGAAGCGGACCCCTCTGACGCTGGGGAACTGGTTGAGGGTGCAGGTGACCTGGGCCAGCCGGAGGGTGAGGCCCAGGCTGCCGCCCCCCGACTCGAAGTCACGGGTCAGGTCGACCCTGGCGATGCCGTTGCCGTCGATGACCAGGCCGATGAAGCGGGTGTCCTTCGGGACCGCCGTGGTGAAGCCGGACCGGGTCTCCGCCGTCGTCGGGCCGGACAGCAGCGCCTTCACCGCTTCAGCTCCGATCCCCGGCACCCGGGGGACCGTCCGGGTCACCGACTCGAGGGTCTCGCCCCGCACGAGCCAGACCGCCACCTGGGTGGTGGAGGCGGGCACCGTGGTGGGCGTCCCCGAGGCCGTGGGCGACGGGCCGGTCGTGCTTGTGCCCGGATCGGCAGTCGTCTCCGACCCCGCAGGCTTCCCCGGCACCGGCCCGGCGTCGGTGGCCTCGCCTCCGCCGCACGCCACGGCCACCAGGCCCAGCACCGCCACCATCGCCAGCATGCGTCTCATAGGACCCGATCGTGACGGGCGGTGGTCACCGTCGGATCGCCGGCGGGTAACGGTTCGGCAACACGCCGGGGCAGCCGGAGGGTGAAGGTGGCGCCCGAGCCGGGCGGGCTGCTCACGGTCAGGTCGCCGCCATGCAGGCGGGCGTTCTCCCGGGCGATGGCCAGCCCGAGCCCCGAGCCGCGGCCGCCCGGACGGGCGGGGTCGGCCTTGTAGAAGCGGTCGAAGACACGGTCGAGGTGGTCGGGCGGGATTCCCGAGCCGGCATCGTTCACCACCACGATCACCTCCTCGGGCGTGGCCGTCACGAGCAGCCGCACCGGTGGCCGGCCGTGCTCGAGGGCATTGCCGACCAGATTGGCGACGATGGCGTCGAGACGGCGGTGATCGGCGATCGTCGTCTGGCCCTCCCCGGACGACGCCATCTGCACCCGATCGCCCCAGCCCCGGGTGGCGACGGCCGCGCCCACCAGGGCCACCACGTCGACGGGCTCCCACGCCATGGGCGCGGCGCCGGCGTCGAGCCGGGAGATCTCCATGAGATCCTCGACCAGGGTGGCCAGGCGGTGGGACTCGCGCACCAGCAGGCGGGCGGCCCGGTTGCCGGCGTCGTCGAGGCCGTCACGGTGGGCGTCGAGCACGTCGGCGGCGGTGGTGAGGGCGGTGAGGGGCGTGCGCAGCTCGTGGCTGACGTCGGCCACGAACCGCCGGTGGCTGCCCTCGAGCTCGCGGAGCTCCCCCATGGAGGCCTCCAGCGCTTCGGCCATGCGGTTGAACGCGTGCCCAAGGTCGGCGAACTCGTCGCCTCCGCCTTCAGGCAGGCGGGTCCCGAGCAGTCCCACCTCCAGGCGGTGGGCGGCGTTGCGGGTCTCGCGCAGAGGGCGCAGCACGCGGCCGGCGGCGAGCGCACCCACCGCAGCCGACAGGACCACCGCGGCCGCACCGGCGGCGGCCAGCACGTTGCGCAGCAGCTCCAGGTCCTGCTCGACGTCGCGCAGGGGGAAGAACAGGTAGAACGCCGGGGCTCCGGCCGGGCGGCCTCCGACGACCACGAAGGGCCGGCCCGCGGCCGACGCCCGCACCAGGCCGATGCGTCCGGCATCGACCGGCCCGGCGAGAGAGCCCGGCACCGACTCGGCCGACAGGGAGAGCGACGTGGTGTCGAAGTTCCCGTCGTCGTTCACCGCCACGACGTCGAACTCGGCGCCGGCCCTGACCTTCAACCGCTCGACCAGCTCGGCCACCTGGGCCCGGCTGGGCGAGGGTGGCAGGCTGGCTGCGGCATCGGTGAGGACGGCCTGGGTCTCCTCGAGCGCCGCCGACTCCGCCCGCTGGAGGACCACGCCGCGGGTGATGTAGTACGACGTGATCGCCACCGCCGCGGACGTGAGCGCGGCCACCAGGGCGAACGTGGCCACCAGCCTGGGCCGCAGCCGCGAGACCGAGACGAGCCGGGCCACTACTGGGGCGGCACGAGCTTGTACCCGACCCCCCGTACCGTCTGGACGAGCGTGGGGTGGGCGGGGTCGTCCTCGATCTTCCCCCGGAGGCGTTGGACGCAGACGTCGACCAGCCGGGAGTCGCCCAGGTAGGAGTAGTCCCAGACCCGCTCCAGGAGCAGGGCGCGGGTGAAGACCTGCCCGGGACGGCGGGCCAGCTCCAGCAGCAGGCGCAGCTCGGTGGGCGTCAGGCGCAGGTCGACGCCCCGCAGGGTCACCGACATGCCGCCCGGGTCGATCGCCAGGTCGCCGAAGCGCAGGACCGGCTCGGCCGGTGGCCGTTCCTGCCGGCGGAGGACAGCCTTGACCCGGGCCAGGAGCACCCTGGTCTCGAACGGCTTGGTGACGTAGTCGTCGGCGCCCGACTCCAGGCCGACCACCACGTCGATCGGGTCGCTGCGGGCGGTGAGCATGATGATCGGCACCTGGTCATGGGGCCGGATGGCCCGGCACACCTCGAAGCCGTCCTTCCCGGGCAGCATGACGTCGAGCAGGATGAGGTCGGGGCGGTGCTGGCGCCAGCGCTCGATGGCCTCGTCGCCCGTGGCTGCGGTGGTGACCCGGTGGCCGTCGCCCTCGAGGGCCATGCCCACGGCCTCCCGCACCGACGGGTCGTCCTCGACCAGCAGGATGGCCGCCACCGGCGCTCAGCCTCCCCGGGGGACGTCTCGGAAGGGCACGTCCTTGTCGGTTCTCGGCTCGGCCGGCAGCCCCAGGACCCGTTCGGCGATGACGTTCTTGAGCACCTCGTCGGTGCCGCCGGCGATGCGGGTGGCCGGGGCCCACAGCTGGAGCGGCGTGTACTCGTCGTGCACCATCGCCCCCGCGCCGCGCATGGCGTCGACCAGCTGGTCGTAGCGGCGGGACACCCGGCCCGCCGCCAGCTTGGCCACCGCGGCCTCGGGCCCGGGGGTCCCGCCCTGCGACATCGCGGACACGAGCCGCCAGCCGAGGTACCGGGCGCACCGGTCCTCGATGACGAGGCGGGCCGCCAGCTGTCTGACCACCGGATCATCCGCGACGCCCCGGGGGCGCAGCTCGGCCAGCGTCCGCTCGACGCTGCCCGCCGGGCGGGCCAGCCCCAGCCCGAGGTGGAGCCGCTCGTGCTGCAGGGCGGTCGTGGCGACCGCCCAGCCCCCCCTTTCAGGACCCAGGCGGCTGTCGTCCCCGACTTTGGCGTGGTCGAGGATGACCTCGTTGAACGCCGTGCCCCCTGTCATCTGCCGGACCGGGCGGACGCTGACGCCCGGCTGGTGCATGTCGAGGAGGAAACAGGTGCAGCCCTGGTGCTTGGGCACGTCCCAGTCGGTCCGGGCCAGCAGGAGGGCGAAGTCGGCGTAGTGCGCTCCGGAGGTCCACGTCTTGTGACCCTCGACCACCCAGCCGTCGCCCTCACGGGTGGCCGTGGTGACCACCGCGGCCAGGTCGGATCCGGCCCCCGGCTCGCTGAAGAGCTGGCACCAGAGTTCCTCCCCGGTGAGGATCGGGGGGAGGAACCGCTCTTTCTGGCCGGCATCGCCGTGGGCCAGCAGCGCCGGCCCGACGATG
>CADCTB010000202.1 GCA_902805665.1 uncultured Acidimicrobiales bacterium
CCCGGCCGGGGACGATGCAGCCGGTCAAAGGCGACCTGCGTGGTCTGGTCTCGGGCGATTGGAGCACGCACTTCGCCGGACGCCACGCGGGCCGTGGACGACGTGGCCGACCTCGAAACGGCCTGTCGGGCCGTGCACGAGGCGGTCAAGGGGATCGAGCTGGACGCGGTGGGCCACTGGCTCCACCACAGGGGGCGACCCCAGGCCCCGGCTCGGCGCGTCTTCGCCGGGCTGGAGTACCTGAACACCACCGTCCTTGTGCGGGCCCCGTCGTTCCTGAGGATCCCGGTCCTCGTTCCTCCTGCGGGACCCGGGTCACCGGTCGCGGTGAGGGGCTGGCGCTCCCCCATGCAAACGGGGCAGATGTTGGCGGGAACTACCCGAACCAGCCGGCGACGTCGGCCACGACGTGGGTGGTTCCGCGGTTGTTGAACAGGTCGACCTGGCCGGTGGAACCCACCTTGACCACCACGAGGTTCGGCACCGTCTGACCGGCGACGAAGTTGAGGTTGGAGGCCAGCGGGCGGGCCTCGCCTCCGGGCCAGACGGTCAGGAAGCTGCCCGCGCTCGGCTCAGTGACGGTGACGTTGAGCACGACGGCGGACACGCCGGCGGCAGGCACGCCGCCCCGGCCGGTGACTTGGAGGGCCAGGGTGGCTCCGGGCGCGAGCGGCGCGCCTGCCCCGGCACGAGTGTCAAGGAGACGGGACGGGGGCAGGGCGACGAAGCCGGAGCCGGGCGAGGGGTCGACGCCGTACCAACCGGCCACGTCGACCACGACGTGGGTCGAGCCCACGTTGTTGAACAGAGACACCTTGCCCCCGTCGCCGAGCTTGACCATCACCAGGTTCGGCACCGTCTGGCCGGCAGAGAAGTTCAGGTTCGAGGCCAGTGGCCGGGACCGACCCGTGGGCCAGGCGGTGAGGAAGCTGGCGGCGGTCGGCTCGGTGACGGTCACGTTGAGCACGACCGCCGACACGCCCGACACGGGGACCTCGCCCCGGCCCGTCACCTGCAGGTCGCGGGTGCCTCCCGGTCCTACCTTGCCCGACCCGGCGCGGGTGTCGAGGATCCGCGCCGGTGGCAGGGCATTGAACTTGGCGCCGCCGCCGAGCACCGGGTCCCTGCCGAACCAACCGGCGACGTCGGCGACGACATGGGTCGAGCCGCTGTTGTTGTAGAGGTCGACCCGCCCGTTCTCGCCCACCTTGACCGTCACCAGGTTCGGCACCGTCTGGCCGGCGGAGAAGTTCAGGTTCGACGCCAACGGGCGGGTGTGGCCGGCAGGCCAGGCGGTGAGGAAGCTCCCGGCCGTGGGCTCGGTGACGGTGATGTTGAGGACCACGGCCGACACGCCGGCGGCGGGCACGCCCCCCTGACCGGTGACCTGCAGGGGCAAGGTGGCTCCTGGCCCTACCTTGGCGGCAGCCGCTCCGACGGCGGAGCGGGTGTCGAGGATGCGGGCGGGCACGAGCGGGTGGTACGGGAGCCCGGCGCCCGGCGGAAGCGGTGCGCCGGCGTAGGCGACGAGGAGGTTGGTGGCCGGGACCAGGACCATGCCCTGGCCGGCACCCAACCCCGACTGGGGGCGGGACACGTTGCGCTCGTCCGACGGCAGGATGGAGTCGCCGACGTTGTCCGACCACACCGGTTTGCCCGTTGCGGGGTCGAGGGCCCAGATCATCCCGGACCATGAGGTCGCGTACACGTAGCCGTTTACGACGAGCGGTGCGTTGCCGAGCCTGCCGTCCCCAGAGAAGGACCACAGGACGGCCTGGCTCACAGCGTCCCTCGCCCTCAGAAAGCCGTCACTCAGGAAGTAGCCCGTGGGGCCGTCGAAGGCGGGCGCGTACGAGGCGTCGAAGGTGTCGATGAACGCTCCCGTCGTCGCGTCCAGCGCGGCGCTGTGGGGGTACAGCATGCCGGTTTCGCGCAGCCACACCCGCCCGTTCGACAGCACCGGCGTGGCGCCGCCGATGGGACCGGGCCAGTAAGCGCGGTCTTCCTCGTACCAGAGAGTGGCGCCCGACGCCGGGTCGAAGGCGTAGGTCGCATCAGGGTTGCTGACGTACACACCGGTGCTCGACACGGCGGGCGCGCCGTCGGAGTAGGTGTCGACGCCCCGTGTCCATCGGAGCCTGCCGTCGGTGGCGCCGACGGCGTAGACCGTCCCCCCGACCCCTGCGCCGATGACGTACACCGTGCCGTTCGCATAGGTAGGAGGCGCGGTGAAGGAGTACATGCCGGGCAGGTCGACGGTCCACGACAGAACCCCGGTGCGGGCATCGAAGGCTCGGAGCTTCCCGTCGTAAGTGAGGGCGAAGAGCAGGCCCTGCCCGAAGGTCAGTCCCGACCGTGGGTGGGAGGTCTGGCCGAGGTCGAACGGTCCCCAGAGGTCCTGGCCGGTGCGGGCGTCAAGGGCGAAGAGCATGGCGCCCTGGCCGCAGCAAGGGCCATCGTTGGCGGTCACGAAGACCCTCCCGTCGGCCACGACCGGGACGGATACAGGACCGCCCAGATCCCTCGTCCACGCCTTGGCGAGCGGAGGCGTGGCCGTGGCCCCGGCTGCGCAAGTCGCCGGGCCGGACGATGACGTCCTGCGAGACGTCGACGAGGCGACGGGTCAGGTAGCCCGAGTCGGCCGTCCGCAGCGCGGTGTCGGCGAGGCCCTTGCGGGCGCCGTG
>CADCTB010000203.1 GCA_902805665.1 uncultured Acidimicrobiales bacterium
CGGAGCCGAGGCCTACGACGGGCCGCTGGTGGTGAACGAGTGGTCGCCGCTGGTCTGCTTCGCCGGGCTCGGGCCGGGTGAGGTGACGGTGGACGGGGTCAAGGTGGTGGGGCTGTGCCAGCGCCGGACCCGGGCCGGCGCCCTCTTCCAGTGCGCCGCCCTGCTCGACTGGCAGCCGAGGCGGCTTCTGGACCGGCTGGTCGTCCCCGACGACGAGCGCGAGCGCGGCAGCGAGGAGCTGGCCGGGGTGGCCCGGCCCCTCGACGTCGACGCACCGACCCTCGTCGACGCGCTGCTCGCACGCCTCCCCTGAGCGCTCGAAAAGCAGAGAGGGCCCCTTCCGGGTGGAAGGGGCCCTCCTCAGCGAGTGGTTCCGGCTTCCTAGAACACGAAGAACAGGAAGGGGAAGAGCACGATGGCGATGCCGAGCACTGCCGTGTTGGTGGCCGTCAGGTTCCTGACGACCGCCCCGGTGCTACCGGTGGTTCCGGAGCTCCCGGAGACGGCCAGCGGGCTGCTGGCTGCTCCCGAGAACGCGGAGCCGGTGGCGCCGGTGTTGGTGGCACTCGACTGAGCCGTAGCGGCGCCCGAGCTGCCGGACACTGCCCGCGGGTTGACGGTCACCGTCGTGGTGCCACCTGCGCCGCCGTTGGCGGAACCGGTGGCCACGCTGTGGCCGCCCACTGCGGTGGATGCCCCGACGACCAACGTGCCGATGTTGGCCGCTGCGCCGCCGGGCCCGGCCCGGACCAGGGTGATGCCGGCGTCCCCGCCCAGCCCGCCGAGGGCGAAGATGCCGGTGCCGTTGACCGCGTTGCCGGTCGTGCCGGACGTTGCGTTCGCGTTGGCACCAGCCCCGGAGTTGGCGGCACTGGCTGCGTCACCGAAGGCGATTGCCGGACCGGTGTTCCCGGATCTTCCCGAGTTACCGGACCTGACAGTGCCTCCGAAGACGAAGGCCGAGCCCAGGATGGCGTTGTTCAACGCCACCGGATTGGACGTGGCCGCGCCAGTGGAGCCGGTGTTCCCCGAGTGTCCGGAGAACGCCAACGGGTTGCTGATGGCCGTGGAGAAGGCCGGGCCGGTACGTCCGGAGTTGGTGGCACTGGATTGTGCCCACACGCTGCCGGAGCTCCCGGTGGTGGCGCTCGGGTTGGACGTGACGTTCACCCCGCCGCCTGCCCCTCCGTTGGCCGAGCCGACTGCGACGCTGCTGCCGCCGATGGCTGCCGAGGAGCCGAGGGTCCCCAACGAGAGGTTGAGGGCCGGCCCACCTGCACCGGAGACTGCGACGGAAACCCCGCCACCGCCTCCTGCGCCACCGATGGCTGCGACGTTCGTGCTGTTCACCGCGCTGCCCGTGTTGCCGGACGCCCCATTGCTGGTTGCGCCGGCCCCCGAGTTGGCGCTGCTGCTGGCACTGCCGACGGCGATGGCCGCGCCGGTGTCCCCGGAGTTCCCGGAGTTGCCGGACGTGGCGTTGCCGCCGACTGCGACGGCCGTTCCCAGGATGCCTGAGTTCGTTGCCGTCGGGCTCGACGTCGCTGCGCCGGTGCCTCCGGTGTTGCCGGAGCTCCCGGACACCGCCACCGGGTTGCTGACGGCCTGGGACGACGCCGCGCCAGTGTTCCCAGTGTTGGTTGCACTCGACTGCGTCTTCACCGATCCGGAGCTGCCCGATGAGGCGACGGGCGCGACGTTGACCGTCGAGCCTCCGCCGGAACCTCCGTTGGCCGACGAAGTGGCCACGCTGGAACCGCCAGTGGCGGTCTTGGTCCCGACTGTGCCAGCCGACACGTTTGCGGCTGGACCACCTGCGCCGGACGCGGCAGTGGCTACGCCACCGCCGCCACCGCTTCCGCCGGCTGCGACCACGGTGGTCTGGTTCACTGCGGCCCCACTGGAGCCGGATGCGGACGTAGAGCCCGAGCCGGCACCCGATGAGGCGGCGCTGGTGGCACCTCCTGACGCGATCGCCGCTCCCGTCGAGCCCGAGTTCCCGGAGCTCCCAGTTGTGGCCTGGGCCCAGGACGGAGTCGACTGCAGGAGCAGCACGGCGAAGACGGCGGCAGCTGAGACCAGGATGGCCCAGCCGAGCCGGCTGATGTTTCGGATGGTTGCGATATTCATGCGAATCACCTCCCTCCCGACCTGGTCCCCCCGGTTCGCACCGATCGGTCCCAGGTTTCGGCACCCCCCGCCCCGTGGTGAGAACACACCAGAGCGTCTGTCGCAAGCGAGAGAGGGCGATGCGGTGGCGATGATAGCTGCGCGTCAGAGTTAGTTCGCGCGCGCGTTTCGGCCCGTAGATTGGCCCCGTGAGCGACGAGCTGGACGAGGAGACGCTGGCCTTCGCGCACCGCACGTTCGAGCTGGCCCGCAGCGGCGCCACCGAGGAGCTGGCGGGCCTGGTGGACGCCGGACTGCCCCCGAACCTGACCAACGACAGCGGCGACACCCTCCTCACCCTGGCCGCCTACCACGCCCGTCCGGCCACCGTCCGCATGCTGCTGGAACGGGGAGCGGACGCCTCCCGGGTCAACGACCGCGGTCAGACCGCGCTGGGGGCGGCGGTGTTCCGCAGCTCCACCGAGACGGTCGAGGCCCTCCTCGAGCACGGGGCCGACCCGGCCCTGGGCTCGCCCTCGGCCCACGAGGTGGCCACCTTCTTCGAGCTGCCCGAGATGGCGGCGCTGCTCCGGAGCTACTCGCCCCGGTAGGTGCCGAAGCTCCAGACGTTGCCCTCGGGATCGCGGACGCTGAACCCGCGGGAGCCGTAGTCCTCGTCCTTGAGCCCGCGAACCACTTCGGCTCCGGCGGCCGTGGCCCGGGCGAAGAGGGCGTCGGGGTCGTCGCACACCACATAGACCGAGTCGTTGCCGGGCAGGCGGGTGCCGAAGGGCCCGTCGTCCTTGCCGGCCGAGCCGAACATGACCCCGCCGCCGAGGGGCCAGCGGAGCTCGCCGTGCTCGACGATGCTCGGGTCGTCGTCGCGGCCGTAGATGCCACGGACCTCGAACCCGAACGCCTTGACCAGGAAGTCGGCGGCGGCGCGGGCGTTGCGGAAGGTGAGGATGGGCCAGACGGTGGGGGGTGTGTCGCTCATGTCGTCGATCCTGCCGGTTGGGTCACCCGGTCGTCTTGGACGGATGGGAGCTCGGTCTCGAGCCACTCCCCGGGCGGGCAACCGGCGAGCTCGACGAAGTCCCGGTTGAGGTGGGGCTGGTCGTAGTAGCCGCAGGCGGCGGCCACCTCGGCGATGGCAGGCCGCCGGGGCGACCGGAGCAGGTGGGTGGCCCGCTCGAAGCGCACGACTCTGCCGGCCAGCTTGGGCGACAGCCCGAACTCCCCGGCGAAGCGGTGCGCCAGGTGGCGCCGGCTCCACCCGACCCGGTCGGCCAGCTCGTTCACCCCGATGGTGCCGCCCGAGGCCACGAGCACGTCCCAGGCGCCGGCCACCCGGGCGGCCACGGGCGCGGCCCGGGTGGCGGCCAGCAGGCGGAGGAGGACGTCGTCGCAGGCGGCGAAGCGCCCGGGCCAGTCGCCGGCGTGGTGCAGCCGCTCCCACAGCTCGGTGGCCGGCGGGCCGACGACGTCGGCGGCCTCCACCGAGGTGTCCCACAAGGCCCGGGCCGGCACGCCGAGAAGGGCCCGGCTGCCGAGCGGGGTCAGCTCGATGGCCACGCCCTCCTGGGAGGAGGGTGAGGCGATGAGCGCCGAGCTGGCCTGCAGGCCACTGACCACGAAGCGGTAGCTGGCGGGCGGCTGGCGGGGGTCGGTCTGGGCCACCACGTCGATCGGCTCACCGATGCTGACGATGACGGTGAGGTGCCGGGATGGCAGGCCCCGGTGCAGAGACGGGCCACGCAGGCCGGGTGGCGTCCCGGCCACCCGGTAGCCGACGTACGCGTCGATCAGGGGCCGCAGCGGCGGCGCCGGCCGGCCCACCACCCAGTCGCTCATCAGCCGGTGGTCACCGACGAGCCGGGGGCCACGAGGTGGACCCAGGTCTGGCCCGGGGGCAGCAGGATGGGGGCGCCTTTGGAGTCGGTGAAGGTGGTCACCGCATCGGCTGACGCCTTCGACCACGTGCCCAGGACGAGCGAGCCGGCGGCGAACACCCACACTTCGCCCGAGCCTACGACCTCCGGGTAGATGACCGAATAGTCGTCGACGAAGAACTGATACGGGGTGAACTGCACGATCACCGTCGTCGGCGCGATGGGGCCCTCCTCCGTGAGGTGGCGCCCCCCGTCGGTGGAGCGCATCCAGGCCCCGGCGGACGCGTCCCAGCTCCAATCGGCCACCACGTGGTCGGCCGGTACCAGATGCAGGGCGGACACGGGCATGGCGCCGGGGCCGGTGAACGATCCGCCCGGCGGCAGGAAGTCGGCGAAGGGCCGCGGGGATCCGACGCCCGCCGGCGCCCGGGACCAGAGCCCGGCGGTGGACGTGTACAGGTTGTGGGGGGCGGCCCGCCCGGCACGGCGGTACATCACCGCGGTGTCGCCTTCGGTGACGACAGTGAGGGGCGCATTCCGGGCCAGCGCCTCGGCTCCGGGGCTGCCGCCCGAGAAGCCCAGGACGCCGCCGAGCGGGGTGACGATCACCGGATCGGCGGGGCGAACCGAGCGGACCGGCCCGACCACCTCCGCGTCGTTCGAGTGGTAGACGGCGATGAACCGGGTGACGCCCTCGGTGAACTCCTCGTAGACCACGTCGGCGGCCCGGATGCCGGCCTGGGGGCGGGCCTCGGCGACGTTGTCGATCTTGACCGCCACCGCGGCCCGGGCTGCGGTGGCGGCATCGGGAGCCGGCAGCCCGGTGAGGGGATAGGTGGGCGGACGGGTGGTCGTGGTGGTGGTCGGCGCCACCGTCGTGGTCGTGGTCTCGGGCGGCGGTTGCTCCGCCGCAGCCTTGTCGACCGGCTTGTCGGAGCCGGAACAGCCGGCGGCCAGCAGGGCGGCGACGACCAGGAGGAGCACCGCCGGGAAGGCGGGCCGGCGTCGGGCGGACAACTGCTCAGTTGCCCCGGAGGAGCCGTCGCCAGCCGGACGAGAGCTGGGGCATGTGCATGTGGGGATGACGGGCGGCGTGCAGGCGCTCCTTGCGGAGGGCGTCGACCTCGGGGTCGTCGATGGGGTCGAGCGGCCCGAGCACGGAGGAGAGGAGGTGGTCGGCCAGGGCCGGGTTCCGGGCCAGGACCGGCCCGTGCAGGTAGGTGCCCACCACCCGTCCGTTGACGATGCCCTCGCTGCCGTCGCCCCCGGCATTGCCGTGCCCGACGACCACCTGGCCGAGCGGGCGGGCGGTGGGGCCGAGAGTGGTGACGCCCCCGTGGTTCTCGTAGCCGGTGAGGTCGGGCAGGCCCAGCTCGGCGTCGGGCGCCACGACGACCTCACCGATCCGGCGGGGACCGTCGTCACGATGGGTCTCGCAGTCGAGCAGCCCGAGGCCCAGGTGGGACTTGCCGTCCTGGCCGGCGAAACGCTGGCCGAGCACCTGCAGGCCGGCGCACACGGCCAGCACGGCGGCCCCGCCCTCGACCGCGTCGACCAGCGCCGACCCCGCCCGGAGCTCCTGGGCCGCGAGGGCCTGCGGGGCGTCCTCGCCGCCGCCCATGACGTAGATCTGGCAGCCCCCGGGGATGGGCTCCCCGGCGTGGACGTCGATCACCTTGGCGGGGATGTTGCGCCAGCGGAGCCGTTGGGCCAGCACCGTGGCGTTGCCGCCGTCGCCGTACGTGCCGAGCAGCTCCGGGTAGAGCAGGGCGATGGAGACCGGCTCGGTCACGGCTCACCCACTGGATGTGAGCGCCCGGCGGGCGTCCTGGAACGAGGTGTAGTTGGCGACGAAGTCGATCTCGGGCTGCTTGGCGCCCGAGCCGGTCGCGGCCAGGGCCACCGCCTTGCGGTAGTCGTGCTCGTAGGAGTGGACGACGTCGGCGTAGCGCAGGCGGACTGACAGGTCGCGCCCGCGGTCGCCGGTGGCCACGACCACCCTGCCCCGCAGTCGCTCGAACGGGACGTCCCAGAGCCACGACGGGTCGCGCCCGTCGGCCACGCCCGCGTTGATGCCGATGACGACAGGTGTGGGAGGCGGGCGGATCAGGTCGAGGGCCTCGGCCCAGCCGGCCGGGTTCTTGGCCAGCAGCAGGCGGACCCGGGATCCCGAGACGTTGAGCACCTGGTAGCGCCCGGCCACGGCCCGGACCCGGGACATGGCCCGCACCGCCCGGGCGGGGTCCACGCCCAGGGCCATGGCCCCGGCCACGGCCATCGCCGCGTTGGACACGTTCACCCGTCCGGGGAGCTGGAGGCGGATGTCGAACCGGCGGCCGTCGGCCAGCACCAGGTCGGAGCCCTCCAGCCAGGCGTCGGGCCGGGGCCGGGCGAGGGGGCACGACGAGCACGCCCAGTGCACGCCGCCCCGCTCGGATCGATCGTCGCTCCACCGGATGCGGCTGCCGCAGTTCGGGCAGGCCGACGCGTCGGCCCGCCATCGCTGGCCGGTCCCCACCCAGGTCACACCGCACCGGTCGCCGTTGGTCGCGGGCTGGCACGCGCCGGCGGCCCAGGTGACCAGAGGGTCGTCGGCGTTGGCCACGACGACCGTGGCCGGCGAGGCGGCGAGGGCCAGCCGCCAGTCGGCCGCGTGGCGCCGGACCTCACCGAAGCGGTCGAGCTGGTCGCGGCTGAGGTTGAGCAGCACGACCGCGGTGGGATGGACGGCGGCCACCGCCTCGGCCAGGTGGCCTTCGTCGACCTCGAGGGACACCGCGGCGCCGGCCCGGCCCCGGAACAGACTGCTGACCAGGCCGGGGATGAGGTTGGCGCCGGCTGAGTTGGTGCTCACCGGCCCCCGCGAGGCCAGGGCCGCCGCCAGCAGCCGGTTGGTGGTGGTCTTGCCGTTGGTGCCCGAGACCACCACCGACTGGTGGCCGGCGGCCATGAGCTCGAGCGCCCGCTGGTCGATGGCCAGGGTGACCCGGCCGCCGATGACAGACCCCTCGCCCGCGCCGACCCAGCGGGAGGCGTCGGCGATGGCCCGCCCCGCCATGGCGGCGACCCGGGTGCGAAGAGGGAGTTCCACCGGCTGCATCTTGACCCAACAGACGGTTCTCCTGGCGCGCGGCGGCGCGGGGCAGTCGTCGGACATTGACCCCGGGGAGAAAAGGGGCGTAAAGTGGGGCTCCGTGGTTGGAAGTGGTGGGAGCCCGTATGTCGACGACTTTGACGTCTGTTCTGCCGGTACTGCCTCTCTCTGCGGACGCTCCGGGGACGCTGGTACGAACTGATGTTCCTAGGAGAGTATACCCCCACGCTCGACGCCAAGGGCCGGTTGATCCTGCCGGCACGAATCCGCGAGCAGCTGGACACCGCAGTGCTGACCAGCGAGGTGGAGCGGTGCCTCGCCCTGTGGCCGCCGGCGGAGTTCGAGCAGCGGGCCCGGGAGATGCAGGAGCTGGCCAGGCGCGATGCAGCCAGCCACGACCGGGCCCGGTTCTTCTTCGCCGGGGCCCAGGAAGTCACGCCGGACAATCAGGGTCGCATCGCCATCCCTCAGTCCCTGCGGGACTTCGCCGGGCTGTCGGCGGGCCCGGTGGCGGTGACGGGGTCGTTCGACCACGTGGAGATTCGGTCCGTCGCCTCGTGGCAGGAGAAGAAGACCCGGGGCGAAGAGGCGCTGGCCCGGCAGCAGTTCACCGGCGCCGGTTGACCCAGAGGTGCCGGCTATGTCTTTCTGGGCCGTTGCGCCCGTGCCTCTGTGGGCGGTTCCGCCCGTGCGCCACCTTCCGATCGGTGAAGACCCCCCTCTTCGCCAAGGTGTCGGGAACGTCTCCCGGCGGTCCGTCGATCGGAAGGTGGCGGATGGGCGGGACTGAGGCGTCTTCCGCCGTGCCCCACCTGCCCGTCATGGTGGCCGAGGTGGTGGACGCCCTGCGACCCGTCCCCCCCGGGCCGATCGTCGACGCCACCCTGGGCGCGGGCGGCCACGCGGCCGCGCTGCTCGACGCCCTGCCCGACCACACCCTGATCGGCCTCGACCGTGACGACGAGGCCCTCGCCCTGGCGGGGGACACCCTCGACCGGTTCGGCGACCGGGTCGTGCTGCGCCGGGCCAACTTCGACGACCTGGGCGACGTGGTGGCCGGCCTGGGCCGTGCCGGCGGCGTCTCCGGCGTGCTGTTCGACCTCGGCGTCAGCTCGATGCAGCTCGACGACCCCGAGCGTGGCTTCAGCTACCGGGGGGAGGGCCCGCTCGACATGCGGGCCGACCGCCGCCAGCCCACGACCGCAGCCGACATCGTCAACGGCTACGACGAGGTGTCGCTGGCCCGGGTGCTCGCCCGCCACGGCGAAGAGCGCTTCGCCCGCCGCATCGCCCGGGCCATCGTCGCCGCCCGGCCCCTTGCCACCACCGGCCAGCTGGCCGACGTGGTTCGGGAGGCCATCCCGGCCCCGGCCCGGCGCCGGGGTGGCCATCCGGCCAAGCGGACGTTCCAGGCCATCCGGATCGAGGTCAACGGCGAGCTCGCCACCCTGGGCGCCACCCTGGACCGGGCCCTCGACCTGCTGGTGCCGGGTGGGCGCTGCGTGGTGCTGGCGTACCACTCGGGTGAGGACCGCATCGTCAAGGACCGCTTCGGCGAGGCGGTCACCGGTGGCTGCGTCTGCCCGCCGCAGCTTCCCTGTGTCTGCGGGGCCGTGCCCCGCGCCCGGCTGGTCTGGCGGGGCGCCCACCGCCCCGGCCCGGCCGAGCTGGCCGCCAACCCCCGTTCCGAGAGTGCCCGCCTGCGGGCGGCCGAGAAGCTGGAAGTGTCTTCATGAGCGCATCGACGTTCGCCCCCCGTCCCCAACCCCTCCGCCGCGCTCCGGCGCCTGCCACCCCCACCCGTCCGCACCTGCGGCTGGTCGGCACCGGCGAGGCGGGGGAGCGGCGCACCACCCGGCTCCTCACCGGCGCACTGGTCTTCGTCGTGTTCGCCGGGCTGTTCGCCATCGTCGCCCTCCGGGTCATGCTGGCCCAGGGCCAGGCCGACATCGACCGCCTGACCGCCTCCATCGAGGCCCAGCAGGCCGCGCACCAGGATCTCCGCCTCACCGTCGCCGAGCTGGAGGCCCCGGCCCAGATCGTGGCCGCCGCCCGCCAGCGCCTGGGCATGATCACCCCGGTCACCGTGACGTACCTGAAGCCCGTGCCCCCCATCACCGTGCCCGGAACCCCCGTCCGGTGACGGCGCCCACCCGTTTCCAGCCCGGTCACGCCCCGCCCCGGCCGCCCCGTCCCCCCCGCCCCGAGCCCCGCACCGCCAAGCCGGCCAAGGGGGCCCAGCCGGTCAAGCGGGCCAAGGGGGCCCGTCCGGCCTCCGGGGCCGGTGGGCCGGCCCGACGGCCTGCTTCATCCCCTCCCTCTCGACGCCGACCCGGCACCGTCCCGCCGGCCGCCCCGTCACGCCGCCTCCGGGCCGTGCCGGGAGGGCGTCTCGCCGCGCCCCAGGCCCCACCCACCCGCCTGCGCCGCCCGGCCCCGCCCGTCCGCAGGCGGCTGGTGGCGCTGCTGGTCATCATCAGCCTGGCCTTCATCGCCGTCGTCGTCCGCCTCACCGTGGTGCAGGGCTTCTCGGCCAAGCGGTACGAGGTGTTCGGCCTGTCGCAGCGCATGGAGAAGATCAAACTGCCCGCCGAGCGGGGAGCCATCCTCGACCGGAACATGGCCGAGCTCGCGGTGTCGACCCGCCGCCAGACCGTATGGGCCGACCCGAGCGTGGTCGCCGACCCGATCGCCGCGGCCCGGGCCCTGGCGCCGGTCCTCAAAGTCGACGAGGACGTCCTGCGGGACAAGCTCGACGCCGACGACACCGCCTTCGTCTACCTGGCCCGCAAGGTGGACGACGCGGTGGCGGAGGCGGTCAAGCGGCTCAACCTGACCGGCATCCAGTTCCTCGAGGAGCCGAAGCGCATCGTCCCCTCCGGCTCGCTGGCCGGGCCGGTGCTGGGCCAGGTCGGCACCGACGACGAGGGCCTGTCCGGCCTCGAGCTGCAGTTCCAGAAGGCCCTCGCCGGCCGCGCCGGCGAGCTGGTGGTCGAGCGGGACCCGGGCGGGAACGACATCGCCGCCGGCCTCCGGGAGCTCAAGCCGCCCGCTCGGGGAGACAACCTGGTGCTCACGCTCGACCGGGTCCTCCAGTACGAGACCGAGCGCACCCTGTCGGACTCCATCGTGGCGGCCAACGCCAAGGGCGGCATGGCCGTCATCATGGACCCGACCACCGGTGAGATCCTCGCCCTGGCCAACCTGGTGGTGGAGAAGCCCGGCACCCGTCCCGTCCCGCCCGCCGACAACATGGCGCTCACCCGGGTGTTCGAGCCCGGCTCGACCAACAAGGTGGCGACGATCGCCGGCGCCCTCGAGGAGGGCATCGTCGTCCCCTCGACCCGCATGAACGTCACCGACAACCTGGTGGTCGCCGACACCACGTTCCGCGACTCCGAGCCCCACCCGCTGATGTGGTGGACGACCGCCGACATCCTGGCCCACTCCTCCAACGTCGGCACCATCCAGATCGCCCAGCGGCTCGGGAAGCCCGGCATCGACCGGTACCTGCGGTCCTTCGGCCTGGCCGACGCCACCGGGCTGAGGTTCCCGGGCGAGTCGAGCGGGATCATGCACGACCCGGACGAGTGGTCGGGGACGTCGATCGGCAGCATCCCGATCGGCCAGGGTGTGGCCGTGACCGCGGTGCAGATGCTCGGCGCCTACAACACCATCGCCAACGGCGGCACGTACGTGGCGCCCAGCCTGGTCAAGGCCACGGTCGACGCGGCCGGCAAGGTCCACCCGGCCAAGGCTCCGGAGACCCGCCGGGTGGTGTCCGAGGGCACCGCGGCGGAGGTCAGCCGGATGCTGACCGCAGCGGTCGACGTCGGCACCGGCACCGCCGCCCGGATCGAGGGCTACACGGTGGCCGGCAAGACCGGTACGGCCCGCAAGCCGTCGGAGACCAAGGCCGGCTACAGCGACAACTACATGGCCAGCTTCGTCGGCTTCCTGCCCGCCGAGGCGCCCCGCCTGTCCGCCATCGTGGTGCTCGACGAGCCCACCCCGTACTACGGGGGCGTGGTGGCGGCGCCGGTGTTCGCGGCCCTGGGCAGCTTCGGCATCCGCCACCTCTCCATCCCGGCGAAGCCGGCCGCTCCCGCTGCGGCCGCGCCGACCCTCGGCGGCCCGGCCACTACGCTCGGGATCTCGACGACGAGACCATAGGGACTGCGTGCGACTCAGTCGGCTGCTCGGCGACGTTGAGGTACGCGCCGTACGGGGAGACCCGGAGGGCGCCGAGATCGTGGCCATCGGCCACGACTCCGGATCCGTCGTGCCCGGCACGCTGTTCTGCTGCGTGCGCGGGGCAAAGGCGGACGGTCACACCTTCGCCCCCCAGGCCGTCGAGGCAGGGGCGGTGGCCCTCCTCGTCGACCGGTTCCTCGAGCTCGACGTCCCCCAGGTGGCGGTCGACGACGTCCGCGCCGCCATGGCCCCCATCGCCGCCGCGCTGTTCGGCCACCCGTCGCGCCGGATGGCGGTGGTCGGGGTGACCGGCACCAACGGCAAGACCACCACCACCCACTTCGTCCGGGCCGTGCTCGAGGCCGACGGCCGCCGCGCCGCGGTGATCGGAACGCTCTCCGGCGGTGCCTCCCGCGCGGGCCCGGGCACGACGCCGGCGGCCCCCGAGCTGCAGGCCCATCTGGCCGAGCTGGCCGGCGAAGGCTTCACTGCAGTGGCCATGGAAGTCAGCTCCCACGCCCTGGTCCAGCACCGGGTGGACGCCGTCCGGTTCGCCGCTGCCGTCTTCACCAACCTCAGCCAGGACCACCTCGACTTCCACGGCACCGAGGAGGAGTACTTCGCGGCCAAGGCGTCGCTGTTCGACCCCGAGCGCGCCGCGGTGGGCGTGATCAACGCCGACGACCGCTGGGGCCGGCGGCTGTTGGAGTCGGTGCAGCTCCCCACCCGGCCGTTCTCGCTGGCCGAGGCGGTGGACCTGCGGGTCGACCGGTCGGGCAGCAGCTTCCGCTGGGAGGGCGAGCCGGTCCGCCTGCGCCTCGCCGGGACGGTCAACGTGGCCAACGCCCTGGCGGCAGCGGCGACGGCGCGGGAGCTGGGCGTCGGGGCGCCGGCCGTCGCCGAGGGGCTGTCGAACCTGGCCGCGGTGCCGGGCCGCAACGAGCCCGTCGAGCGGGGCCAGCCCTTCTCGGTGCTGGTGGACTACGCCCACACGCCCGACGCCCTGGAGCAGACGCTGTCCGGCGCCCGCCAGATGGCTGCCGGCGGGCGGGTGCTGGTGGTGTTCGGCTGCGGTGGCGAGCGTGACCGGACCAAGCGGCCGCTGATGGGCGAGGTGGCGACCCGCCTGGCCGACCTGGCCGTGCTGACGTCGGACAACCCCCGCAGCGAGGATCCGGCGGCGATCATCGACGAGGTCCTCTCCGGCGTGCGCCGGACGGAGGTGCTCACCGTGGAGCCCGACCGCCGGGCCGCCATCACCCTCGCCCTGGACGCCGCTCGCCCGGGCGACATCGTCGTCCTGGCCGGCAAGGGCCACGAGACCACCCAGGTCGTGGGCGACCGGGTCCTCCCGTTCGACGACCGCGCCGTGGCCGCCGAGATCCTCGGAACAATGGGGGCCGCATGGTCGCCCTCCTGATCGCCGGGGCCACGTCGCTCATGCTCGCCATCCTGGGCACGCCCATCCTGATCCGCGCGCTGCAGTCACGGGGCATCGGCCAGCAGATCCGCGACGACGGCCCCCAGGGGCACTTCTCCAAGGCCGGCACCCCCACCATGGGCGGCATCACCATGGTCGGGGCGGCGGCCGTCGGGTACGTGGCCAGTCACCTCTACACCGGCGCGGTGTTCACCGCGGCCGGAGCCCTCGTCGTCCTGGTCACCCTGGGCGCCGCCGCGGTGGGCCTGCTCGACGACTGGATCAAGATCTCCCGGAACCGCAGCCTGGGCCTCAACAAGTCGGCGAAGGCAGGTTCGCTGGTACTGGTGTTCCTGGTCTTCGCCGTGCTCTCCGTCTACCGGGCCAAGGTCAACACCGACCTCTCCTTCGCCCGGTCGATCGACATCGACCTGGCCAACCCCGTCTACATCATCTGGGCCCTGCTGATCCTGCTGGCCATCTCCAACGCGGTGAACCTGTCCGACGGCCTCGACGGGCTGGCGGCCGGGTCGGCGATGTACGGCTTCGGCGCCTTCGTGTTCATCGGGTTCTGGCAGTTCCGCCACCCCGAGTGCTACGGGGG
>CADCTB010000204.1 GCA_902805665.1 uncultured Acidimicrobiales bacterium
CTGCCCGCCCGACTCCCGGCCGGTCTCGACACGCAGCTAGGTCGCGAGTTCGACGGAGGCGTCGACCTGTCCACCGGGCAGTGGCAGAAGGTGGCGGTGGCCAGGGCGATGATGCGCGAGGAACCACTCCTGCTCCTCCTCGACGAGCCGACCGCCAGCCTCGACGCGGCAACCGAGCATGCCCTGTTCGAGCGCTTCGCGGGCCAGGCCCGCCGGGCCGCAGAACGGACCGGCGCCATCACGCTCCTCGTCAGCCACCGGTTCTCCACCGTCCGCATGGCCGACCTCATCCTCGTCATCGAGGCCGGCAGGGTGCTCGAGCGCGGCACCCACGAGGACCTCATGCGGGCCGCCGGTCGGTACGCGGAGCTCTACTCGCTCCAGGCCCGCAGCTACCGCTGAGTCGTGTCAGTACGGCATTCTGGCGTCGACATCGAACAGTGGCCCTTCGCCTCCGTCGCCGTCCCGCTCGATCACCTCCGCCGTGCGGCGTCGACCGCCTCGCGCACCTCCTCCACCGACGGCGCGTTCTCCCGGTCGTGCGCCACAAGCGCGGAGTCGGCGACCTCCCCGGCCCTGAGCACGCCCAGGGTGGCCGGATCCACGATCTTCCAGCCCGGCTGCGTCCGGTTGCGTTCGGCGTTCGCCGACCATGCCGCCCCGCCGAACCACCGCACCGCCCGGTACATCAACGTCCGCTTGAGCTTGCCCACCTTCAACACCTCCATGGCCTCGAGGAAGATCCGGTCGTACTCCGGCCGGCTCCGGAGCTGCAGGTAATACCCGGCATCGTGGATGACGGCGGCGTGGCCGTGCGTCCCCCACGGTGCGGCGAACCACCAGATGGGTCGGGGCACGCTGGCGAAGTCGGAGACCATGCCCCTCGGCACGCGGACCGAGTCGCCCGACCCCTCCTCACCGATGTCATAGGTGAAGTCGTCGGTGACGATGACCCAGGACTTGCCGTCGTTCAGCGGAGTGACCAACAGCGGTGCGGTGAACCGGCTCATGGTGCATTCCTAGCGTTTCTCCCGTGCCCGGAGGCGGGGTGCACGTGTGAGGATGGCGCCATGGACGACGCCGTGCGCCACTACATCGACGCCATCCTCCCGACGCACCGCCCCCTCTTCGACCGCCTGTACCGCCTGGTCCTCGAGGACCACCCGGAGGCGACGATGATGCTCTCGTACAACATGCCCACCTTCAAGGTCGGCGACCGCCGGCTCTACGTCGGGGTCTGGAAGCACTGGGTCTCGCTCTACGGTTGGGAGCAGGACCGTGACGGCGGCTTCACCGCCCGTCACCCCGAGCTGACGACCGGCAAAGGGACGATCCAGCTGCCCCCCGACGTCGCCGTCGACCTGCCCGACGAGGAGTTGCGCGACCTGGTGCGCGCCGCCCTCGGTCCCTGACCGGGCAACCGGTTATCAATCCGTTACCACCTGGCAATGCGTCGGTGATGCCCGAGGGACAGCATGCCCCCATGAAGCGCAACGTCACCCTCGCCATCGCCCTCCTGGCCGTAGCCGCCTCAGTCGCCGCCTGCGGAGGGAATGACGGACGCGGGGCCCCCGTCGGATCGGGCGCCGTGACCTCGGTCGTCCCCGAGACCTCGGCGCCGACGAGCTCCGTGCCCACCACCGAGCCACCGGTCGCGACCACTGTTCCCGCGAGGAACAGCACCACCCTCCCGCCGGTGGCGGCTCCGCCCACCACCGCCGCGGCCCGGCTGTCGGCGTCGTCGCAGCTGCGTATCGACGGCATCGGCCCCGTCGTCGTGGGCATGACCGTCGCCCAGGCGCGAGCGGCGGCCGGTACGGAGCTGTCCCTGAAGAAGGAGCCGTACTGCGACGTGCTCACCGCACCTGCCGGCCCGGAGGGCGTGGCGATGATCATCACGTCCCCTCCGAACGGCCGGGTCGAGCTCATCATCGTGAACAGCCCCGCCGTGGCCACCCTCTCCGGCATCCGGGTGGGGAGCACCGAAGCCGATGTCCGTGCCGCCTATCCCGGTCGAATCCGAGCGGTGAACCCGTCTCTGCCCGTGCACCGGCTCGTCTACGAGGCGAGCGATCCGGCCCTTGCCGACCGGGTCGTCGTCTTCGTCATCGACAACTCCCGGGTGGCGACGATGTATGCGGGGGTGCGGAACCAGGTCGAGGCCGACGAGATCTGCGGCTGAGCTCCGCTCCGGACGACGACCCCCGACATGTAGGTGTTCAAGTCATCCATTGCGGGGACGGCCCACCGGTGGGAACTTGTGAGCATCATGGCGGAGCACCCGGAGCTGTGGACCGAGAGGACACCCGAGCAGCGGTACCTCTTCGACCGGCCGCCGTCCTTCGGCCTGGCTCGCGACGCCGAACGGATGCGCGATGGGATCCCGCCGGTCATCCCCAGGACCAGCCGCCGGAAGCCGCGGCGCGAGCGGGGGCCGTTCGTCACGTACCTCCGGCTGCCCTGGTCCTACGGCGACCGCAGCGCGGGTGACGTCTGGCACCGGATGCAGTGCATGCGGCGCCGCCACGAGATGATGGGCGGGCACACCATGCAGCTCGGCAGCGACGTCGTCTTCATCGAGCGTCAGTGCCGGTGGTGCGGCGCCGAGGCCGGATAAGGCAACGTCCGGATCCGACGGCTTCGAGCGCTGACGGCTACCGCACTCCGCTCATCAGGTCGCGCACGAGGGCGGACACCAATTCGTCGGTGATGGGCTGGTCGGGGAGCAGCAGTCAGTGGTAGAAGGCGCCGCACAGTTTGTCGACTCAGATGTGCCTTTGCACGTCCGCCGGCCTGAAGAGAACGGAGCATCGAAGATGAACGAAGGTGGCGCAGGCGCGGCTCGGGCAGTGTTGATCATCGGGCAGGACCCGGACACGGTGGACTTCTCGGATCCGGCGGTCCCCCCGGGAACCACCGCGGCCAAGATCAGGGCCGGGCTCGAGGCCGCGCAGAAGCAGCTCAGCGACCTTGGCCATCGTGCCGACCTGGTCTTCACCGACCGAGGGGAAACAGCTGAGGCCGTGATCGAGGAGCAGCTCTCGGGCAACACCTACGACTGCGTGGTGATCGGGGCGGGCATCCGGACGGTTCCGTCGAGCCTGATGCTCTTCGAGAAAATCGTGAACGCCGTTCACCGCAGTGCGCCGCAGGCCGCCATCGCGTTCAACACGCGCCCCGACGACACGGCGGAGGCGGCTGTCCGGTGGCTGTCTCCCCGGTGAACGCAGGCGGCGCTTGCAGCTGAACTACGACGCGGCGTCGTGATGGCGCCGTCGCCAGAACGGCGCGTCCGGCCAGCGGCTCTCGGCCCGGTAGTACACGGTGCGGGTGGTCAGGTAGCGCTCGAAGCGCTCACGCACATCGACGTCGTACCGAGCGACGGCCGAACTCCGGATGGCCTCGGCGCCGGTCACTCCCGACTCCAACGCCCACAGGATGCCGAGCCCGCAGATCGGGTCGTGAGCCGCAGCGGCATCACCAACGGCGAGCCACCCGTCTCCGGCAACCGGTTCGGATCGATGGCTGTTGGCGGTGATGACCCGGACCTCGCCGCCCCTCGCCACCGCGGCGCGCGCCGCGGTCTGCGGCGCGGCGACGAGCCACTCGTCCCAGCGGGCTCGCATCCCCGTACCGGCGTCGGTCTGGAAGGCCAGGACCAGCCTGCCGTCGGGCAACCAGGCCGAGTACCACCAGCCGTCCGCCGTGGCCTCGATCAACGCCCGCCGGTCCACGGCTGCTCCCTCGACGGCAGGCGACATGATCCGCACCAGGGCCACCATGCGGTCGTGGACCACCCGGCGTGACCCGAGGGCGCGACAGAACGACGACGAGCGCCCGGTGGCGTCGACGACGAAGGTGGCGGAGAGCGACGACGAGCCCTCACCGCTCGTCACCGTGAGCGCCCAACCCCGATCCGGCTGACGCACGCAACGGTCGACGGCGGTGCCGCTGAGCACGACGGCGCCGGCCGCCCGGGCCCCGGAGGCGAGCATGGAGTCGAAGCGGGTGCGATCGACCCGCCACCCGCACCCGTAGGGGTTCACGATGAAGTCGTTGGCGTAGGGCTCCGGCTGTCCCCAGGCGGCGAGGATGCCGGGCGACGGGGTGTGACCGTCGTCCTGGAACCGATCCCAGACGTCGAGGCGCTCGAGCACGAGACGGACCTCGGGCGGCAGCGTCTCGCCGATCCTGATTCCGTCGTACGCGGAGCGTTCGACGACGGCGACCTCGGCGCCGCCGCCGGCGAGCACGATGGCCGCAGCGCACCCGGCCGGGCCACCGCCGACCACGGCGACGTCGAACCGGTGGGGGGTACGGCTCAGGTCGGCAACGGCCGGCGCTCGGACTCGACGAACGCCGTCGTCCCATCGGCACGTTGAGCCTCGACCACGATGCCCAACTCGTGCCACTGATCCACCATGCCGCGGAAGCCCTTGACACCGCGATCCCAGAACTGGGAGACCTCCGACTTGACGTCGGGGAACACCTGGTACGGCCGCTGAGCGGGCCACCATCCGAGCTGCGACTGCTGATCCACGTTGCATGCCAGGAAGTCGGCCTGCCAGGGGACCGCGTTCCCTGCGGTCAGCTGGCCAGGCTGGTGGGTCTTTTCGTTCACCCGAAAGGCCTGGCTGTACGTGGCCGCGTCGGCCATGAGGCCGCCCACCTCTATGCCCGGGTAGAACGGGCCGCCGGAGCAGGTCTCGAGACCGGCTCGGTCGAGTGCGTCCGGGAGAAGCTCATCGTCGGCCGGCGGGCTCTCGAGGTCGTTCACGAACTTCCCTGCCGCCCAACGCTGCAGCACGGTGTACTGGGTCACCGTGGGCCGGAGGACGTGGTTCGGAGAGACGCCGTAGTTGCTGTGGTGCAGCCTGGGCATGATCCCGAACTCCGGATCGGCGGGGTCGGGCGGCTGACTCGGGTTTCGGAGGATGCCCAGGATGAGCTCCCGGGCGAAGACGCTGTCGGAGGACGGATCGGCCAGCTGGGGCCACCGGCTGCTGAAGTCGCCGAAGCCCGAGAACGGCCCATGGCCGCGCCGGCCGAGCTCGAGCACCCACTGGTAGCCGAGCGCCCGCTGGAGGATGGGTTGCACGTGCCGGGTGAAGGAGAGCTTCGCGGGAAGTTTGCGCCAGCCCCGCTCCACGGCCGCCTGGAAGGCCACGTCGTAGAGGGTGACGAAGTTGGTGATGCCGGGAGCGAAGTCGGGCGGCCCGACCACGACCCACGCCGGTTTGACCTTGACCGCTCGGGCCGTGCCGTTCACCTTCACCGTGGCCGTCACCGGACCGTCGGAGATGTCGTCGTACCAGTTGTCGTTGTTGGCGAAGTGGGTGATGGGCGCCTTCACGCCACGCGGCGACGAGCCCGACTTGCCGAATCCGCCCAGGACCAGCAGCCGCCCGTCGGGCTCGGTGCGCATGTCGCCCAGAGGAACGGGCGTGCCCAGGAACGAGCCGGAGTCGAAGTCGGCGCGCGTGCCGGGGCCCTTCAGGGTGCGAGGTCCTGGGTCGACGACCAGCTCGGCCCGGTCGGCGTGCTTGGCGTTGCGCAGGCGGCCCTCGGCGAGTGGCGCTTTGCTCGCCGACGGCGGGAACTCCGGCGACGCGCCCTTCCGGTTCGCCAGGTGCACCGTCCACTCGATCTCGGCCTGATCCGCGGTGACCTCCACCGCAGAGCGCAACCTGCCGTCGGTACGGGTGCAGCGGAAGATCCGGAATCGAGCGGCCTGGCGCAGGAGCTGTCCGTTGGCGTCGCGGTACTTGGGTGGCGGCTCGGTGCCGGGCTCCGGGCCCACGAAGAACCTGGTGCTGTTGCCGACCCGGGCGATGCCGATCGCCGGGTGGATCTCGAACGCCGTGGTCGCTGCCATGTCCGCCTCCCCGTTCGCCGGCGCTGCGCCCAGGGGTCACCGTACGCCCGGCCGGTTCCCCGCGCCACCGGTTCCGGCCGCTCCGGGCTGGTTCAGCCGGTGGGCCGGGGTGGGCTCGTGACGCACCCGGCGTCACGGCCCAGGTAGCGAAGTCCGCTCAGGTCGGACCTGGAGAATCCCGTGGGCCGGATGGTCTGCTGGGCCGCGTCGGGGTACATCAGCGAGCCCTCGTCCCGTGTGTGGCCGAGGCCGACGACGTGGGCCAGCTCGTGGAGGATGATCCGTCCCCACGTGATGTTGTTGCGGCCGATGGGGCCGGTCTCGCTGCCGGCGGGTGGTCCGAACCCGTCCCGGATCGGCGCTTTGGTGGTCTCGTCGTTGTAGGCGTCCACGTTGAAGCGGAGGCGGGCGGAGACAGTGACGTCGCCCGCCCGCATGGGCAGAGTGTTGCCGAGGATCTGGGCCTGGCCTGACGTCTGCTCGGCCGGGAAGTGCTCCCACACGACGAGGATCGGCGCCCATCTTCCCGGGTAGCGCTCGGGGACGTACGGCCCCCTTCGGGCGTTCTCGTCAGTGAGGCCGTCGTCGACGAAGTCGATGCCGGTTGCCTGGCCGAGGCGCTTGAACGCCTCCCGCACGTTCTCGACGACGAACGCGGGAGCAGCGGCGCCGTTCTGGATGTAGTGGACCGGCTCGCAGGGGTTGAAGCGGGCAGGGCTGCAGCCGTCCGGAGCGACGTGCAGGAACGTGTAGGTGATCGGCAGGGTGGCGATCTCGTTGGGTAGGAGGCCCCGCACGCCGAGGGTGTCGACGTGGCCCTCGGCCGGGCAGGCGTCGAGCTTGGGCGCCGTGGTGTCGACGGCCAGTGGGTCGGCATCGGGAGCCGCGGTTCCACCGGATCCGCCCCCGCACGCGCCAACCATGAGAAGCGTGGCCAAGGCGGCGGCGCCGACCCGCCAGCGGCGCCCCATCCGCTCGACCGTTCGCCCGGGCGTGCCAAACCTCATAGCGCTCTGGCGAATATAGCGGTGTGGCGCTCGCCACGGCACTGGTGCGGCCGCAGGCCGCAAGCGCGGAGGAGATGGGGCCGCCGACACGATTCTCCCTGGTCCTAGCGCGCCCGCCGTTTGGCGGGTGGCCGCGCGTCGAGCGGGTCGAGGGGCCACGAGTGCTTGGGGTAACGGCCGGCCATCTCCTTGCGGACCTCGGCCCACGTGCCGGCCCAGAACCCGGGGAGGTCGGCGGTGACCTGCACGGGCCGGCCGGCCGGTGAGAGCAGCTGCAGCACCACGGGCACCTTTCCGTCCCCGACGGTCGGGTGGGTGGCGGAGCCGAACAGGTCCTGCACCCGAACGGCCATGACGGGCTGGCCGTCGCTGTAGTCCACCGGCACGGTGCGGCCGCTGGCGATAGTGAGGTTGGTCGGCGCGACCCGGTCCAGCTCACGGGCGAGCTGGTGGCCGAGTCGCGCCCGCAGCGCGGAGGTGACGTCCACCGCCTCGATGTCGGCCCGGCTGGTCGCCTGCGCCAGCAGAGGAGCCAGCCAGTCGTCGAGCGTGGCCACCAGGGCGGCATCGGAGAGGTCCGGCCACCTGTCACCGAGAGCCCTGCGGGCGAAGGCGGCCCGGTGCTGGAGGGCGCGCGCCTTGTCGGTCCAGTGCAGGGCCGCGAGGCGGGTCGAGCGGACCCGTCCGACGAGCGCCCGGGTGGTCACCGGCCCGGGCGGCGCCGGGCCCTCCGTGGCCGTCAGGACCAGTGACCCGAGGCGGCGCTCGACTCGGGCCCGCAGATCGTCACGCGCGCCGTCCCAGGACACGGTCACGTGTTCCTCCGCCGCCCCGGCGGCCTCCTCGACGTCGGCGGCGTCGAGACCGGCCGCCAACCGGATCCGGCCGTCGCCCCGACCGGCGTCGATGTCGGCGATGGCCAGGAACGCCTCACCGGCGAGAGGGTCGCCGGCCGGCAGCCAGGCACCTGAGCCGTTGCGCAGGCGGAAACGGGCGCCACCCCGGGACTGGGCCAGCCGGTCGGGATAGGCAAGGGCGAGCACCAGACCGCACCGGCTCGGGTCGACGGCGACCCGGCCCACACCCGCGCGCCGGGCCAGCTCGCCGGCCCGGCGGGCCGCGGACCGCACCGCCCCCGAGTCGGCAAGCGGGTGACGGGCGGACTGGTCGGCGATCAGCGACACGCGCTCCGCCACATCCGTGGGCAGGTCGTCGGGCCGTCCCCGGAGCACGTCACGGTCCTCGAGCAGGGCGGCCACCACGCAGGCCGTCCAGCCCAGCCCGTCGTCGACCGCGCCGACCACCATCCGGGCCAGCCGGGGATGCAGGGGCAGGTCGGCCATGGCCCGCCCGAGGGAGGTCGGCCGGCCCCCGTCGTCGACCGCGCCGAGCATGGCGAGGAGCGACCGCGCCTCGTCGAGCGCTCGTCGGGGAGGCGGGTCGAGGAACGCCAGATCTGCGGGGTCGGAGCCCCACACGGCCAGCTCCAGGGCCAGCCCGGCCAGGTCGACACTCGAGATCTCGGGATCGGCGTACGGGCGGCGGGCGCCGTGCTCCAGCCTCGACCAGAGGCGGTAGGCCACGCCCGGACCGTTGCGGCCCGCCCGCCCGGCCCGCTGCTCGGCCGACGCCCGCGAGATGGGGCCGGTCCGCAGCTTGGTCAGCCCGGTGCGGGCATCGAACCGGGGTGAACGGGCCTCGCCCGAGTCGACCACGATCCGCACCCCCTCCACCGTGAGACTGGTCTCGGCGATGTCGGTGGCCAGCACGACCCGGCGCCGGCCGGGAGGAGACGGGGCCAGCGCGGCGTCCTGGTCGACCGCGGTAAGGGCCCCGAACAGGGGCCGTACGTCGACATCGGGCGGCAGCCCACCGCCCCGTAACGACGCCTCCACCCGCCGGATGTCGGCCGCCCCGGGAAGGAACACCAACACGTCGCCCGGCTCCTCCTTGACGGCGCGCCGGACACCCGCAGTCGTGGCCGCGTCGAGGCGGTCCTTGGGGCGCCGGGGCGACCAGCGGACCGTCACCTCGTGGGCCCGGCCCTCGCTCTCGATGACGGGTGCGTCGCCGAGCAGCGCCGCCACCCGGGCGGCTTCGAGGGTGGCCGACATGGCCAGCACCCGGAGGTCGGGTCGAAGGGCCGGGCGGGCGTCGAGCACGAGGGCCAGGGCCAGGTCGGCCTGCAGGTTGCGCTCGTGGAGCTCGTCGAAGACGACGAGGCCGACGCCGGGCAGCGAAGGATCGGTCTGCAGCCGTCGGGTCAGGATGCCCTCGGTCACCACCTCGATCCGGGTCGCCCGCCCCACCTTGCGCTCGTCGCGGGTGGTGTACCCGACCGTGGCGCCGACGTCTTCGCCGAGCAGCGACGCCATCCGGCGGGCGGCGGCTCGTGTCGCCAGCCGGCGGGGCTCGAGCATCACGATCCGCATCCCGGCGAGCCACGGCTCCTCGAGGAGCCGGAGTGGGACGATGGTGGTCTTGCCTGCGCCGGGCGGCGCCACCAACACGGCCGAGCCGGCCTCGGTCAGCGCCTGCCGCAAGGCCGGCACGCACTCCTCGACCGGGAGGCCGCTGGGCGGGACGTCGACGGGCACGTCCCCAGTGTCCCCCGCGCCCGCGGTGCCTAGGGTGAGGCCATCGACGGCGACGCGGTCTCCGACCGGTGGAACCACAACCTCCACTATCACCAGGTGGTGCTGAGCGCCCTCCCGCCGGCGTGCCGTGAGGGTCTCGACGTCGGTTGTGGCGAGGGCATGCTGACCCGGGAGCTGGCCGAGCGGATGGACCACGTCGTCGGGATCGACCTCGATCAGGCCTCCATCGACCTCGCTCGGGCCCAGGGCACGGCTGGCGTCGAGTACGTCGTCGGGGACTTCATGACCCACCCGTTCGAGCCTGAGTCGTTCGACGCCATCGTCTCGGTCGCCGCGCTCCACCACATGGAGCCCGGCGCAGCTCTGGCCCGGATGCGACGGCTCCTGCGACCAGGCGGGCGGCTCGCCGTCGTCGGCCTGGCCCGGAGCCGGCCGGCCGATCTCCCGCTCGACGCGGCAGGCCTGCTCGCCGACCAGTACTACAAGCGCACCCGCGCCTACTGGGACCACAGTGCCCCCACCGTGTGGCCGCCGCCTCACACCTACGGCCAGGTCCGCCAGCTTGCCGGACGGGAGTTGCCGGGAGTGCGGTACCGGCGTCACCTCCTGTTCCGGTACTCCCTCGTCTGGACGAAGCCGCCGGCCCGCTAGCCCAGGTCGTCGGCGGTGAACAGCGAGACGAGCTTCAGCCCCGCGTCGGCGAGCTGGTGGGCGCCGCCGCTGCGGTCGATGACGCACAGTGCCGCGACCAGCAACGCCCCCCGGTCCTGCAGGTCGCGGGCCGACAGGACGACCTGGCCGCCGGTCGTCACGATGTCCTCGACGATCAGGACGCGCCGGCCGTCGATGTCGGCCCCTTCGGCCAGCTTCGCCGTCCCGTACTGCTTGGCCTCCTTGCGGACGAAGGCGGCGGGAAGGCCGGTGGCGAGCGAGAGCGCGGTCGCCACCGGCACCCCTCCCAGCTCCAACCCGGCCAGCACCTCGGTCTCGGGCGGGATGAGTGGGATGGCCGCCCGGGCGACGGCGGCGAGCAACGACGGGTCGGCCTCGAACAGGTACTTGTCGAAGTAGGTGGTCGACACCTGGCCGGAGCGGAGGGTGAAGGTGCCGGTCAGCCGGCACGTCTCGCCGATGCGACGGGCGAGGTCGGCCAGGTCGTCGTTCATGAGGTGAGTTCCTAGCCGAACCCCACGTAGCCATAGGTGCTGCACAGGCCGACGGCGTTGATCAGCACGAACGAGGCGACGATGAGCAGCACGATCCGGCGGCGCCACCCCTGCAGCAGGCGGGACGCGCCCATGGGCGGTGGCATGTACCACCCGGGCAGAAGGTTGTCGGTGCCGGCCCACTCCTTGCCGCCCAGCAACTCGCTCAGCGGGACAGCATCGTCGGCCACGCCCGCCTCGGGGCCGGCGGCGAGCGCGAGCTCGGTCAGCTCCTCGTCGGTGAAGGTGTCCTCGGCGTCCTGCACCTGCGGAGCGGCCATGAACGACGGTACCGCCCACTCACCACTTGCGGTACGGCAGGAACTTCCCGTTGTAGGTGACCCGACCTTCGGGGCAAGATCGGCGAACGTCGTCGACCGGGCGGCCTTGGCCTCCAGGATCAGATCGGTGCACTGCTTCGGCTCCATGCGAGCTCCCCGAGGGTGGACGTCAGTTCAGCGCCCTCGACAGCTGTTCCACGTTTCGGGCGGGTGGCCCAGGCATGACGATTCCGTGGCCCACGGTGGGGTCACGTGTCGTGGTCGCCGTCGACCTCCCGGACCGCCGCGACGGCGGCCCACAGGTCCGTGGCTGACGGAGGACCGGTAAAGGAGCTGCGGACCACGCCTTCGGCGTCGGCCACCACCACGATCGGCACCGCGTCGATGTGGTACCGGCGGTGGAGGTCGGGGCGGGCCTTCACCTCGGCTTCGTCAACGGCCACCGCCCCGCTGGCCAGCACCTTGGCCCGCTCCACCGCCTGCGCGCAGGAGTCGCACGTGGCCGACGTGAAGACCGCGACAAGCCAGGGTGCGTCCGGGCGGGCGAAGTCGGCCCGGTCCAGCTGGGCCGGTACCGTCCAGGAGCCCTGCGTGGGTGCCTCGGGTCGCCGGCGTTCTAACAGCACGGCCACGATGACGGCGACCACGACCACCGCGGCGGCCAGGAGGAACCGTTCCACGCTCCAAGTATCCCCCGGTGGACGGGATACCGGCCTCAGGCCTCCATGACGGATATCCGGGCGTCGACGTCGCCCCGCTTGTACGGGTTGGGGTCGGGCCGGGGTGACGTTCCTGAACCGGCGTTGCAGCGCGTCGACGGCACCGAGGCGCCACAGCACGTAGCCGGACTTCCCCCGGAGCACCGAGACGTCGGCGAAGCGCAGGTGGTCGACGCTGCGCTTGGCCAGGTAGAGGGAGCGCAGGAGCGTCCCCGGGCGAGGGTAAAGGAACGGATGCGGATGACATGGCCGTCCTGCTCGCCCTTGAACCAGAAGTTGCCCACGCCGGCGTAGTCCTTGCCGGCGGTGAACAGGTCGTAGAACTCCCGTTCCTTGGGGGCGAAGATCTGGGACAGGCGCGCCATGGGGGCGCACCCTACCCACTTGTGAAGACGGTGTTTATGTCGCCGTCGAACGCTCCTTGTCAGCGCGCAGGCGGTCCTTGAGCCGGTCGATCTCCTCCGGCGCGATCCCGTACGTGTGCTCCGGGCCGGGGAAGGCCCGCGTGCGGACGGCCTCGGCGTACGCCTCGACCCCGCGGAGCATCTCGCCGTGGACGTCGGCGAAGCGCTTGGCGAACTTCGGCTTGAAGTCCGGGTGGATGCCGAGGAGGTCGTGGAGGACGAGGACCTGGCCGTCGGTCGCGGGGCCAGCGCCGATCCCGATGACCGGAATCTCCATGTGCTCCATGATCACGTCGGTCACCCCGGCGGGGATCGCCTCGAAGACGATCGAGAAGCAGCCGGCCTCCTGCAGCGCCAGCGCGTCCGCCGCCACGCGGGTCGCCGCGGCGGCGGTGCGCCCCTGCGCGCGGTAGCCGCCCAGCGCCGTCGCCGTCTGCGGCGTCAGCCCGACGTGGCCCATCACCGGGATGCCGGCGCCGATGATCGCTCGCGCGCGCGCGCACGACGCCGGGCCGCCGCCCTCGAGCTTGACCGCGTCGCAGCCGGCCTCCTTGACGAAGCGGAACGCCGTCTGCACGGCCTGCTCGTCGGAGACCTCGTAGGAGCCGAACGGCAGGTCGCCGACGAGGAACGGCGTCTTCAGCCCGCGGCGGACCGCCTTGGCGAGCATGAGCAGCTCGTCGAGCTCGACCGGCACGGTGCTGTCGTAGCCGAGCACGGTCATCGCGCCCGAGTCGCCGACGAGCACGAGGTCGACGCCGGCGGTGTCGACCGCGAGCGCGCTCGGGTAGTCGTAGGCGGTCACCATGACGATCGGCTCGCCGAGCGCCTTCTTCTCGGCCAGGCGCGGCAGCGTCATCGGCAGGCGCGACGCGTCGCTGGGGATGTGGACCGTGGGCAGCGTGGACATGACCCTGTGCTCCTCTAGACCGAGGTGAGCAGCGTGGCGACCTGGTCGTCCGCCGCGATGATCTGGTTGGCGCGGTCCACGTGCACGACCCGCGGCTCGTAGTGCTCCATCTCCTCGCGGCTGTACTGCGCGTAGGAGATGACGATGATCGTGTCGCCGCGGTGCACGAGCCGTGCAGCTGCGCCGTTGACCTTCATCTCGCCCGAGCCCCGCTCGCCGGCGATGGTGTACGTCTCGAAGCGGGCGCCGTTGTCGACGTCGACGACGGCGACCTGCTCGAACTCGAGCATGTCGG
>CADCTB010000205.1 GCA_902805665.1 uncultured Acidimicrobiales bacterium
GGTGCGTGACGTCACCCTGAACATGAGCAAGGGTCAGATCACCGCCCTCATCGGCCCGTCGGGCTGTGGCAAGACCACGTTGCTGCGCAGCCTCAACCGCATGCACGACCTGATTCCCGGCGTCCGGCTCGAGGGCAGTCTGCGCTACCAGGGCGAGGATCTGTACGGCCCCGACGTCGACCCTGTCGTCGTCCGTCGCCTCATCGGCATGGTGTTCCAGCGGCCCAACCCGTTCCCGAAGTCGATCTACGACAACGTCGCCTTCGGGCCCAAGATCGCCAAGCTGCAGGTGAACATGGACGACTGCGTCGAGCAGTCGTTGCGCAAGGCGGCCCTGTGGGACGAGGTGAAGGACCGCCTGAAGACGTCGGCCACCCAGCTGTCCGGTGGCCAGCAGCAGCGTCTCTGCATCGCCCGAGCCATTGCCGCCCAGCCCGACGTCATCCTCATGGACGAGCCGTGCTCGGCCCTCGACCCCGTGGCCACGTTGCGGATCGAGGACCTCATGCAGGAGCTGAAGTCCGACTACACGATCGTCATCGTCACCCACAACATGCAGCAGGCGGCTCGCGTCAGCGACATGACGGCCTTCTTCACCGCCGAGGTCGACTCGGAAGCCGACCGCCGGGCCGGCCTGCTGGTCGAGTTCGACCGCACCGAGAAGATCTTCACCAACCCGTCCGATGAGCGCACCGAGAGCTACGTGAGCGGACGGTTTGGGTGATGCCGGGCCGGGCGCAGTTCCAGGAGGCCCTGGAGATGCTCCGCGTGGATGTCGACGCTCTCGGGCTCATGGCGGCGCAGGCGGTGACCGGCGCCATGGCCGCCCTGCTCGGCGACGACCGCTCGGTGGCCCACGAGGTGGTTGCCGGTGACGACCGCATCGACGCGCTGTTCGTGGTGCTCGAGGAGCGGGCCTATGCCCTCGTGGCGCAGCAGGCACCGGTCGCGGCCGACCTCCGCTTCCTCATGTCGTCCTTACGGGTGATGGCCGACTTCGAGAAGACCGGGGACCGGGCCGTCGCGGTGGCGAAGTCCTCGCTGGCCGAATGGGACCGGGAGCCGACGACGCTCGGCCTCCTCGGCCGCATGGGGGACCTGGCTCTTACCCTGCTGACCTCAGCCCGCGCCGCCTGGCTCGAGCAGGACCTCTTCGTGGCCTCCGACCTGAAGCGTCGCGACGACGTGCTGGACGAGACGTTTCGCCGGTTGGTCGCCCACCTCCTCACCCGCCAAGGCCCGGGCGCGCCGAGCCTTGTCCTGCACGCCCACGCCGCCGGCCGCAACCTCGAGCGGATCGCCGACCATGCCGTCATCATCGGCGAGCGGGTCAGCTACATGCTCACCGGAGACCCCAGCGCCCTGGCCGCCGAGATCAGATGAGCGGCCCAGAAGGCCGGTCCGATAGCCATCCATCGCCCGATCAGCGGAGGGGGCGATGACCATCGTGCGGGATCTGGCCACCACGGTGCTCGTGGTGGAGGACGAGGAGTCCTTCGTCGAGGCGCTCACCATCGGGCTGAAGCGAGAGGGCTTTCGGGTGGAGGTGGCCCGCGATGGCGTCGAGGCCATTGACCGTTTCGATGCCGTCCATCCGGACCTCGTCCTGCTCGACGTGATGCTGCCGACCGTCTCCGGCATCGAGGTGTGTCGCCAGATCCGCACGCGCTCGCGGGTGCCGATCATCATGGTGTCGGCCAAGACGTCGGAGATCGACATCGTCGTCGGGCTCGAAGTGGGCGCCGACGACTACGTTTCGAAGCCCTATCGCATGCGGGAACTGGTGGCCCGCATGCGCGCCACCCTGCGACGGGCGCCGGCCCCGCTGACGGCGTCGAGCCCCGCGGTGGTGGAAGTCGGTCACGTCCGCCTCGATGCCGAGCGCCACGAGGTGTTCGTGCGCGACAAGCAGGTGAAGCTGCCGCTGAAGGAGTTCGTGCTGCTCGAGGCGTTGCTCAACAATGCCGGGCGGGTGCTGACCCGGGACACGCTCATCGACCGGGTCTGGGGGCCCGCCTACGTCGGCGACACCAAGACCCTCGACGTCCACATCAAGCGTCTGCGGTCGAAGGTGGAGCCCGACCCGCGTTCGCCGGTGTCGATCGTCACGATTCGCGGCCTCGGCTACAAGTACGAGCCCCCGGCCCGAAGCTCCGGCGGCGCCTCCTAGGGCGCTGCTGGCCGCAGGCTCGGTGAGGTAAATCTGCAGCGTCCTAAGCCTCGACGCCCGCCTCGGGCCGGCACGCCCGGCGTAGGCCGATGGCCCCGAGGATGGCGGCCATCAACGAGGCAGCTAGGACGCCGACCTTTGCCGCGTCCTGCAGCGCCCCTCCTTCGAAGGCCAGCTCCGCCACGAACAACGAGACGGTGAACCCGATGCCCGCGATGCAGGCGATGGCGGCCATCATCCCCCAGTTGGCCCCTTCGGGAAGACGGGCGATGCCCAGCCGGGTCGCCAGCCACGCCGCTCCCGTGATACCGAGCGTCTTGCCGGCCACCAGGCCGAGCATGACACCACCGGTGACCGCCGCCGCGCCGGGGCCGTCGAAGGAGTCGGACTTGATCTGGACGCCCGCGTTGGCCAGGGCGAAGATGGGCACGATCAGGAAGCTCGACCATGGATGCAGGACGTGGGCGATGCGCTCGGCGGGCGACTGCGAGTGCCGGGCCAGCCGGGTCATCGCGTCGAGCTCGTCAGCGGTGGGCTCGTCGTCGAGATCGGCGGCCCACTGGCGGGCGACCGACGACGGCACCATGTTCCGCGCCGGCGTCAGCAGCCCCAGGACGACGCCGGCAATAGTGGCGTGGACGCCGGACGCGTACGTCACCAGCCACAGTGCGGCGCCGAGCACGACGTAGGGGGCGAGCCAGACGACCCCCGACCGGCTCAACAGCAGGATCACGATGATCAGGGCCGCGGCCGCACCGAAGAACTGCGGCTGGATATCCGTGGAGTAGAAGGCGCCGATGACGATGATGGCGCCGATGTCGTCCACGATGGCGAGCGTCAGCAGGAAGAGCTTGAGTGAGGCGGGCACCCTCCGTCCGAGCAGGGCGACGACTCCGACGGCGAAGGCGATGTCCGTGGCCATCGGGATCCCCCAGCCCCGGGAGCCCTCACCCCCGGCGGTGACCAGGATGTAGAGGGCGGCGGGCACGACCATCCCCCCGAGCGCGGCGATGGCCGGCATGGCGGCGGTGCGCGGATCCCGTAGCTTCCCCTCGACCAGCTCGCGCTTGATCTCGAGGCCGACGACGAAGAAGAAGACCACCATGAGCGCGTCGTTGACCCAATGGTGCAGATCGCCCTGGAGGACGTAGCGCCCGAAGTTGAGACGTACGTCGGTGTGCCAGAGCGACTGGTAGGAGGCGCTCCAGGGGGAGTTCGCCCAGACCAGGGCGATGAGTGCGGCGGCCAGCAGGAGGATCCCTCCCGACGCCTCGGTCTCCAGGAACTCCCGGACGGACTTGGGCAGCCGGCGCCCCGGAAGGGCATCGACCCCTTGCGGCTGATCGGTCTGTGTGGACATGCGCGGGCGCTCCCGGGTTGAACGGCTTCAGCTCGCCGACCAGGCTTCCCGGCACCTCACCACCCGGTTGTGGCCCTCTCAGTGTGCCATCCGGGGCGGGCTCCGGTGACCGGTCCTCCCGTCAGACAGCTTCCTCGCCCATCTCCCCGGTGCGAACCCGCATGAGGCGTTCAACGTCGAGCATCCACACCTTGCCGTCGCCGATCTTGCCGGTGTAGGCGCACTTGCGGATGACCTCCATCACGCCCTCGGCGTCGTCGATCGAGCAGATGACCTCCACCTTGAGCTTGGGGATGAGATCGACGGTGTACTCGGCGCCCCGGTAGGTCTCGGTGTGGCCGCCCTGGCGGCCGAACCCCTTGATCTCGGTGACCGAGAGGCCCTGCACTCCGAGGCTCCTCAGCCCTTCCTTCACCGGATCGAGCATGTGGGGCTTGATGACGGCGGTGACGAGCTTGATCATGGGCATCCCCCTGTTCGCATCACGGGGAAAGCTAAGCCGCTGCTGTATCCCACCCGTCTCAGCACCATGAACACTTTGTTTCCCCCGGTGGCGGGGACGGTGGGTGACGCCTCAGGCGCTGGCGTGCACCAGGTCACGGGTGAGGTTCTCGCCGCTGGCCGGGTCGAACAGGTGCATCCGGCTGGCGTCGAACCACAGCTCGGCCTCCCCGCCGGCCTTGATGCGGCTCGCGGTATCGAGGGAGACGACCAGCTGGGTGCGCAATGACTCGCTGTCCAGCTCCCTGGCCAGGCTCTTGAGGCGGTCAGTGACTTCCGAGGGCGCCTCGAACGGGATGTAGGCGAACAACTCGTTGCCGAGCCACTCGGTGACGTCGATGTGGGCTTGGAAGGGGACCCCCCGTGCCCGCTCGTCGGCGTCGATGAGGGTGGCGTCCTCGAAGTGGTCGGGCCGGATGCCGGCGATCAGCAGGTTGCGACCGGCGATGCGCTCGCACACCTCCCTGGGCAGTTCGGCGCGGGCGAAGGGCAGCACGACCGCGTTCTCCTCCACGGTGGCGGGCACGAAGTTCATCGGCGGCGAGCCGATGAAGCCGGCCACGAAGAGGTTGACGGGGCGCTCGTAGAGCTCCCGCGGAGTGGCCACCTGCTCGAGCTCCCCCTTCCGGAGAACGGCCACCCGGTCGCCAAGGGTCATGGCCTCCGTCTGGTCGTGGGTGACGTAGACGGTGGTGATCCCCAGGCGGTCCTGAAGGCGTGATATCTCGGTGCGGGTCTGGCCCCGGAGCTTGGCGTCGAGGTTCGAGAGGGGCTCGTCGAAGAGGAACGCCTCCGCATCCCGGACGATCGCCCGCCCCATGGCCACCCGCTGCCGCTGGCCGCCCGAGAGCTGGCTCGGCTTCCGTTGGAGGTGGTCGCTGAGCTCCAGCGTGGCCGCCGCCTCCTCGACCTTCTTGCGGATCTCGTCGTCGCTGCGCTTCTGGAGCCGTAGCGGGAAGGCGATGTTCTCGTAGACGCTCAGGTGCGGATAGAGCGCGTAGTTCTGGAACACCATGGCCAGGTTCCGCTCGCGGGGTGCCTTCTCGTTCATGCGCTGGCCGCCGATGAGGAGCTCTCCCGAGGTGATGTCCTCCAGCCCGGCGATCATCCGCAGGACGGTGGACTTCCCGGAACCGGACGGGCCGACGAGGATCATGAACTCGCCGTCCTCGATGTCGAGACTGACGTCCTTCACGGCTTGGAACCCGTCGGCGTAGGTCTTGACGATGTTCTTCACACTGATCGCGGCCATGGACTGCCTTTCAGGAGATCAGCCCTTGACCGCGCCGGCGGTGAGGCCGGCGACGATGCGGCGCTGGAACAGGAGGACGAGGACGACGACGGGGATGGTCACGACCACGGCGGCGGCCGAGATCGCAGCCGCCGGGCGCTGGAACTGGGACGCGCCGGTGAAGAAGGCGAGGGCGGCGGGCACCGGGCGGGCGGCATCGGTGGAGGTCAACGAGATGCCGAAGACGAAGTCGTTCCAGGCGAAGAAGAAGGCGAGGATGGCCGCGGTGAACACGCCCGGCGCGGCCAGTGGGACGATCACCTTGCGGAACGCCTGCCACGGCGTGGCTCCGTCGATCTGGGCCGCCTGCTCCATCTCCCAGGGGATCTCCCGGAAGAAGGCCGACAGCGTCCAGATCGACAGCGGGAGCGTGAAGGACATGTACGGGATGATCAGCCCGAGCCAGGTGTCGTAGAGGCCGATCGAGCGCCAGATGTCGAACAGCGGCCCGACCAGCGACACGGCGGGGAACATGGCGATGGCCAGGGCCAGCGACAGGATGAGCCTCTTACCGGGGAACTCGAGGCGGGCGATGGCGTACGCCGCCACCGTGGCGATCATCACCGACAGCACGGTGGCGATGAGGGAGATGAAGATGGAGTTGCGCAGGGCGCTCGTGAACAACGGGGTGTTGAACACCGTGCGGTAGTTCTCCAGCGTCCAGCTGTCGGGGAGGAACTTCTGGTTGTTGATGCCGGACTCCGGCTTGAAGGACAGCGAGAGGATCCACACCACGGGGAACAGCGTCCAGAAGATGACCAGGACCGGGCCACCGTAGGTGCCGATCCGCTGGCCGAGAGAGCGCCTGCTGTTCATCTCGTCACCGCCCTCTCACCGAGCTGAGATCCACCTTGAACCCCTTGATGAAGAGGGCGGCGATGGCCACGACCGAAAGGAACAGCAGCACGGAGACCGCAGAACCCAATCCCAGGGCGGTGCGGCTGATCATCTGCCGGTAGGCCAGGAACGACACCGTCTCGGTCTTCTGCGCCCCTGCGGTCATGACGAAGACGTTGTCGAACAGGCGGTAGGCGTCGAGGGTCCGGAACAGGACGGCCACCAGGATGGCCCCCTTCATGTTCGGGAGGGTGACGCGCGTGAGGCGCTGGCGCCACGTGGCCCCGTCGACCTTTGCCGCCTCCTGCAGGTCCTCGGGAACCTGGGCCAGCCCGGCCAGCAGGAGCAGCGACATGAACGGCGTGGTCTTCCAGATCTCGGAGAGACAGATGGCGACCAGCGACGACCACCGCTCGCTGAACCAGGCGAAGTCGCCGAGGTTGAACCAGGTGTTGATGAAGCCCGAGTCGAGCGCGAATGCGTACCTCCACGCGAACGCCGACACGACAGTGATGATCCCGTAGGGGATGAGGATCGACGTGCGGACCACCTTGCGCCCGAAGATGATCCGGTGCATGACCATGGCGAAGCCGAACCCGATCAGGAGCTCGACGGCCACGGTGACCACCGTGATGATCACGGTCGTGAAGACGGTCTGCCACCACAGGCCGTCGGACAGGACGACCCCGTAGTTACGCAGGCCGATGAACTCGCGCGCCGCGGGGTCGGTGAGGCGGTAGCTGAACAGCGACAGATACAGCGCGTTCAGCATCGGATAGGCGGTGACGGCCAGCATCACGATGACCGCCGGGGCGGTCAGCTTCCAGCCGAGCCGCTTCTCGTTGCGGGTCCGGTCGGTGACCGGGACGCCGATCGCAGGGGCGGCCGTCCCGGTGATGGTCACAGGAGGACCTTGTCCTTGAGCACGTTGACGATGAGTTTGGCGGCCCGGTCCGGGGCGCGGTTCGGATCCACCGAGGCCGGCGGGTGGAAGCTGCGCTGCACCGCCGTGCTGACGTCGGTGTAGTAGGGCGTGCGGGGCCGGGGGGCGCCCTCGGCCAGGGATGTACGGAGGTCGTCGGCCATGGGGAAGACCGTCCGGACCTCGGGATTGTCGTACACGGCCGCCCGGGCGCCGGGGTTCTTCGACTTCAGCATGTACTGCGTCTGGCTCTCCAGCGACGTGATGCAGCGCACCGCCTGCACCGCCTCGTCCTTGTGGTTGCTGAAGGCCCCGATGCCGAGGTTGATGCCCCCGAGCGGCGGCCGGCTGGGCACTCCGGCGTCGACCTGCGGATACCGGGCCCAACCGATGTCGTCGAGCACCGACTTGTCGAGGGTGCCGGCGGCGACCGCCTCCTGCGCCGCGCCGTAGACGTACGCCCAATTCACCATGAACCCGCCGGTATCGCCTTGGAAGGCGGCGCGCGCCGCCTCTTCGTCAGTGGTCGAGAGGGCTGGGTCCGCTGCTCTGGACCGGCCGAGCTGCTGGACGACCGTGGCCGCCTTCCGTCCCGCGTCGGAGTCGATGGCCGGCTTCACGTTCTTGCCCGCTTCCGGGTTCTCCAGGATCTTGCCGCCCGCAGAGGACACCAGCGCGCTGATCCAGACCATGTAGCCCTCGTAGAGGTTGCCCTGGACCTCGACGGTCTTGCCGGCCGACGCGGCAAGGTCGATGATCTGGCTCCAGGTGACCGGGGTGCGGGCCGGGTCGATGCCCGCGGCCTGAGCCACCGACCGGCGGAACCACAGGAGCTGGGTGTTGGCCCAGAACGGAGCGCCCATCAGCTTGCCGTCCCAGGTGCCCGACTCGATCGGCCCGGACAGGGCGCCGGTGTTCAGCTCCCGGGCCTCGGCTTCGGTGTACTCGCGCAGGAAACCCGCCTCGGCGAACTCGGGGATGAACGGCGGGTCGAGGCTCATGAGGTCGATCGACGCGTCCTTGGCCGCCAGCCGGCGGACCAGCTGCTCGCGCTGGGCGGTGGCGTCGTTCGGCAGCACCGAGGTCTCGATGCGGTACGCGCCGTTGGAGGCGGCCGAGCACTTGGCCGCCAGCTCGGCCTGACCACCGTTGTCCGGGTTGATGTACCAGTTGAGGGTGGCGACACCGGATTCGCCGCCACCGCAGGCCGTCAGCAATGTTCCGAGGAGCGCGATGGTGACCACTGCGCCGGCCCTCCGTGAGTTGACCACGAGCCTCCCTCTGTCGGCCCCCGTTGCCCCTCAACTGCACATGTTCACCGTGTGCACCGCCATCGTGAACCCTGGATGACGACAGCGCAACCGGTTCTTGTCCGAAGTGTCTCCCCGCTACTCCTCCTCGTCGTCGAAGATGCTGACCTCATGGTCATCGAAGATGCTGTCGTCATGGTCATCGAAGATGACGCGTTCCTGTCGGCGGTAACGGAGGATTGAGTCAATGTACGACCGGATCGCCGTGGCGTTGTCGACCTCCCGGCCCGCGGCCTCGGACAGGTAGTAGCGGTGCTCGAGCAACTCGTGGAACAGCTCGGCGGGCTCCCGGCGACCGACCAGCTCGGGGGGGATCCGGGCGACGACGGGCTCGTACACCTCGGCGATCCAGCGGGCGGCGACGATGGCCTGGGGTGAGGGCTGGCCCTCGACCCGGGCCAGGTGGGCGCCGAACGCGGCAATGTCGTTGAGGAGCCGGCGGGCCTGGTTCTCCTGCACCTCGAGCCCCGTGAGCCGGCGCAGCTCCCGGGAGTGGTGTCCTTCCTCGACCAGGGTGGGAGTGACGCGCAGCCGGTTCGCTCCGGCCTCCTGCTCGACGATGAGCTCTCCGACGTCGAAGCCGAGGTGGTTGAGCCGGCGGATGCGGCCCTCGATGAGGTGACGCTGGTGCACGTCCACCTCCAGGCTGGCGGTGAGCTCGTCCCAGAGCAGCGTGTACCGCTCCTCCAGGAGGTCGGCCAGGGCCAGCACGTCGACGTCGGGTGAGAGGAGGCCCGCGGCCTCGAGGTCGAAGAGCCCTCCGGCCACGTTCTCCCGGGCCAGCTCCACGTCGGCCGACCGCATGCCCCCGGGCAAGGGGTGGTGGCGCTGGGTGGTCTCGGCGTCCACCAGGTACGCCATGAGCGCGCCGGCGTCCCGGCGGAACAACAGGTTGGCCAGGGAGCAGTCGCCCCAGAAGAAGCCCTCGACGTGCACGCGCACCAGGAGGACGACTGCCGCGTCCACCAGCTTGCGGCCGAGCCCGTAGCCGCCCTCGATACCGAACAGGTACCCGTAGGGGAGGGCGTAGTCCAGGTACCGGGTGATCAGGACGGCCGCCAGCGGGTCGCCCGCCGCGCTCTGGCGCCCGGTGACCACGCCGACCGCTTCGACGACCGGCAGGTTCTCCTCGGCCAGCAGGCGGAGCATCGCGTACTCCCGCTCGGCGTCGGCCTGCACCGTCTCCTTGAGCGCGTAGACCCGCTCGCCGTCGCTGACGAAACGGACCACGTGGCGACTCGGTCCCTTGGCCATCTGGACCAGGCGGGGATGGTCCCACTCCAGCAGCGGCGTCGCCCACGGCAGGTCGAGCAGGTCGGGGGGTTCCTTGCGGGGGATGAACTGCAGGCGGACCGCCACCGTCACCTACCTTACGGTTCGGGCGCGGACAACTACTCGACGGCGGTGGCCCATACTTGGTCCATGCTCTTCGCGCGGCACAAGAGCCGCATGCCGACCGCCGACGAGGCGCTCCCGGGGCGGGACCAACCGATCCCGGTTTCGGATCGCCACCTCGTGAAGGGCGCCCCGCTGCAGCCTCCCTTCCCGGAAGGCATGGAGACCGCCATCTTCGCCATGGGCTGCTTCTGGGGGGCGGAGCGCAAGTTCTGGACCGCGCCGGGCGTGTACACCACCGCGGTGGGATACGCCGGCGGCTTCACGCCGAACCCCACGTACGACGAGGTCTGCAGCGGGCGGACCGGCCACACCGAGGCGGTGCTGGTTGTCTTCGACCCCGCAGTCACCTCGTACGACGACCTTCTCCGCCTCTTCTGGGAGGGCCACGACCCCACGCAAGGGATGCGGCAGGGCAACGACGTCGGCACGCAGTACCGCTCCGCCATCTACGCCTCGTCACCGGAACAACTGGCCGCCGCCGAGGCCTCCCGCCACACCTACCAGCAGATGCTGGAGAAGGCGGGGTACGGCGAGATCACCACGGAGGTGGCCGAGGACAGTCGCTTCTTCTATGCCGAGGACTACCACCAGCAGTATCTGGCCCGGAATCCCAACGGCTACTGCGGCATCGGTGGCACGGGCGTGAGCTGTCCCGTCGGCCTGGCGTCCGCCGACTGACCCGGCCGGTGCGGCGCACTGCGGTCATCGTCCTGGCCCTGGGGCTGCTCGCCGCAGCCTGCTCGGACTCGGACACCGATTCCTCGGCACCGACAACTGCCTCGCCGAGCACCTCCGCACCCGTCACTGACGGCACGGCCCCCACCACCACCGCCGGCGAGCGGACGACCACGTCCCAGCCCCGACCGGCGACGGTCGAGCTCCAGGTCACCGAAGTGGCCCGGGGATTACAGGTGCCGTGGTCCCTGGCGTGGGATCCCGAGGGGGCCCTGTGGTTCACCCAGCGAACAGGGGTGCTCACCCGTCTGAACGGGCCGTCGCGTGACATTGCCGGCGTGACCCCCATCGGGGAAGGCGGGCTGATGGGCCTGGAGATCGACCGGCAGGGCCGCATGTTCGTCATGTACACCTCGGCGCAGGACAACAAGGTCGTGCGCCTGGAGCCGGACGGCTCGCAGAAGGTGCTGGTCTCGGGCATCGCCCGGGCGTCGATCCACGACGGCGGCCGGCTGCGCTTCGGACCGGACGGCACCCTCTACGCCTCCGCCGGCGACGCCGGACAGCCCAACCTGGCGCCCGACCCCTCGTCGCTGAACGGCAAGGTGCTCAAGGTCGACCCCGAGAACGGCGGGGCCACCGTCTTCAGCCGGGGCCACCGGAATCCGGAGGGCCTGTGCTTCGCCCCCGGCGGGCGGTTCCTGTCCACCGAGCACGGCCCGACCGGTAACGACGAGGTGAACGTGCTGTCCCAGGGGTTCGACGGTGGCTGGCCAGGGACGTCCGGCAACGGGATCCGGAACTACTCGCCGTCCGTCGCCCCTGCCGGCTGCGCCGTCTACTCGGCCGACCTGATCCCCCAGTGGAAGGGGTCGATGCTGTTCGGCACCCTTCGGGGCGAAGGCCTCCGTCGCATCACCTTCGCCGCCGACGGCTCGGTGGCCGGCGAAGAGGTGCTCTACGAGGACACCTACGGTCGCATCCGCGACGTCGCCGTGGGCCCGGACGGCGCCGTCTACTTCACCACGTCGAACCGCGACGGCCGGGGCTCCGTCCGCTCCGGAGACGATCGGATCATGCGGATCGGCCCCTCCAGATAGCCGGGTCGGTCGCCACCTCGCCAGGGGGTGGCTCCGGTCGGTAGCCTGTGGCATCCCGGCGCCTCTGACGGGGCGCCGACGCGACCACATGGCCACCGACCTTCACCGCATTCCGGGAGTGGCCCCCAAGGGGCGGAGGGGCGTTGGCTCGCGCCACCGTGACGCCTGGAACTTCGGCCCGCCGCCGCCCCGGCCGGGCCGCAGCCTGTCGTTCTGGCCGCGCCGGCGCCGTTCCACCGGCCGGCGCAGGCAACCCATCTCGGCACTGACTGTCGTGCTGGCCCTGGGCTACGCCGCGGCCGGGGTCTACGGGATCAGCGCCATCCGCTCGTTCATGCGCGTCGATGTGGCGATCGACGGCCTGGAGGCGAATGCGGTGCTCACCTCCGCAGCGCTCGCCGAGCGTTCGATCCGGTTCGACGTCAAGCCCAGCAAGCACATCGGTCGGAGCTCGCTCGAGCTCGACGGTGCCCCCGTGCCCGACGGGACCCGGAAGACGTACGAGTCCAGCGTGGTGTGGCGGCCCGGCGCGATCGGCGAGGGCCGTCACCAGATCGTGCTGTCGGTCCCTCGGCCCGGCATGGGCAACGCCCGCGTCCACCGCAGCTTCGTAATCGACAACACGCCACCCGCGATCGCCACCCCGCCACTGCTCGACGCCACCGGCGTGTGCGAGCGGGTCACGGTCCGGGGCAAGGTGGAACCGTCCTCCACGATGACGCTCGACGGCGCACCGCTCACCCATACGAACGGGTCGTTCAGCCTGAACTACGAGCGCCCGCCTGCCGCTCCCCTCCACATCACCGCCACCGATACGGCGGGGAACACGAGCCAGCTCGAGGTCATCGCGCCCGTCCGCTATCCCGGCGGCCAGGGTGTCCACGTCACCGCCGCGGCGTGGGGCTACGAGCCGCTGCGCAGGGGAATCCTGGCGCTCATCGACGCCAGACTGGTGTCGTCGGTGGAGCTCGACCTCAAGGACGAAGGCGGCATCGTCGGCTTCGACTCCCGCAACCCTCTCGCCAACCAGATCGGGGCGGTACGCCCCGAGTACAAGCTCAAGGAGACGGTTGCCGACCTCAAGCGCCGCGGCGTCCGGGTGGTCGGGCGGGTGGTGGCCTTCCGTGACGGACCGCTGGCCAAGTGGGCATGGGAGAACGGGCGTCGCGACTGGGTGGTGCAGACGCCCGGCGGGAAGATGCTCGAGACCTACGGGGGCTTCACCAACCTGGCCCACCCCGAGGTGCACCGGTACAACCTCGACATCGCCCTCGAGGCTGTCGACGCCGGCGTTGACGACATCCTCTGGGACTACGTTCGGCGACCCGAAGGCGATCCGGCAACCATGGTGATCCCCGGCATGCAGCCGCAGGACACCTCGTCGAACGCCATCGTCCGCTTCCTGGCCACGACGCACGCCGCCCTGCGCGAGCGGTGCGTGTACCAGGGGGCATCGGTGTTCGGGATCGCCGCCGACCGCCCCGACGCCGTCGGCCAGGACATCCCCCGCATCGCCCGGCAC
>CADCTB010000206.1:0-6756 GCA_902805665.1 uncultured Acidimicrobiales bacterium
CCGCCTGCAGGCGGTGACCGCCGCGGCCCGCGACGCAGGCCTGCCCGTGCACCTCGACGGGGCCCGGCTGTTCAACGCCGAGGTGGCGACCGGCGTCCCGGCCGCCACCTACGCGGCGGCGGCCACCACCGTGATGTGCTGCCTGTCCAAGGGGCTGTGCGCGCCGGTGGGGTCGCTGCTGGCCGGGCCGTCGGCGCTGATCGCCGAGGCCCGGGGCGAGCGTCAGCGCCTGGGGGGCGGCATGCGCCAGGCCGGGGTGATCGCCGCCGCCGGCCTCGTCGCCCTCGAGCACATGGTCGACCGCCTGGCCGACGACCACGCCCGGGCCCGCCGGCTGGCCGAGGCCGTCGCCGAGCGGTGGCCCGACGGCGGGTGCGACCCGGCGGGCATCAAGACGAACGTCGTCACCTGGCGCCACCCCGACCCGTTGTCGCTGGTCGACCACCTGGCCCGCGAGGGGGTGCTGGCCGGGACCATTGCGCCGGGCGTCGTCCGGGTGGTCACCCACCACGACGTCGACGACGACGGCGTCGGGCGGGCGGCCAAGGCTCTCGCCGGAGCGCCGTGATGGCGACGCTGTTCGGCGACGTCCCCGGCCGGGCCCTCGCCGTCTACGCCCACCCCGACGACCCGGAGATCTCCTGCGGGGCCACGCTGGCCCGCTGGGCCGCGGCCGGCAGCCAGGTGCACGTGCTGGTCCTGACCCGGGGCGAGAAGGGCTCCCACGACCCGGATGTCGACCTGGACGAGCTGGCCGCCCGACGCAGGGCGGAGATCGCCGCCGCCGGCAAGGTGCTGGGTGTGGCCGGGCAGGAGCAGCTCGGCATCAACGATGGTGAGCTGGTCAACTCGCCGGAGGTGCGGGATCAGATCGTGGCTGCCGTCCGGGGCGTCCGGCCCGACGTGGTGGTGTGCCCCGACCCCACCGCGGTGATCTTCGGTGACACCTACTTCAACCACTCCGACCACCGGGTGGCGGGCTGGGCCACGCTCGACGCCGTCTCGCCTGCGGCCGGCAACCCCCACTACTTCCCCTCGGCCGGCCTTCCGCACCCGGTGGGCGTCGTCCTCCTGTCGGGCACCCTGGAGCCGAACGTGTGGGTCGACGTCACCACCACCCTGGAGGCCAAGATCGACGCCCTGTTGTGCCACAGCAGCCAGCTCGACGGCTCGGAGGAGCTGTTCCGGGACGTGCTGCGCAACCGGGCCGAGGCCGAGGGCCGGACGGCCGGCGTCCGCTACGCCGAGGGCTTCCGCCGCCTGACCCTGTCGGGCTGAACGACGAGTGAGCAGTTCACCCGGATATGCCGGGTGAACTGCTCACTCGATGCCGGTCAGGCCGGGGCGGGAGCGGCCCAGGCCGGTGGGGAGGAAAGGCGGTCCGGCGGGTCTGGGGGGGCGGAGAACGGCGGGACCCGGCGGGCGGTGAGGGCGATGAGGCCGATGTAGACGGCGGCGACGACCGCCAGGCCCGAGTAGGCGGCCACCGCGGCGCCGGCCGGTCCTTCCTTGACCTCGCGCAGGAGGATGGTGGTGTTCCGCACGAAGCGCTCGGTGCGCTCGGGGACGGCGGGCACCTCGGGGGCGCCGATCTCGGGGTCGGCGGGCAGGTAGACAGGCACGGCCATCACCTCGTCGCCCCGCTGCAGGCTGACCATGGTCTTCCAGCTGCCGGTGACCGGCACCGGACGCGAGGCGACGTAGCGGCCCATGGCCACCTGCTTCAGGTCGGCCTGCACCGTCTCCGAGCCGCCCTGCCACGCGGAGACGGCGAAGGCGGTGGCGGTGCGGGCTGCGTCGGGCGGGTCGAGGGTCACGTCGACGTCGGCCATGCTGCCGATCTGCACGAGGCGGACGGTGGCGGTCACCGGCCCGACGTCGCGGGGGAGGGGGAAGGCGAGCGTTCCCACGATGGCGACGCCCGCCGCGGCCAGGGCGGCGGCCGGGATGCGCTCGCGGGCCTTGGCGACGGCGCCACCGAAGGCGGTGCCCACCAGGGCGGCGGCGATGGCCGCGATGGGCCCGAGGATGGCGATCTTCAGGGCGAGCGCGGCGGGGAGGCGGGCCGAGGTGGAGAACCCCCAGAGCGTCACCCAACCCAGCTCGGTGATCAGCCCGACCGTTCCGACCAGGGCGCCGGTGACCAGGGCCAGGCGCAGCGGGCGGCGGGTGCCGAGCCAGGCGAACGCAGCCTCGACCACCAGGGCCGAACCGAGGTAGAGCGGGAAGTGGGGGACGGTGTGGTTGAGGACGCCGCCGATGGAGAAGGCGAGGAAGGCCCGGAGCACGAGGTAGATCCCGACGACCTTCACCGCGCCCCACGGGCCGAGGGCCCGGCGGACGGCCAGCAGGGTGAACCCGGCGGCGATCATGATCAGCACCGGCAGGTAGAGCACCTGGAACTGGGGCACGCCGTAGTCGAACTCGCCCTGGAGGGTGCTCATGCCGACCAGGACGGTGCCGGCGGTGAGGACGTTGATGAACCGGCCCAGGAGGGTGGGCTCGGCCCACGGCCGGGCCTCGGCGAGCATGAGCCAGAGGGCGATGGTGCCGAGGGAGCCCGAGATGACCAGCTGGATGTGGGGCGGGCTCCAGAGGGTGACGTCGACCCCGTAGGCGTCGTGCCACATGGCGTCGAGCGGGAAGGCGACGACCCCGCCGATGCCGAGGGCGGTGAGCAGGACTGCCGACCAGGGGACGTGGAGGAAGCCGAACTTCAGGGCGGTGTTGGCCTTCTCGAGGCTGGCGAACAGCACGGCGATCCCCGCGGCGTAGATGAGGCCGCCCAGCCCCACGAGGATCATCACGTGGGAGGGGGTGAACAGCTCGTCGTCGCGGCCGTTGTCGATGTGCCAGGCGACGTCCCAGTAGAAGCCGATCACCACGACGAGCAGCATGATGAGGCCACTCAGCACACCGGCCATCGACCACCCCGGATAGCCGGTGAACCGCTGGAGCGAGTCGCCGATCTGGCCGAAGAAGAACTTGAGCGGGTTCGTCTCGTCGGTGCTGCCCAGCGCGAACAGGGTGAGGCTGGTCAGGCCGTAGATGGCCAGCGGTATGACCAACCAGGCCCAGGCGTTCCAACCCCACTCGGTGGCAGCGATCATGGGCGAACCTTACATGGAATGATGTCACGGATACAAGTGCAACCTTGGGAGTACGCTGTCGCCGTGGGGGGTGTCCCGGGGATGACCATCGACGAGCTGGCCCGCCAGTCCGGGGTGACCAGCCGCAACATCCGCGCCTACCAGACCCGGGGCCTGGTGCCCTCGCCCCGCATGGAGGGCCGGGTCGGGTACTACGACGAGGGCCATCTGGCCCGGCTGCGCTACATCGCCAGCCTGCAGGAACGCGGCTTCTCCCTGGCCGCCATCCAGGCCCTGCTCGAGGCGTGGGACGAAGGGCGGGGGCTCAACGAGGTCCTCGGGTTCGAGGAGGCGCTCACCGCGCCGTGGATCGACGACAAGCCCGAGCGGGTCGCCCTCGCCCGGCTCATGGAGCTGTTCCCGGAAGCGGTTGACGATCCCAGCCTGCTGGAGCGCTCGGTCGGGCTGGGTCTGTTGGTGGCCGTCGACGACGAGTTCGAGGCGCCCAGCCCGATCCTGCTGCGGGTAGGCGCGGAGCTGGTCGCCGCCGGGATACCGCTCACCGCCGTCCTCGACGAGTACGAGCGGCTGGTGACCGACGCCGACCGGATCGCGGGACGCTTCGTGACCCTGTTCGAGTCGAACGTCTGGGAGCCCTTCGTGGCCGCCGGGATGCCGCCTGAGCGCCTGGGCGAGGTCACCGAGGCCCTGCAGCGGGCCCGTCCGACGGCGTCGATGGCCATGGACGCCGCCCTGGCCCACGCCATGGAGCGGGCGGTGGCGGCTTCCGCCGCCCGTCAGGTCGCCCGGTTGATGCCCGGCGCCAGCGACACGTAGCTACAGGTCGCCTCCCATGGCGCCGATATCTACCGCATGAACGAGGAGCAGCAGCTCGACGGGATGAGCCCCGGCCGTCTCCGCCGTACGGAGCCGATGTCGTTCCGGCCCATCTCACCGGGCCCGCTGGAGCCCGCCGCCCGTTTCGTGCGGGTCCCGCCGTCTGTCAGCGTTGATGGACTCCGGGGCCAGCTCGCCACTCACCCATGGCCCGCAGTACCAGCACTGCCACCACTGCCACGCCCCCAGCGCCCAGCACCGCCCCGACGAGGGCTCCTAGGCCGGTGGGCGTCGAGCATGCTCCGTCACACTGAAGCCGCACCAGGGCAGCCCCGATGAGCAGGCCGCAGATCCCTCCGACCACGATGGTCACGAAGGCAACCACCCTGGCCTTCACGGGCGGCAGCGCCGTGGGCCCTCGTTCCGGCAACCGCAACGATTCCTCCGGGTCCGGCACCCGGAGATCGTAGGCTTCCGCCGTGCGCGCGCTCGTCGTGCTCCCCACCTACCAGGAAGCGGAGAACGTCGCCGAGGTCCTCCGCCGCCTGCGGGCGGCCGCTCCGGGGGCCGACGTGCTGGTGGTCGACGACTCCAGCCCCGACGGGACCGCCGCCATCGCCAAGGCCGCCGGCCACGAGCTGGGTGGCATCGACGTCCTCGTCCGGCCCACCAAGTCGGGCCTCGGCAGCGCCTACCGGGCCGGCTTCGCCGAGGGCCTGGCCCGCGGCTACGACGTCCTCGTCGAGATGGACAGCGACCTCTCCCATGATCCGGCCCGGCTCCCTGCGCTGCTCCGGGCGGTCGAAGCCGGCGCCGACCTGGCCGTCGGATCGCGCTACGTCCCCGGCGGCTCGATTCCCAGCTGGCCGGTGCACCGCCGCTTCCTCTCCCGGGCGGGGAACCGCTACGTCGACCTCGTGCTGGACCTGTCCGTGCGGGACGCCACCTCCGGCTTCCGGGCCTACCGGGCGGAGATCCTGCGCCGCATCGACCTCGCCTCCGTCCGGGCCGACGGCTACGGCTTCCAGATCGAGATGGTGTACCGCGTGGCTGCGGCCGGCGGCCAGATCGTCGAGCAGCCCATCGAGTTCGTCGACCGGCAGCGGGGCACGTCGAAGATGTCGTTCCGGATCATCGCCGAGGCCCTCCTCCTGGTGACCTGGTGGGGCGTGCGTGACCGGGTCGTGGGCCGCCGCCCGCACCTGCCGTTCCGCCTGCACCTCGCCCCGCACTCCGGCTCGTCGAGCTCGGCCAGGTCTTCGCGCGTGGCGTAACGCCGTCCTCGCCGGCCCGCGTGCTGGCACACTTCGAGGATCGACGGTCCGGTCATCCTCCATGTCGACATGGACGCCTTCTTCGCGGCCGTCGAGGTGCTCGTCGACCCGTCGCTGGCCGGGAAGCCGGTGATCGTGGGCGGGGCCGGGCCGCGCGGGGTGGTGGCGTCGTGCTCGTACGAGGCCCGGTCGTACGGGGTGCACTCGGCGATGCCGTCGGTGCGGGCCCGGCGGCTGTGCCCCGAGGCGGTGTTCGTGCCCGGGCGGTACGACCTCTACCAGGAGCACAGCCGGCGCCTGCATGCGGTGTTGACGTCGTTCACGCCGCTGGTGGAGGGGATCTCCCTCGACGAGGCGTTCCTCGACGTCACCGGGGGCCGGCGGCTGTGGGGGGAGGGGCCGGCGATCGCAGCCGCCATCCGGGCCCGGGTGCTGGCCGAGACCGGTCTTGCGTGCTCGGTGGGGGTGGCGCCCAGCAAGTTCCTGGCCAAGCTGGCGTCGGAAGCGGCCAAGCCCCGAGCGGGGCCCCCGGGATCGGGGCCCACTGCGGGGCTGGGGGTGAAGGTGGTGGCGCCGGGCGAGGAGCTGGCGTTCCTGCACCCGCTGCCCGTCGGCGCGCTGTGGGGGGTCGGCCCGGCCACCCGCCGGCGCCTCGACCGCTTCGGCATCAAGACCGTGGGCGACCTGGCCGCCATGCCCCTGGCCACGGTGACCGGCGCGCTGGGCGAGGCCCAGGGCCGGCACCTGCACGCCCTGGCCTGGGCGCGCGACGGCCGGGCGGTGGAGCCGGACCGGGCGGCCAAGTCGGTCGGGCACGAGGAGACCTACGCCACCGACCACCACTCGCTGGCCCCCCTGCGCGACGAGGTTCTGCGCCTGTCCGACGCGGTGGCCAACCGGCTGCGGGAGAGCGGGGTGGCGGGGCGGACGATCACCCTGAAGGTCCGGTTCGCCAGCTTCGAGACCATCACCCGGTCCCGCACGGTGCCCCGGCCGGTGGATGCCGGCCCGGCCGTGGCCCGGGTGGCCATGGAGCTGCTGGAGGCGGTCGACCCGTCGCCAGGCGTGCGGCTGCTGGGGGTGAGCGTCTCGAACCTGGGGCCCCGGCCGGGGGAGCAGCTGCGGCTCGGCGAGGGTGACCGTGAGGGCGGCGAACGCGAGCCGGCGGTGGCCCGGGCGGTCGACGAGGTGCGGCGGCGCTTCGGGGACAAGGCGGTGGGACCGGCGACGCTGCTCCGGGGTGACGGGCTGGCCGTCAAGCGCCGGGGTGACCAGCAGTGGGGCCCGGAGACTGGCACCGGGCGCAGCTAGCGCGTTGTTGAGTCAGCCGGGCTGTGCGAAGATAGCCGGAGTAGCGGACCGGTTTGAAGGGGTTAGTGCGTGCCGCTTTCCGAGGACGAGCAGCGAATCCTCCACGAGATAGAGCAACAGTTCTACGAGAGCGATCCGGCCTTTGCGCGGGGCGTGGGCAAGACCACGCTGTACCGCCACGCAGGCCGGAACCTCAAGTGGGCCGCCCTCGGCTTCGTCGCCGGGTTCGCCCTGCTTATCGGGGC
>CADCTB010000206.1:6856-13062 GCA_902805665.1 uncultured Acidimicrobiales bacterium
GTGGTCGACCGTTCGGCCGGTAGGGGAGCGGCGGGCTCGGTGACCTCGGGCGCCGGCTCCACCTCCTCGACAGGGACGGCGGGGGCCGGCACGGTGGCGACGGGGGTGTCGGCGGCCTGGGCGGGCGGCACCTGGGTGTAGCCCTCGGCTCCGGGGAGGCCCCGGCCGGGAGTGGGCTCGAAGGCCACCCAGCCGTAGCCGCTCAGGTACACCTCGGGCCAGGCGTGGGCCTCCTTGCCGGTGACGTGGAAGCGTCCGTCGGCTGCCTTGGTGCCTTCGGTGAAGCCCACGGCCACCCGGGCCGGCAGCCCGAGCGAGCGGGCCATCGCCGCGTAGGTGCCGGCGAACTGCTCGCAGTAGCCCTGCTTGCTGGCGAGGAACTGGTCCATGGCCTGCTGGTCGTGGCCGGGCGCCACCTGGAGGTTGTAGGTGAAGTTGTCGCGGAACCAGTCCTGCAGGAGCTTGGCCTGCCTGTAGGGCGATCGCTCGGGGCCCACGATCTGCCGGGCTGTCGCTCGTACCCGCGCCGACACGTTCGGCAGCTCGAGGTAGCGGGCGGAGATGTCGGGCGGGACGGCGGCGCCCACCGTGGTCAGGTCCTCGGCGGTCAGGCGGGGGAGGGACGACTCGACGGTGTAGCGCAGCCCGTCGGAGGTCTCCTTGTCGGTGGCCAGGCTCCCCGAGTCGGGGTCGAAGCGGACCTTGCCGGCGGGGCTCAGGCGCTCGGGGCGGTAGGCGGCAGGCAGCCAGATCGAGGACAGGCCGGAGATCTCGAAGTCCTGGGTGGACTTGGCCGCACCGCCCCGGCCGGCGTCAGGTCCGAGGGTCGGGAGGGTGTTCCCGGCCGGGCGGTAGTTGCTGAGCGACGACCAGATGGTGCCGTCGAAGCGGTCGAGGGAGGTGATCCGCCAGTAGGTCGGGGTGTCGGTGCGCACAGTGAACAGCTCGACTCCCGACTGGCCCACCAACCGCCCCCGGATGTCGACCAGCGGGCTGAGCGTCACCCGGGTGCCGCTCTTGCGGCCGTTGCCGTCGGCCACGCCCAGGACGCCCTTGGCGTAGGCGCCCGGCAGCTGGGGCCCCACGGCCACCGCCAGCACCAGGGCGACCCCGGCCATGCCCAGGCCGGAACGGAGCAGGGAGGCTTCGCCGGGGCCCCGCCTGCCGGCGAGCCAGGGCCGGGGCCGGGGGGCGGCGGCGATCTCGGCCAGGACCACGAAGGCCAGGACCGCGGCGAGGTACAGCAGGGCCGACCCGAGGCGGTGGCGGTCGGAGCCGAGCAGGGCGCCGAAGAGGAAGACGGTGAACGACGGGACGACGGCCTCCACCCGGGTGCGGGCCCGGAAGGCGAACAGGTCGGCCACGAAGGCGCACACCCACGACCCGAGGGCGGCGCCCAGGACGAACCCCCGGGTGACCTTGGCCGGCGCCACCACCTCGCTGAACCGGCCCCACGCCTCCCGCATGTCGAGCGACGCGGCGCGCCAGGTGTCCGGGCCGGGGATGAGCGAGACGTGGCTCTCGATCACCCAGGTGACGAACAGCACGAGGCCGAGGGCCGAGACCCCGAAGGTGGTCAACGGGTCGATGCCCCGGCGCCGGCAGAGCATGGCCAGGCCGTGGCTGACCAGCACCGCCAGCAGCACGACCGGGAGGAACGAGCCGTCGGCGAACAGGCGGCCCATGCCGACGGCGGCGGCGAGCGACATGCCGATCAGGCCGACTTCGGCGGGCCAACCCGGCACGGTCGGGCCCGGGGCGTCGTAGGTGTCGGTCTGCTCGGTGACGCCCGTGCTCATCCGGCCGCGCCCCTCATGACGCCCGCTCGGGCCATCGCCTGGTTCCACGCCGGGGCCAGCGGCTGGTCACGCCCGACCAGCACCATGGTGCCGGGAGCGGCCGCCGGTGTGTCACGGCCGTTGCGGGCGATGACGACGAGCGTCAAGGATCCCGGCCGCCCGCCCAGCCGGGCGAGGTGGGACAGGTCGGCCGCCGGGACGTCGGCCGTCACGACGAGAGCCACGGCCCCGCTGGTCTGGGGGAGGTCGGGGAGCTCGCCGGGGCCGGCCTCGATCCGGGCCAGCCGCTCGAGCAGCGCCTCCAGGTGCCCGGGGCCGTTGCCGAAGGCGCTGTCGCCGCCGTCGGTGGTGATGAGGCGGAGGAGCGAGCCGCCCTGGCCGGACGAGGTGGCGATGCTGGCGGCGGCGGAGACGGCCTGCTCCAAGGAGTCGGCGTCGTGGTACCGGGAGCGGATGTCGAGCACCACGGTGGCCCGGCCCTGCCAGGGCACGTCGTGCTGGCGCACCATCAGCTCGTCGCGCCGGGCGGTGGACGGCCAGTGGACCTGGCGCAGGTCGTCGCCGACCACCCAGGGCCGCAGGGCGTAGAAGTCGTCACCGGCCGCGCCCACCGCGGTCGCCCGCCGGAAGCCGCCGCGGCGGTCGTCGCCGGGGGCGTGGGGGAGCGGGAGCAGCTCCTCGACCAGGGGGTACACGACCAGCTCGGATACATCGGCCACCACCGAGGCCCGGGTCGAGAGGGCGAGAGGGTCGAAGCGCCGGGCTTCGAGCGGCCCGACCGTCAGCACGCCCCGGCGCTCGGTCGGGATCCGGTAGTGGGCCGTCTCCGCCGCGCCGGGGCGGAGGGGGGCCATCAGGAGGCGGGCGCGGCGGGGGCCGCCGTCGACCGGGTCGCGCAGCTCGACGACCGGGGTGGGCCTTCGCCCCCGGTTGGAGACCGTCAGCTCGACGACGCTCTCGTCGCCCGCCCGCACGCGGTGGGGGGTGAGCGCGCGCCGAGCCTGCACGTCGGCGGGATGGGTGGCCAGGAAGGCCAGGGCCATGCCCATGAGCGCCCAGCACCCGGCGGCCAGGACGTACAGCTCGAGCAGGCCGAGCAGTCGACCGGCAAGGGCCAGGAGGAGCCCACCGACGGTCAGCGCCCACCCGCGCCGGGTGAGCATCGTTACCGCACCGCGGGGACGGCCACGCTGCCGAGGACCTCCCGCAGGACGCCGGCGCGCGTGACGCCCCGCAGCTGGGCGTCGGGCGTGAGGGCCAGCCGGTGCTCGAGCACCGGGCCGGCCAGCACCTTCAGGTCGTCGGGGACCACGTACTCCCGCCCCAGGGAGGCGGCGCGGGCCCGGGCCGCCCTCAGCAGCCCGAGGGCGGCACGGGGCGAGACCCCGAGGGCCAGGCTCGGGTGGTGGCGGCTGGCCGCGGCCAGGTCGACGATGTAGCCCTTCAGGCTGGGGTTGACGTGGACGGCGTGGGCCATGGCCACCATGGCGGCCACGTTGGCGGCGGTGGCCACGGGCGACAGGCGGTCCATCGGGGGCGCGGCGCGGGCGTGGGTGTCGAGGATCGCGATCTCGGCCGCCCGGGCGGGGTACCCCATGGCGATGCGCATGAGGAACCGGTCGAGCTGGCTCTCGGGCAGTGGATAGGTGCCCTCGTGCTCCACCGGGTTCTGGGTGGCGATGACCATGAACGGCGGGGCCAGGCTGTACGTGGTGCCGTCGACGGTGACCTGGTGCTCCTCCATGGCCTCGAGAAGGGCGGACTGCGTCTTCGGCGACGCCCGGTTGATCTCGTCGGCCAGGACCAGGTTGGCGAAGATGCCGCCGGGCCGGAACTCGAAGGCGCCCGTGGCCCGGTTGTAGATGCTGACCCCGGTCACGTCGGAGGGCAGGAGGTCGGGGGTGAACTGGATGCGCCCCCACGAGCAGTCGAGGCTGGCGGCCACCGCCTTGGCCAGGCTGGTCTTGCCGACGCCCGGGACGTCCTCGATCAGCAGATGCCCTTCGGCGACGAGGCAGATCAGGGCCAGCCGGATGGCGTCGTCCTTGCCCTGGACGACAACTGCCACGTTGTCCACGATGGCGTCGAAGGCCTCGGAGAAAGACTGGACGGTGCGGGCCGCCACCCGTGGTTGCGACGACATGGAGTGTGTCCAAGGTACCTGCTACCGGCCTCGGAATAGCCTCGGTTCTCATGGAGACCGCACTGGCCATCGACATCGGCGGTACCAAGCTCGCCGCCGGGCTGGTCACCGACGACGGTGAGGTGGTGACCTCGGCCACCGCGCCCTCCCGTGTGGACGACGCCGAAGCCCTGTTCTCCGTCCTGCTGGCCCTGGTGGATTCGGTCGGCGGGAATGGCGAGGTCGCCGTCTGCGGTGTCGGGTGCGGGGGCCCGATGACCGCGGGCGGGGAGACGGTGTCTCCGCTCAACATCCCTGCCTGGCGCGACTTCCCCCTGCGGTCGCGCCTGGCGGAGGCCACCGGACTGGACACGTTCGTGGACAACGACGCCAAGGCCCTGGCCCTGGGCGAGGGCTGGAAGGGGGCCGCCGCCGGCGAGGACGACTTCATCGCCATGGTCGTCTCCACCGGTGTCGGCGGGGGGATCATGCTGAACGGCCGCCTGCTCGACGGCGCTGCCGGCAACGCCGGCCACATCGGCCACGTGAACGTGGAGCCGGAGGGGCGCGTCTGCCCGTGCGGGGCGCGGGGCTGCCTGGAGGCCGAGGCGTCCGGCACGTCCATCGCCGCCGTCACCGGGCAGCCGGCCGCCGAGGCCGGGCCCGAGGTGGTGGCCCGCACCGGCCGGTTGGTGGGACGGGCGGTGGCGTCGGTGGCCAACCTCCTCGACCTGCGCCTGGCCGTGGTGGCCGGGTCGGTGGCCCTGGGCTACGGCGACCCGTTCTTCGCCGCCGCCCAGGCCGAGCTCGACGACCGGGCCCGGCTGTCGTTCTCGACGGGCGCCCGCATCATCCCGGCCGGACTCGGCGCCAACGGGCCCCTGGTCGGCGCGGCCGCGGTCGGCTGGCGGGGGACCGGCCGCCTGTGACGCGGCCAGCCGCGGCAACCGGCGACAGTCCGCGTCGCCAGGACGACGCGAACTGTCGCCGGAACGACTGGGGTTGGCTGCGGCCGGCGGCCCTGGCCGTCGTCCGGCGTCCGGGGCTGTGGGGGGTGGCGGTGCGCCAGTGCCTGCGCATGGCCGTGCCCGGCTGGTGGCGGCGGTGGCCGCCCCTTCCTCTTCCGGCGCCCGACTACGTGCGCTTCCGGCTGCAGACCGCGTTCGGCGACCGGGAGGAGGGCCCGTCGCCTGCGGACGTGGTCGCCTACCTGGAATGGTGCCGCCGTTTTCCCGGCTGATGTACCCTCGGCGCCATGCACCTGCCACCAGCAGGGGCCCCTTCGGGCCCGGGACGAAGCTGAGAGCCTGAGGGACCGGGATGTCCAAGGCGCTCGTCCTCAATGCCACGTACGAGCCCCTGTGTGTCGTTCCCGTCCGGCGGGCGGTGGTACTGGTCCTGAAGCAGAAGGCCGAGGTCCTCCACGCCAGCGACCGGGAGCTGCACTCGGAGCGCACGGTCATGCCGGTGCCGTCGGTGATCCGGCTGACCCACTTCGTGAAGGTGCCCTACCGGGCCCGGGCGGCCCTGAACCGGCGAGCCGTGTTCGCCCGTGACGACAACCGTTGCCAGTACTGCGGGGCGGCGGCGGAGAACATCGACCACGTGATCCCGCGCAGCCGGGGTGGGCCGCACGTCTGGGAGAACGTGGTGGCCGCCTGCCGCCCCTGCAACAGCCGCAAGGAGGACCGGTCCGTCCACGACGCCGGGCTGGTCCTGCGCCGCCGGCCGACCGCGCCCAAGGAGCTGACCTGGATCATCGTGGCCGTCGGCCACGTCTCTCCCCAGTGGGAGCCCTACCTGCAGGGCACCGCCGCGCTCTCGGCCTGACCCGTTCCCGCTGGACCGTCGAGCGGGCGGCGGCCGACGTCTTCGACCGGCACTGGCCGCAGCCCGCCGTCCCCACCGCCTGGGTGGTGGACGTCACCGTCGAGGCCGTCGTCCTGGGGAGCACCCAGCCCGCCTCGGTCGTCGCTCCGGGGGTGAACGCCGTGCGGCGGCGGAGCGGGGGCGGGGCGGTGCTGGTGGAGCCGGGCGGGCTGGTATGGGTCGACGTACTGGTGCCGGCCGGAGATCCGCTGTGGGAGGTCGACGTGGGCCGGGCCTTCGGCTGGCTGGGCCGGGCCTGGGCGGAAGCGCTCGCCGATGCGGGGGTGGGCGGAGCCGAGGCCTACGACGGGCCGCTGGTGGTGAACGAGTGGTCGCCGCTGGTCTGCTTCGCCGGGCTCGGGCCGGGTGAGGTGACGGTGGACGGGGTCAAGGTGGTGGGGCTGTGCCAGCGCCGG
>CADCTB010000207.1 GCA_902805665.1 uncultured Acidimicrobiales bacterium
CCACCACATGACCCATTGGGAGGACGGCGGAGGGTCCGACACGTCGAATCTGATCTGCCTGTGCCAGCACCACCATCGGCTGCACCATCGGGGCAGACTCGGCATCGAGGGCAACGCCGACGATGCCAATGGAGTGCTGTTCACCGACGACCGGGGGCGGCGGCTGGAGAGCTGCGGAAAGGCCACGACTCCGGGCGACGACGCGCCCCGACCGCCGGGCAACTGGGTGCCATCGAGTGGCGAGCGCCTGGATCCGTGGGCGATCTACTTCAACGAACAGGTCCCCGCGTGAGCCTTAGTCGTTGTCGATCATGTAGTCGGTGCGCCTCCTACTCGGCTGGTGCTCCTACCTCGAACGTACCGCCTGTGCGCCAGTAGAAACCCTCCCGGCGCTCCACGAGCTCCTCCTCGACCAGGTAGCGGCGGAGGGCGGCGTAGTCGGGATGGAAGCGGCCGAGCAGGTAGTTGACCTGCTCCTCGGGATAGACCCGGCCCGGCTCGAGCTGCCCGGCCAGGAAGTCGAGCACCACCAGCCGCTTCGAGCGTGCCGCCGGGATGTGGCTGAGCTTGCCGTCGACCAGGTAGTTGCGCAGCACCTGGGCCTGGTCGGCCGTGGCCCCCAGCTCCTCGGGCCGGGCTTGGGGACGGTTCGCCGCCGCATGCTGCGCCGCCTCCTTGAACCGTTCGGTGACGACTCTCAGTCCTCCCGTGCCGGCCGTCTCGACGATGCCTCCCCGGATGAGGCGTTCCAGCGCCTTGCGGACCGTCTTGGGCTCGAGGTCGGTGAGCGTCACGATGTCGGGCTCGCTCGTCGCCCCGAGGACGATGGCGCTGACGACCTTCAGCCGGCTCTCCTCGGCCAGCAGCCCGACCAGCGCTTCTGGGCCTGCGTCACTCATGAATTGCACGGTACCCCCGGTCCATCGTCCACCGACGAGTTCCTGGCCGGCCATCCGTCCTATGACTGACAGACGCCCGGTACCGGAGGAGAGACGAACCATGATCACGACGTTTCCAGGAGAGTCAACCGAGTACCGGGCGGCGAGGAACCGTCTGCTCGAGGACGAGATCGCCCTGCGGCGGGCCATGGAGGCCGTCGCCGTCGCCCGGCGCGCCCTGCCCCCGGGTGGGATCGTGCCGGAGGACTACGTGTTCCAGGCGGCCGGGAGCGACGGCGCCGCCACCGACGTGCGGATGTCGGAGCTGTTCCGACCCGGCACCGACACCCTCGTCATCTACAACTTCATGTTCCCGCGGGATCGCAGCGACGACCGCCCGGGCCCGGCACGCGGCCGGAGCGCGCTGCTGCCGCTCCTCGAGAGCCCGTGCCCCTCGTGCACCGCGCTGCTCGACCAGCTCGAAGGCGCGGCCGAGCACGTCGCCGAACACCTGAGCCTGGTCGTGGCGGCCAAGGCCCCCCTGCCCCGCGTCCTCGGGTTCGCCGAAGAGCGGGGCTGGTCGAGGCTCCGGCTGGTGTCGTCGCTCGCCAACAGCTACAGCCGCGACTACCTGGGGGAGGAGGACGGAGACCAGCGGCCGATGCTGAACGTCTTCCGGCGCGACGGCGACGCCATCCGCCACTTCTGGGGCTCAGAGCTGATGTACGCCCCTACCGACCCGGGGCAGGATCCCCGGCACGTCGGCACCATCGAGCCCCTCTGGAACATGCTCGACTTCACGCCTGCCGGCCGACGGTCCAACTGGGACGAGCAGCTGAGCTACCCGGGACACACCGATGAGTTCCGACGTAGTGGTCCGTCAGAAGCATGACAACGTTCGAGCATCGAGAAGGAGCCACCATGCCTACCCGAGAGACCGCCCCCACCGGTGCGCCCTGCTGGGTCGACGTCATGACGTCCGACGTCGAAGGCGCCCGTGCGTTCTACGGCCAGCTGTTCGGCTGGGAGTCCGAGGAGCCCAATGAGGAGCTCGCCGGCTACTTCAACTTCACCAAGGACGGGGTCCGGGTGGCCGGAGGCTTCCGGACCATGCCGGGGGCGGCCATGCCGGACGTGTGGTCGGTGTACCTGGCCACCGATGACGCCCGGAGCACGGTCGAGGCGGTGAAGGCCAACGGCGGGCAGGTCATGTCGGACGCCATGGACGTCCAGGACCTCGGCACCATGGCCGTGGTCACCGACCCGGGCGGCGCGGCGATCGGGATGTGGCAGCCGGGCCGCCACCAGGGCTTCGGGCTCATCCGTGATGCAGGGATGCCGGCCTGGTTCGAGCTCCTCACCAGGGACTACGAGGGCGCCGTCGCCTTCTATGAGTCCACCTTCGGCTGGAAGACCCAGACCATGAGCGACACGTCGGACTTCCGCTACACCGTGGCCGTCGACGGCGAGGAGCAGCTGGCCGGCGTCATGGACGCCTCCAGCTTCCTTCCCGAGGGGATCCCCAACCACTGGTCGGTCTACTTCGCGGTGGCGGACACCGACGCCGCCGTCGCCAGGATCACCGAGCTGGGCGGCTCCGTGATCGACACCGCCGAGGACACCCCGTACGGCCGCATCGCCACTGCGGCCGACCCGACCGGCGCCCGCTTCAAGCTCGTCGGCCCCAACGAGGCCATGCCGGCTACCTGATCTTCGGGCCGAGGGTGGCGACGGCTCTAGGTCGTCGCCACCTTCGCCTTCAAGAACGCCACGTTCAACGCCTCCTGGGCCGGCGCCTGGCTGGCGGCCATGAGGGCGGAGATGTCCTCCTTGGCCGCCTCGTACCCGGGCTCGGGCGAGATGTGCGGGTTCCTGTAGCGGTGCGCGTAGTTGAAGTTGGCCGTGCTGAGCGCCATGTGGAAGACGGTCTCGCGGCCCCTGTAGTTGCGCAGGAAGCGGGCCCGGCGACGGGAGCCCGAGTAGAAGTTCCTGTACGCAGTGGCCAGGCCGGTCTCGAGCTGCTCCGCAGTCATCTTCTCCGGCTCGAACACGCAGCTGTACATGTTGTACCGCTTCCAGTCGAACGTGGTGATGCGGTCGTCGGCCAGCATGCGGGCGTAGGTGGCCGTGCCCGGGTACGGGGTCAGGATCGAGAAGTGGGCGACGTCGACGTTGATCTTGTCGACGAACTCGGCCGTCTCGTTGAAGCAGTCGGGGCCCTGGCTGTCGAAGCCGAAGATGAAGCCGCCCTCGATGCCGGCGCCCGCCTTGTGCACCTTCTCGACGAGCTCGCCGTACTCGCCCGGGCGGTTCTTCTTGTTGCACTCGACCAGGGCATCGCGGTCGATGCCCTCGAAGCCGACGAACATGGTGCGCAGGCCGCTGCGGGTGGCCAGATCGAGCAGCTCGGTGTTGCGGGCCAGGCCGATGGACGCCTGGGCGCCCCAGCGGACCTTGACTCCCGAGGAGAGGATCGCCTCGGACAGCTCGCCGCAGAAGTCGAGGTCGGCCGCCAGGTCGTCGTCGAGGAAGAAGACGTAGGCGAACTCGCCCACGTGCTGGCCCGCCTTCTTGAGGACCCTGATCTCCTCGAGGATCCGGTCGGGCGAGCTGTGGCGGGAGCCCCGGCCGTTGATGCGGATGACCGAGCAGAAGTCGCAGTTGAACCGGCAGCCCCGGGTGGTCTGCAGCGTGTTCAGGGGGGCGTACCGGTAGATCGGCCACTTCTTGAGGATGTCGATCCACTCGTGGTTCATGGGCACGGCGTCCATGTCCTGGAAGTTGCCCTTGTACAGGCGCTGCAGGTTGCCGGCGGCGGCGTCGGCCAGGACGGTGCCGAAGATGGTGTCGGCCTCACCCGAGACGACTGAATCGCAGTGGCGCAGGGCCTCGACCGGGATCAGCGATGCGTGGACGCCCCCCAGCACCACCGGCACACCCTTGGCTCGGTAGGCGTCGGCCAGCCGGTAGGCCTGCGGGGCGATCGACGTCCACACGGTGAGGCAGGCCAGATCCGGCGTCTCGTCGGGGAGCTTCTGGAAGTTCTGGTCGATGACCCTCGGCTCCCATCCGGCCCGGCGGGCGTGGGCGGCCAGCACCAGCAGCGCCATGGGCGGCATGCGGTGCCCGAAGGTCTGATGGATGCCGGTGCCACCCCACTTGGGGATGATCAGGTGGACGAGGGGCTTGTCTCTCTTGGGCCCGGGCACAGGGGAAGGCTACGTCGCTTTGCGCCCGCCTGCGGGCGGTGCCTCTGCCGGCTGTGCCGCTATTGGCCCGGAGGGCCCTGGGGTGAAGCGGACCCGCAGCTCGTCCAGGCCCCGGATGACGTAGTGGTCGCGATACGTCGGCTCGGTGGTGGCCAGCTCCAGGTCGGGCAGGCGCCGCAGCATGGTGTCGAAGGCGATCTGGCCCTCCATCCGGGCGAGCGCCGCCCCCAGGCAGAAGTGGGGGCCGCCGCCGAAGCCGAGGTGGCGGTTGGGCGTGCGGGCGACGTCGAGCCGGTCGGGGTCCGGGAACTGGTCGGGGTCGCGGTTGGCCGCGCCCAGGATGGCGACGGCCTGCTCGCCCTCGCGGACCATCTCGCCACCGATCTGCACGTCCTGGGTGGCGATGCGGGCGGTGACGTGCACCGGCCCGTCGTAGCGCAGCAGCTCCTCGACACCGGTACGGATCAGCGACCTGTCGTCGCGGAGACGGGCCAGCTGGTCAGGGTTGCGGAGCAGGGCGAGGGTGCCGTTGCCCACCAGGTTCATGGTGGTCTCGAAGCCGGCGATGAACAGGAGGGTGGCCGTGCTCAGCAGCTCGGCGTGGCTCAGGCGCTCACCGTCGTCCTCCGCGGCCAGCATGGCGCTCAACAGGTCGTTCCGGGGCTCCTTGCGCCGCTCATGCACCAGGTCGGTGAAGTACTGGAAGAGGTACATGCCGGCCACCATGCCCTTGTCCAGGGCGGCCTTGTCGAGGTAGCCGTCGAGGAGCCGGGAGGCGTCGGCCGACCAGGCCTTGAACTGGTGGCGGTCCTCGGCCGGCACACCCAGCAGCTCGCAGATGACGACCGTCGGCAGGGGGTAGGCGAAGTCCTCCAGGACGTCCATCTCGCCCGTCTCGACCACTGCGTCGAGCAGCTCGTCGACCAGCGACTGGATACGCGGCCGCAATGACTCCACCATGCGGGGCGTGAACGCCTGGCTGACCAGCGACCGCAGCCGGGTGTGGTCGGGCGGGTCGAGGAACATCATCAGGCTGGAGCCGACCTGGCGGACCGGGCTCATGGCGTCGACGTCGGGCCCCTCGGTGAGCAGGGCCGGGTTGGTGCTGAACCGGGGGTCGCGCAGCAGGGCGGCGCTGTGGTCGTAGCGGGTCAGGACCCAGCTGCCGTCCGGGGCGTGGTGCACCGGCTCCCGCTCGCGGATGAACCGGTAGATGCGGTACGGGTCGCCACGGTTCTCGGGCAGCATGGGGCTGCTGAGGTTGGCCTCGGCCAGGGCTGCGGCCAGATCGGTGACGGCCATCGGTCCAGGTAACCACAGGGAGATCGCCATCGGGCCGCGAGGACGTCTGGTCATGGGCCTGGTGGGAGGGCTGTTGCTGGCGGCCAGCCTGCCGCCCTGGCCGGTCGCGACGGGCGCCTGGCCGCTGGGGCTCGTCGGGGCTGCGGTGCTGTACGGGGCGCTCGACGGCGGTACGGGCCGGCAACGGCTGGCGGTGGGCATGGCCGCCGGGTTCGGCCTCTACCTGCCCGCGCTGGTGTGGATGCGCGACTTCAGCCTGCCCGGCTACCTGGTCGCCACCCTGCTCCAAGCCGCGATCCTGGCGGCCGGGGTGGCCTTGGTACCGGGCACCGATGCCCGGCGCTGGCGACGGGCGGCGGCGTTCCCGGCCGCGCTCGTGGTCGTCGAGGCGGTCCGGGGCTCCTGGCCGTTCGGGGGGATGCCCATCTCGGGGATCGACCTCGGCCAGATAGGAGGGCCGCTCGCCCCGGCCGCCCGCATCGGTGGGCGGTTGCTCCTCGTCGCGCTCGTCGGTGTCGGCGGCCTGGCCCTGGCCGGGCTGGTCCGGCGCCGGTGGCCGGCCGCCTGCGCAGGAGTGGCGGTGGTCGTCGCCATGGCCGCCCTGGGCGTGGTCGCGCCTGACGGGTCGGTGGACAGGACGCTGAGGGTGGCGGCCGTCCAGGGCGGCGGTCCGAGGGGCCTGCGCGCCGTGGGCCGGGACCCGGCTCCTGTCTTCCAGCGCCACGTCGACGCCACGGCCGGTGTCCGTCGTCCGGTGGACCTCGTCCTGTGGCCTGAGGACGTGGTCGACATCGAGCGGGAGGTGGCCACCGCCCCCGAGGGCGCCATCCTCTCCTCGCTTGCCGACTCGCTCGACACCACGCTCGTGGCCGGCGTGGTCCAGGACGAGGAGGGCGGCCGGTTCCGGAACTCGGCGGTGCCGTGGGGACCCGACGGCGCCATCTATCCCCGGTACGACAAGGTGCACCGGGTGCCGTTCGGCGAGTACGTCCCCGCCCGCAGCTTCTTCGACCGCATCGCCGACCTCTCGGCCGTACCCCGCGACGCCACGGCCGGCCGTGGCCCTGCCATCCTCGACACCCCGGCCGGACGGCTCGGCGTGGTCATCAGCTACGAGGTGTTCTTCCCGGACCGGGCTCGTGAGGCGGTGCGGTCCGGCGGCAGGGTGGTGCTGGTGCCGACCAACGCCGCGTCGTACCGGGACGCCCAGATCCCCTCCCAGGAAGTGGCGGCGGCCCGCTTGCGGGGCCTGGAGACGGGCCGGTGGGTGGTGCAGGCTGCGCCGACCGGCTACAGCGCGGTGATCGACCATCGGGGCGACGTGCGGGTCCAGGGCGGGCTGGGCGGCGCGGAGATCCTCCATGACGACGTGGACCTGCGCACCGGCCGCACCCTCTACGTCACCCTGGGCTCAACCCCGTGGCTGGCGGCAGCGGTTGTCGTCCTGCTCCTTGCCAGTAGAAAACCTGAGTGGATGACTAGCAGGTTTGTTGACCAACGAAGCCGGAGTGGGTACAATGAAGGCACATCGCACCGATCCTGAAGGAGGGTATCCCTAGATGTTGATGCGTTTCGATCCCTTCCGTGACCTCGACCGGCTGACCCAGAACCTGTGGGGTGGCGACGTACGCCGGCTCAACGGCGTGCCCATGGACGCCTACCGCAAGGGCTCCGAGTTCCTGGTCCACTTCGACGTGCCGGGCATCGACCCCGACAGCATCGAGCTCACGGTGGAGAAGAACGTGCTGACCGTCAGCGCGGAGCGCACCCGTCAGTGGGGCGACGACGTCGAGGAGATCGTCGTCAGCGAGCGGCCGGTCGGCACCTTCAGCCGTCAGCTGTTCCTGGGCGAGACCCTGGACTCCGAGCACATCCAGGCCGCGTGCCAGAACGGCGTCCTCACCCTGCGCATCCCCGTGGCCGAGGCCGCCAAGCCCCGCAAGGTCGAGATCAGCTCGAGCGGCGACAACCAGTCCACCGCCATCCCCGCGCAGAGCACTTCCAGCTAGCCGTTTGATTCCCGGCCCGGGCGCGGTCAGGCTCCTGCACCGTGCCCGAGCCCGCTGATCCTGAGGCGCTGCGCGTCGCCCTGCTCGCCTACCGGGGCAATCCCCACTCGGGCGGGCAGGGCGTCTACGCGCACTACCTCACCCGGGAACTGCTCGCGCTGGGCCATACGGTCGAGGTCTTCAGCGGGCCCCCGTACCCGCGGCTCGCTCCCGGCGTGCCGGTGGTGGAGGTGCCGAGCCTCGACCTGTACCGGCCGGAGGATCCGTTCCGGACCCCCGCCCTCGGGGAGTTCCGTGACCTCATCGACGTGGCCGAGTTCGCCACCATGTGCGCGGCCGGCTTCCCCGAGCCCCTGACGTTCAGCCTGCGGGCCCGCCGCGCCCTGCGGACCCGGCGGGGCGACTTCGACGTCGTCCACGACAACCAGTGTCTCGGCTACGGCATCCTGGGCATCGCCCGTGACGGGCTGCCGGTGGTGGGCACCATCCACCACCCGATCACCGTCGACCGGGCCCTGGAGCTCAGCCACGCCGAGGGCTGGCGGCGGCAGATGAGCGTCCGCCGCTGGTACGGCTTCGTCCGCATGCAGAAGCGGGTGGCCCGGCGCATCCCCCGGGTGCTGACGGTGTCGGAGTCCTCCGCGGGCGACATCGCCGCTCAGATGGGTGTGCGTCGCGACCGGATGTCGGTGGTGCCGGTGGGAGTGGACACCGGGCTGTTCCGGCCGCTGCCGCACGTGGCCCGGGTGCCGGGCCGGTTGATGACCACCGCCAGCGCCGACGTCCCCCTCAAGGGCCTGGTCCCCCTGCTCGAGGCGCTGGCCAAGGTCCGCACCGAGCGCCACGCCGAGTTGGTGGTCGTCGGTCAACCGCGGGACGGCAGCCTGGTGCCCGCCACCATCGAGCGCCTGGGCCTCGAGGGCGCCGTCACCATCGCCGGCGTCGTCGACAACCTCCGCATGATCGAGCTCTACGCCGAGGCCGAGGTGGCGGTGGTGCCGTCCCTGTACGAGGGTTTCTCGCTGCCTGCGGTCGAGGCGATGGCCTGCGGGCTGCCCCTGGTGACGACCACCGGCGGGGCACTGCCGGAGGTGGTCGGAGCCGAAGGGGAGTGCGCCCTCCTGGTGCCGCCCAACGACCCGGGCGCCCTGGCCACCGCCATCGTCCGGGCCCTCGACGACGCCGACCTCCGGGCCCGCTTGGGCGCCGCGGGCCGCGAGCGGGTGCTCCAACGGTTCACGTGGCGGGCCACGGCCGAGGCCACGGTCGACGTCTACCGCCAGGTCATCTGAGCTCTTGCTGACCGTCGACTTCCGCCGGCTCGGGCTGCAGGCCGGCGACCGCCTCCTGGATCTGGGCTGCGGCGGCGGCCGTCATGCGTTCGAGGCGCACCGCCGGGGCGCCCACGCAGTGGCCTTCGACCGCGACGGCGGCGACACCAAGGACGCCGCCGCCATGCTGGCGGCCATGAGGCTGGCGGGCGAGGCGCCGGCCGATGCCCTGGGCACCGCGGTCAACGGTGACGCCCTCGCACTTCCGTTCGCGGACGGCGCCTTCGACCGGGTGATCGCCGCCGAGGTGCTCGAGCACGTGCCGGCGCACGAGGTGGCCATCACCGAGCTGGCGAGGGTGCTCCGTCCGGGCGGGACCCTTGCCGTCACCGTCCCCCGCTGGTTCCCCGAGCGGGTGTGCTGGGCACTGGCCGACGAGTACCACGCGCCCGACGTGCCCGACGGGCACGTCCGCATCTACCGGCGCAGCGAGCTGGCCTGGCTCGTGACCGCGGCCGGCCTCCGGCCCACCGGCTCCCACCACGCCCACGCCCTGCACACGCCCTACTGGTGGCTCAAGTGCGCCCTCGGCCTCGACCGGCCCGACCGCTGGCCGGTGCGCACGTACCACCGGTTCCTGCTCTGGGACATCACCCGGAAGCCGGTGGTGACGCGGGCGCTCGACCGGGCCCTCAATCCCGTGCTGGGCAAGAGCCTGGTGCTCTACGCGACCAAGCCATGACGCCCCTCCTCGTCCAGACGGTCGACTCGATAGCCGCCGTCCAGCAGCGCGACGGCATGATCCCGTGGTTCGCGGGCGGACACGCCGACCCGTGGAACCACGTGGAGGCGGCGATGGCCCTCGACGCCGGGGGGCGCCGAGCCGAGGCGGAGGCCGCCTACCACTGGCTGGTCGCCACCCAGCGGCCTGACGGTGCCTGGCACCAGTACTACCGCGCCGGTGAGGTCGAGGAGACGACGCTCGACGCCAACGTGACCGCGTACGTCGCCACCGGCGTCTGGCACCACTTCCTCGCCACCCGCGACACCGGGTTCCTGCAGTCGATGTGGCCGGTCGTGGAGGCTGCGGTCGGCTTCGTGCTCGACCTCCAGACCCCCCGGGGCGAGGTCATCTGGGCCCGCCACGCCGACGGAACGCCATGGTCGTTCGCCCTCCTCACCGCCTCGTGCAGCACCTTCGCCAGCCTCCATTCCGCGCTGGCCATCGGGGGCCACCTGGGACACGATCGGCCCGGTTGGGAAGCTGCAGTCGACCGGCTCGGACGGGTCATCGTCGAGGAGCCGGGCGCCTTCCTGCCCAAGGCCCGCTGGTCGATGGACTGGTACTACCCGGTCCTGAGCGGAGTGGTCACCGGCGACGCGGCCCGCGCCCGGCTGGCCGCCGGCTACACCCGGTTCGTGATGGACGGCCTGGGCGTGCGGTGCGTGGCCGACAAGGACTGGATCACTGCGGCTGAGACCGCGGAGTGCGCCATGGCGTACCTGGCCGCCGGCGAGCCTGGGACCGCCCACCGGCTCCTCGAGTGGGCCGGGCACCTTCGCCATCAGGATGGCAGTTGGTTCACCGGGATGGTCCACCCCCAGCGCCACCACTTCCCGCCGGCCGAACGCAGCACCTACAGCGCGGCGGCGGTCACGCTGGCCACCACCGCCCTCACCGGGGCCGGGCCGCTCGTCCCCCTGCTCTCGGTCACCGTCGGGCGGCGCTGAAAAAACGGGCGCCGGAAGACGCCCGTATCAGCCAGCCGCCGGGCGACTCCTCTAGATGGTGGCGGCGGACGCCATCTGCCCTCGGCAGCCGCTTCGGCGCCGACGGGTCTTCTGAGAGGAGTCTGGCCATGGACACCATCGAGAAGTCGGCGCCTGCTGTCGACGTGAACAAGTTCATCTGCAACGTCGTCCCGTCCAAGGACACCGACCGCGACTGGCGGTTCGAGGACTTCATCGAGTCCGGTGCGCTCGAGGCGCCGGTGGCGGCACCCGCGTCGGTGGACCTGCGCGCCCCTTGGTGGACGATCAACGACCAGGAGACCACCGGCTCCTGCGTCGGCTGGGCCACCGCCGACGGGGTCGTGCGCTACCACATGGTCAGGGCCCGAAAGATCATCGAGCGGCAGCTGCTGTCGGCCCGCCACATATGGATGGCGTCGAAGGAGACCGACGAGTTCGACGCCCGGCCCGGGACGTTCATCGAAGCCGCCGGCACATCCCTGAAGGCCGCTCTCGACGTCACGCGCAAGCACGGCACGGCTCTCGCCACCCAGCTCCCCTTCCACATCTCCACCAACATGTACCTCGGCAACGAGAACGCCTTCTACGCCAGCTGCGCCCAGCGGAAGATCGCCTCGTACGTCAACATGGAGAAGAACACCACGCAGTGGAAGAACTGGCTGGCCACCCGTGGACCGATCCTCGTCGCCCTCAAGGTCGACGCCTCCTGGCTCGGCGCCGCCGCCACCGGCGGCAACATCGACAACTTCCAGCCCGCCACGGTGAAGGGCGGCCACGCGGTCGCCCTCGTCGGGTACAGGCCCGACGGCCGGTTCATCGTCCGCAACAGCTGGGGCACCGGCTGGGGCGACAAGGGCTTCGGCTACGTCAGCCCGGCGTACATCGCCGACGCCTTCTTCAACGAGTCCTACGGCGTCACCCTCTGATACCGGGACACGGCCGGGGTCGCGCCTCCGGGCGCGACCCCGCCTCGTCCACCCGCCGCAGGATCATGTCTCGGACGTGTAGGAGAATCCGGCATGCGCGTCGTGTTCTGCGGGGTACGGGGGTCGACGTCTGCGCCGGGCATCGAGTTCGTCCGCTACGGCGGCCACACGTCTTGCGTCGCCCTGGCCCATGACTCCGAGGCCCCCACCCTCGTGCTCGACGCGGGCACCGGACTCCGCAACCTCTCCAGGCACCTCCACGGCAAGCCGTTCCGGGGCACCATCCTGCTCGGGCACCTGCACTGGGACCATACCGATGGGCTCCCGTTCTTCGAGGCCGGCAATGACCCAGCCAGCGACGTCACCGTCGTCATGCCGGCCCAGGGCGGCCCCGAGCAGGTGCTCGAGCGAGTGTTCTGCCCTCCCCACTTTCCCGTGACCCTGGACCAACTGGGTGGGCGCTGGCAGGTCACGTCACACGAGCCCGGCAACTCCGAGCTGGAGGGCTTCTCCGTGGTCGCGGCCGAGATCCCCCACAAGGGAGGTCGCACGTTCGGCTACCGGGTCACTGACGGCGGAGGCACTCTGGCCTACCTGTCCGACCACAGCCCCATCGCCGCGGGCGACGGTCCGGACGGCCTGGGCGCCTACCACGAGAGCGCGCTGACCCTCGCCCGCGACGTCGACGTGCTGATCCACGACGCTCAGCACACGGCCGCAGAGTTCGGCTCCCGGCGCTTTCTCGGCCATGCCGCCGTCGAGTACGCCGTCGGGCTGGCGAATGCGGCCGGCGCCCGCACGCTCGTGCTCTTCCACCACGACCCGTGCCGAACCGACGACGAGATCGACGCCCTCGTGGCGGCCTACGCAGGCGGCAACGTCGAGGTGATCGGCGCCGCCGAGGGCCTCACGATGGACCTCTGACGTCCTCACGACGGTGGCCCCGGCTCAGCTCGGCGAGAGCGGTGACGTCGATCTGGTCGGCCGATGCAACCGCCACCTTGGCCGGAGTCACGGCCCGGAGCGTGGCCGTCCGTGTCCCGCCCTCCAGCAGTGCCCGCTCGCCGAGGATCGCCCCGGGCCCTACCTCTGCGAGCTTCTCGCCGTCGACCTCCACGTCGAGCACGCCGTCCAGGAGCAGGAAGAGCGAGTCACCGGCCTCGCCTTGTTCGACCAGCGTGCGCCCGGGAGCGACCGTGCGCACCCGCGGCTTCACCCCCGGCTGCATGATGCGAGCCGACAGCTCCCGCTCCAGCGCGGTCTCCGCAACCGTGACGAGCGCGGGCGAGTCCTCGTCGCCCCACGGCGAGTAGTGCCCGAACGCGGTTCGGTACCACCCCTTGAAGTCGATCATGCCGGTCTTGGCGGCCAGCGCCCCGGTGTGGTCGTAGATCCAGTGCCGGGGGAAGGGGCTGGCGCCTGCCAGCTCCCAGTCCGACGTCCCGTCGGCCCTGATGATCAGCGCGAGCGTGGACCAGGCCAACGGCGCCGCCACCTGGACGAAGGGTGGTCGCCGGACCGTCCTCGGGGCGGGCACTCCTGTCCGCCCGCCGGCGGTCTGAACGAAACGGACGGCGGTGGGGGACACGTCCGGCTCGGGGGTCAGGTCGGGGAAGGCCACGGCGGGGAACACCATGGCCGTGGGCCCTATGCGCACCGTCGTCGAGCCGATGCGCCCACCGCCTGCGTGCCCCCAAGAGACCACCTTCCCGTCCTGGACCTCGATCCATGCCCGCAGCTCGTTGGCGAACCGGAACCGGTCGCCCTCGCGCAATGCGTCGAGGTCCTCGAGGACGTCCGGCGGCGGGGGGTCGTAATGGGCGACCCCCATGTCGAACGGAAGCCGCGTCATCCCTTGCACCGCCTCCGACGGAATCCACGACAACGACGTGACCGACGACTCGATGCGCACGGAAGCTCCTTCCAGACCGTCGTCCCCGCCGCAGGCTAGAAGAGGAGTCCCCCGTCGTCGCCCACGACGGCCTGCAACTCGGCGCCGACGGTTCCCAGGAGCCGGAGCTCGTCATACGACAGCTCGGCCAGGACGTTCACGAAGTTGTACGGCACCCCTTCGAGGGCTCGACTCTGGAGCGTCCCCATCGGGTCGAGAACGAAGGCCTTGCAGAACTCCGGGTACTTCAGCATCTCCATGAGACTCGTGAGGCCCTCATTCGCCACGTGTGCTCTCCTTTCGGTCGCCCTTGCTGTCGTTTGGTCGGGGGAGATCTCATGGCGCCGCCGCGGACGAGAGCGTCCCCAGCTGCGCTCGCGCCGCCCGCGCCGCCGGCATGTTGCCCTTTCGTTCGTGCAGGCGCAAGGCCTCTCCGGCCGCTCGGACGGCTTCCTCGAACTGGTTCTGGGACCGAAGGATCTCGGCGAGGTCCATCAGCGCATCGGCCTGCAGCTGCAGGCAATCCGTACCGGCCGCCAACTGCACCGCCTCCTCGGCCAGGGCCCGGGCCTCTGCGACAGACCCGCGCACGCACAACGTCCGGGCCTTGACACCCCGCCCGACGACCTGGGAGTAGACGTCCTGGCTGTCCGCCGTCTCGATGGTCATCCGGGCGAACTCTTCCGCCTCCTCATAGCGCTCCTGAGCGAACATGGACCGGGCGAGGAATGCCGTCACCGTGGTGAGCCAGCTGCTCTCGCCCATCTGGCGGAGTGCCTCGTACCCCGGGCGCAGCTCCCGCTCGGCGGCCACCGGATCACCTGCGGTCAGCTCCACCCAGCCGCCGAACTGCGCGGCCGGGCCGGCGATCCAGAACTGGAGCCCGAGGTCCGCGAAGGCCTCCTTGGCGGCCCCGAGGGTCATCCGTGCCGCATCGACGTCGTCAGCCATGGCTTCGAGTGCGGCCCTGATCAGCAGGACCGTGCCCTCCACCTTCCGGTCGCCCTCGGCCCGGTCGAGGATCTCCTGGCACTGCCGGATACCCTCCGGCACCGGCGTCGGGCCTGCGAAGAGCGGAAGGGGCAGCCAGGACAGGCTCTCGAGCTCCTGGCGTCGATCGCCGGCGAGACGGGCGTAGTGCGCGGAGCGGTCCATCGCCTCGCCGGTGGCGGCGTAGCGGCAGGCGCTGAGCTCTATCAGGCTCAGCAGCCGCCAGCTGTGGGCCAGACCGAGGTGGTCGTCGAGCTCCTCGAAGACCGGGATGGCCCGCTCGACCTCGCGCCTAGCCGCCTCGACCCACCCTTCGGGCTGGGTGAAAAGTCGCTGTGTCGTCTGCACGAGGACAACGTGGGCCAGCACGGCGCGCTCCCCCCGTTCGGTGGCCTCAGCGAGCGCCTGATCGAGCGTGGCCCCCGCCCGCTCCAGGTCTCCCGTCATCATCAGCGCCTCGCTGAGGGTCGGAAGCTCGGCCAGCCGAATCGGATCGTCGGGGCCGAGGAGGTTTACGGCCCTGGAGAGCAGGTTTGCAGCGGCAACCATGTCCCCCCGTGAGAAGGCCTTGCGGCCGGCGCGGGCCAGGTATCCGCCGGCGCGATCGGCGAGCCGTCGACTGTGCTGGTCGTGGGGGTGCAGCTCGGCGCCCAGCTGGTGCGCCCGCTCGAGGTGGTACCCGAGGACCTCCTCGCTCTCGCCGGCCCGCTCGGTCTGGGGCGTTCGCTCCAGCCAGTCGGCGAACTGTTCGTGAAGACGGGCCCGGGCCTCCTTCGACATCGAGTTGTACGTCGCCTCCCGGACGAGCGCATGCTCGAAGGCCAGGCCCTCCTCGCCGGTGGTGGCCGTGCGGAGGAATCCCTTGGCGATCAGGCGGTCGAGCGCTTCCCGCAACTGCTGTTCGTTGTCCGCCGCGCCGAGCGGCAGGAGCGGTCGGCGGTCGAACTCGGTGCCCATGACCGCAGCCACGTCGATCACCTGACGGTCACCGGTCTCGAGCGCATCCACCCGACTGACAAGCAGGGACTGAAGGGTCAGCGGCAACGTCACGTCCTGCAGCGGCACCGACGGCACCCAGCCTGCCGTGGTGCGCCGTATGAGGCGGTCGTCGATGAGCATGGACACCATCTCCTGCAGGTAGAGAGGGTTCCCCTGCGCCGCCTCGATGAGGCGATTCCACGCCCGCTCCGGCGCGGTGTCCGACTCCAGCAGGATGCCGACCAGGGCGGCGCTGTCGGCTTGCGACAACGGTGACAGGTCGATCCGCGAGACGATGCCGCTCTCTCCCCAGTCTGGATTGGCCTCGGAGAACTCGGGACGGGCGGTGCAGCAGAGCAGTATCGGTGCGTCTCGCGTCCACTCCGCGATGTAGCCGAGCAGCTCCAGGAACGTGGGCTGGGCCCAGTGGATGTCTTCGAAGACGGCGACGAGCGGCCGCCGGCGGGCAACGGCTTCCAGCGCCCGTCGCACGCCCCAGAACAACACCTCAGGGCCGACGGTGGTCTGGGTGAGCCCGAGGAGGTGGCCGAGGTCCTCCACGATGGCGTCGGCGTCAGCCTCTCCCGCAACGACTGCGGCCAGCTTGTCTCGGGCATCGGGCAGGGCATCCTCCGCGGTGATGCCGGCGGTTTGGCGAATGACCTCGCCAAGAGGCCAGAACGTGATTCCCTCGCCGTAGGAGGGGCAATGTCCTTGGACGACGGTGGCTTCCCCCTGCACCGTCCGCACGAACTCGGTGACGAGACGGGACTTCCCCACGCCGGCGACCCCCGTCACCAGGACCATCTGACACGAGCGGGAGGTGACCGCGCGCCCGAAGGCGGCGACCATCGTCGAGTATTCGTCCTGCCGCCCGACAAGGGGCGTGTCCATCCGCCGGGTGGCCGCCGCGTGAGCCGCCCGCATGCCCAGCAGGCGGAAGACTTCGATCGGCTGCTCCTTGCCCTTGAGGACGATGGGCCCCAGCAGCTCGCTCTCTACTGCGCCCTCGATCAGGCGATGCGTCGACGGGCCCAGCAGGATCTCCCGCGGCCCGGCCGCCTGTTGAAGCCTTGCTGCGACGTTGACGGCGTCGCCGAGGAGAAGGACGCCGCCCCGACCCCTGCTCTCGTCCGTCGCCACCTCACCGGTGTTGATGCCCGTGTGGACTTCGAGGGTGATCCCCCACTCGCGCTCCAACTCGGAGTTGAGTACGTCCAGCGCGTCGCGCATGCCGGTGGCCGCCCGTACGGCCCGCAGGGCGTCGTCCTCGTGCATTCGGGGGATGCCGAACACCGCCATGATGGCGTCGCCGATGAACTTCTCGACGCTGCCGCCGTGGCGTTCGATCACCGCCTGCATGGTGCCGAAGTACCGTTTCATGACTCGCCCGAGGCGCTCGGCGTCGACGCTGGCGGTCAGCGGCGTGAAGCCGGAGACATCGCTGAAGACGATGGTGACGGCTTTCCGAACCGACCGGCTGGCGCGGGCCCGTTCGGTGAGAAGCGATGCTCCACAGGTCGAGCAGAACCTCGATCCGTCGCGGTTCTCCGCACCACACTCAGGGCACCCAGCCACTGCGCAGGATCCTAACGAAGTCCCAGGTCGTAACCCGGCGAACCTTCGGCGGCGCGGTCCCTTCGCCGCTCAGCCGGCAACGTCATCGAGGGCGCGGGCGAGGGACCCAGCGGTGGCCATGCCGCTCAGGCAGATGCATGTCAGGTGGCTTTCCGACAAAGGAAGCGAGTCGATCAGTGCGTTGAGATCGTCGTTGTGGTCGGGGTCGGCGACCGCATGCCGCTCCAGCGTGGTGAATGCCGCCTCGGGCAAGCCGGTCCGATCGATCCATTCGCGCACCCGGGCAATGGTGGGCGGCTGCCCTTCGAGGACTGCGATGTAGCCGAGAAGGGCGACGGGGTGGTGGTGGCGGATCCAGTAGTACTGGGCCCCGACGCCCTCCGCGACGTGTACCGACGGGACGGTCGCCAGTACTTCTTCACGACTCCTGCCCAGGATCTGCAGATCCTGCAGCAGCCACTCGTCGTGGCCCTCCTCCTCGGGGATGTGCCGTTCGAAGTAGGAGCTCAGGGCGGGGGCGAGAGGATCACCCGGCATGGCCGATAGGCGCGCGGCCGCGTCGACCATCAGCGGGACACTGGCCCGGATCACCGTGTGCAGGAACACCAGGTAGTCGGGGTAGAGCGACGCCAGCTGCGGACTCTCGTGCAGCCGGGCGTAGGGTGCCGCGAGCGCCGGCGTGGCCAGGGCGATCCTGGCGCGCACCCGCGCGCTGTTGGCCCTCGCCTGCGCCGACCGGACCGCGCCCGGCCGGTCGGTGTCGCCTAGAACAGCAGCTCCACAGGGCCCATCACTCCGCGAATGCCTTCACCGAAGCGGCCGATGACGCCGAGCTCCTCGAAGGACATCTCGGCCAGCGAGTCGACGAGCAGGTTGAACGGGTCGTCGGGGTCGGTGGGGCGCTCGATGTCAACTTCCGCCAACGTCCTCCACGGATCGGAGACAAAGGCGCGCCTGGTGGACGCCCTTTCCATCACGGTCGTCAACCTGTCGAGCCTCCCCATGGGGTCGGTGATCGGCACGCAACGCTCCTCTCGTCTGCGACGCTCTCGGCTGCACGACCGATACATCGTCGCCCCAGTGCCAGCCAGCCTTTTCGGCTGGCACTGTAGTCCGACGACTCAGGCGGATCAGTCGCTCATGCGCCGTAGCCGCTCGTCGGGCTCGGGGGTGACCGGCGCCACTCCGATGCGGGCGTCGACGACCTCGACGCCGGCGCCGGACACGATCGCCGGGTTCAAGTCGAGCTCGGCCAGCTGAGGCACGACGGCGGCGAGACGAGCGACCCGCTGGAGCACGTCCTCGAGGGCGCCGACCGCCACCGGCGGGGCGCCGCGATAGCCGAACAGGAGCGGCGACGAGCGAAGGCCGCGCACCAGCTCCGAGGCGTCCACGTCGGTCAGTGGAAGGATCCGGAACGCCCGGTCCCCGAGGAGCTCGGTGGCCACGCCGCCCAGTCCGAACATGACCAGCGGGCCGAACAACCGGTCGTGCACCACGCCGATGATGGTCTCGACGCCGGGCCGCGCCATCGGTTGGACGATGGCCCCCGTCATGGCGTCCCCCAGGCGGGACGCCATGTCGCGGTACGCGCCAACCACTTCTGCGGCGGAGCCGAGCCCGACCCGCACGCCGCCGACGTCGCTCTTGTGGACCAGCGCAGGGCCCGAGGCCTTGAGCACCACGGGGTAGCGCAAGCGCTCCGCCTGCTCGGCGGCCTGTGCATCACCGGACACCGTCACCGTCTCGAGCACCGGCACGCCGATGGCGGCGAGCAGCTCGCCGACCTGCTCCGTCGGGAGCCACCCTCCGTCGGGACGGGCGCCGAGGAACCCATCCACCAACCGTTGGGCCCGGTCGCCGTCGAACCGCTCGAGGTGAGGCACCTCTCCCGGTGGGCGGCGGCGCCACGCCGAGTAGTCCGCGGCACGGGCCAGCGCGCGAGCGGCAGGCTCCGGCGAGGCGAACGCCGGCACCGCAGGCTCGCCGGGCACCCCGACGATGAGAGGGCGCATCTCGGGCCAGGCCAGGAAGCTCCCGACGACGGGTTTGTCGGTCTCCGTCGCCACGCTGCGCAGGACCGACGCCACCTCTGAGGACGGCGCCGCAAAGGTGGCGGTGTTGATGACGATGACCGCGTCGACGCCGTCGTCAGCGAGCACGATGCGCAGGGCCTCCTCGTAGGCGGTCGGCGTGGCCCCGGCAACCAGGTCGACGGGGTTGGCGACGGCGCCGTTCGGATCCACCACCCTCTTCAACATGGCCTGTGTCGCGACTGACAACTCGGGGACCTCCAGCCCGGCGCCTTCGCAGGCGTCTGTCGCGAGGATGCCGGGCCCTCCGGAGTTGCCCACGATGGCGATGCGACGGCCGGCCGGCAGCGGCTGCGAGGACAGGAGGAGCGCCATGTCGAACAGCTCGTCGAGTGTGTCGACCCGTATGACCCCGGTCTGGCGGAACAAGGCGTCGACCGCCACGTCGGAACTGGCCATCGCCGCCGTGTGCGAGGACGCGGCTCGCACCCCGGCGGTGGACCGTCCGCTCTTCACGGCCACGATGGGCTTACGGCGCGACACCCGGCGGGCGATACGGCTGAACTTCCGGGGGTTCCCGAAGGACTCGAGGTACAGCAGGATCACGTCGGTGCCGCTGTCGGTCTCCCAGTACTGCAGGAGGTCGTTGCCGCTCACGTCGGCCTTGTTGCCGACCGACACGAAGCTCGACACGCCGACACCGATCCGGGTCGAGCGTTCCAGGATGGTGATGCCCAGCGCACCGGACTGCGACTGCATGGCGATACGCCCGGGTCGGGCGGCGTACGGGGAGAAGGTGGCGTTGAGCCCGACCGCGGTGTTGGCGACGCCGATGCAGTTGGGCCCGACGAGCCGCATGCCGTTCCGACGGGCGACCGCTCGGAGCTCCTGTTGCGCCGCCGCACCGGCGGCGCCGACCTCGCCGAAGCCGGCCGAGAGGACGACGAGCCCCACGACACCTTTCTGCGCGCACTGGCCGACGACACCGGCGACCGCGGCAGCCGGCACGGCGACCACCGCGAGGTCCACTTCGTCGGGGACGTCGAGCACCGTCGGATAGGCCTTCACGCTGGCGACGTGGGGCGCGCCGGGGTTGACCGGGTACACCGGCCCGACGAAGCCGCTCTCCAGCAGGTTCCGGAGCACCTGGTTCCCGATGGTCGACGGCTTCCGGCTGGCGCCGATCACCGCCACGGACCTCGGCGCCAGGAGTCGGGCGATGGACAGCGACTCGGCCCGCTGTTCCCGCTGCTCGATCACCGCCAAGGTGCTCTCGCTCGGCTCGATGGTCATCTCGACCGTCACGACGCCGTCCTCCGTGCGGGTGCGCTGGTCGAACCCCGCCTTGGCGAAGACCTCGAGCATCTTGGCGTTGTCGGGGAGCGTCTTGGCGACGAATCGGGTGATCCCCCGCTCACGAGCCGCCGAGGCCAGGTGCTCGAGCAGCAGGGTCCCGATGCCCCGCCCCTGGTGGCGGTCGCTCACCACGAAGGCCACCTCGGCGCTGTGGGGGGAGGCGGGCAGGCGGTCATAGCGGGCCACGGCCACCAGCTCTCCACCCAGTTCGGCAACCAGCGCCACCCGGTCGACGTGGTCCACCGACGTGAACCTGTCCACCTCCGCTTCGGTCAGGCGCGGGTGGGCGGCGAAGAAGCGGAAGTAGACCGCCTCGGGAGACAGCTGCGAATGGAAAGCGACCAGCGCGGCGGCGTCGCTGGTCAAGATGGGCCGCACATGAACCGTCCCACCGTCGGCCAGGACGACGTCCGACCCCCAGTGGGGCGGCGGGCCAGGAAGCACGGCTAGACCGGCTCGACCTGGGCGCCCAACTCGGCGCCGACGGCTCGGAGGTGCGCCCCCACCCGGTCGAGGACCATCCGGGTTTCGGGAGGGGCGTCGATCCTGTCGCAGAAGGAGGCGCTCTCCTCCAGGCGCTCGCAGAACCGCACCCACGCCGCCCGCCGATGGGGGATCAGGAAGCTCGACCGGTAGGCGAGCTGGAAGTTGGCACCGGCCGTCGCGCCGGGGTGCTCGGGCCCCACGGGCAGGGTGGCGAGGAGCGACCCCAGAGGCTTGATCACCCCGAACATGAGCGACACGCTGGCATGGGCGAGCAATTGGAGCTGATCGTCGGTCTCGTGCCCGAAGGCGAAGTACCGAACGATGATCTGCAGCAGCAGGTCGTAGGTGACGTTGAACACGTCGGATACCCCGGCCGTCACCCGGTCGGTGACCCACACGTCCGGTTCCACCCCCTCCGCCGGGCGGACTGCCGCGGCGGTGACCGGATGCGCGGGCGCGAACCCGTCGTCCGTCGAGCGTAGGTCGAGGTACTCCTCGAGGACGCCCAGGAACCGGCCGTAGTGCGCCGACCGCCAGTCGCCCCTGGCGCCCTCGCCCTGCTCGACGATGCGCTGGATGACGGCGCTGGCGGTGCCCAGGTCGTTGATGGGGACGAGGTCGGGCCACCGGAACGTATCCGGCGTGGCCTGGGCCCGCGGCGGGCCGATGAACAGGTTGCGCTCACCGTACTTGCCGGCCAGTTTGGCCAGTCCCGCGTCGATGGAGCGGTACAGGTGACTGACCGTCGCGAACTCCTGGGGAGCAGGAATCAGCTCGTCGGGCCTCAGCGGGGGGAGAGGCGGCCCGGAGTGGTCGAAGCCCTCGGCATCGTCCATCTCGGCGCCTTCGGGCCGCTCCAGGTAGACGAAGTGGCGCAGCGCCCGTTCCCCGAAGGGAAGCAGGGCCAGCTGCACACCCGCCGGGTAGCCGGTCAGGCGGCCGGAGAGGTGCGGACGGCTGACGTAGGGCGCCGACCCCAAAGCGGTCAGCAGATTGTTGACGAGCGCCCAATGGAGCATCTCGTCCTTGGCCACCCCGAGCAGGACCGCTCGCCACCGCTCGACCGCTTCGAGCTGGGAAGGGGTGACGCCGGGACCGGCGCTCTGCTTGAGACTGAAGGCGGCATAGAGGTACTCGCACATCAGGCCGTGCTCGAGCTCGGCCGCCTGGCACAGCAGGTAGGTCAGCTCCTTGCGGTTCTCGATGACGATCGGGGCCTCGGTCACCACTCGGTCACCCCGCGCCGGCCACGTCGCCGAACGCAGCTCGAACCTCGACGTGCTTCAGGGCGTCGTAGGCCGCGTACTTGTAGGCATCGCTCCTGGTCGGCACGTTGAAGGTGGTGTGGATGAACTCGTCGACGTTTCCGCCGTGGCGAATCAGCGCCTGCCCCTGGTGGACGAGCTCCGCGGCGTCGTCTCCCATGATGTGGACGCCGAGAAGCTTTCCGTCCTTCATGCACACCAGCTTGATGAGGCCGTCGGTGTCCCCGGCGATCGCAGCCCGGTTGTTCTGGGCGAACCAGCCCCGTCCCACCTCATAGTCCAGGCCCGCATCTCGCGCCGCCTCCTCGGTCATCCCCACGCCGGCCGCCTCGGGGATCGTGAAGATCCCGAAGGGCAGCAGTCGATCCACCGCTTGCTTCAAAGGGATGTCGAAGGCGTGGCACATCGCGACACGCGCCTGCTCCATGGAGACCGACGCGAGAGCGGGCAGGCCGATGACGTCACCGGCCGCGTACACGTGTGGAGCGCTGGTCCGGTAGTGGTCGTCGACGGCGATCCGGCCTCGGCCGTCCACCGCCACACCCGCCGCCTCCAGCCCCAGGCCTTCCGTGTTGCCGACGCGCCCGGCGCCGAACATCAGCTTTTCGGCCCGCAGGGTGCGACCCCCGTCGAGCTCGACGGTCACCGCTCCCCCATCCCGTTCGACCCGGGAGACGCGTGAGCCGAGCATCAGCTCGATGCCCGACCGCCGCAGCGAGGACACCACCAGCCCGGCGATCTCCGCGTCGAGCATCGGAAGAAGCCGCTCGGCGATGTCGACCAGCCAGACGCGGATGCCGACGGCGGCGAAGGTGGAGGCGTACTCGCAGCCGACAGGACCGGCGCCGACGATGACCACGCTCTCGAATGGCCGGTCCAACTGCAGGATCTGGTCTGAGTCGACCACGGCGTCACCGTCGAAGGGGATGTCGGGCGGCCGGAAGGGCCGGGAGCCGGTGGCCACCAGCACCACGTCGGCGTGAAGCGAGCGCTCGGTCCCGCCGGACACGACGTGGACATGCTGGTCGGCCCCGAGCCGGGCTTCGCCGTGGATCAGCTCGATGTTGTGGCGCTCGATGTTGCGCGACACCGCCTCGGTCATGACCGCGCTGATCTCCGATGCCCGCAGCCTCAGCCGCTCGAACGTCGCATCCCTGTCCAGCTCCAGGCTGACCCCGTACACCTCCTTCTTCCGCCAGCCGCTGACGTAGAGCGCGGTCTCCCGTAAGGCCTTGCTCGGGAGCCCGCCGGTGCTGACGGCGGTGCCACCGACGAAAGGAGAGCGCTCCACGATCGCCACTCGCTTGCCGTGGTACGCAGCCTGCGCCGCGCCCTTTTCCCCGGCGGGGCCGGAGCCGATGACCACCAGGTCGAAGTGTTCCGCGTCCATGTAGAGCCCTCCGGACGGTGTTGCGGGTGGTACCTCGCCGTGACTCCGATAGTACGCTCGCCGTCCTCCGACGACTGACAGCCCGGGACGTGCCGGGGCGTCGGGGGCGGTCCGGATAGGGGACCGCGCCTCGGTACCCTCGGCACCCATGGACGCGGCTGGGATCCGACGGGAGCGCAAGGTCGTCACCGCGCTCTTCGCCGACCTCGTGGGGTCGACCGCGCTCACGGAGTCGCTCGATCCCGAGGACGCCATGGAGGTGCTCGGAGACGCCATCTCCCGGATCGTGCTGTTGGTCGAGGACCTGGGTGGCACGGTGAAGGATCTGGCGGGCGACGGAGTGCTCGCGTTGTTCGGGGCGCCCGTGGCCCACGAGGACGACGTCGACCGTGCGCTCCACGCCGGGCTCCGGATCACCGGGCTCTTCGGCAGGCAGGAGCGATCCACCTCGTCCGGTGGTCCGGCCCTCGACGTACGCGTCGGCGTCGAGACCGGCCTGGTCGTGCTCGGGCCGGTGGGAGCGGGCTCCCGCGTGGAGTACGGCGCGACCGGTGACACCGTGAACACCGCCGCCCGGCTGCAGGCGGCGGCCGAGCCGGGGACGGTGCTGGTCGGCCCGGCGGCGCGGCGCCTGGCGGAGCGACGGTTCGCATGGGGGGGCCGGCGTGAGCTCACGCTCAAGGGAAAGGCCGAGCCGGTCCCGGCCTGGCCGGTCCTGCGGCCGGTGGTCGCCGTCCCCGGCAGTGACCACAGTGTCCCCCTCGTCGGGAGGGGCCATGAGCTGGCCCAGGTCTCCGCAGCCGTGGACGGCGCCCTGGAAGGCCAGGGAGGCCTCGTCGTGCTCCTCGGCGAAGGGGGGACGGGCAAGGGACGGCTGCTCGCGGAGGCGAGGGCGGTGGCCGAGGCCGGCACCAGGCCGCTCAGCTGGATCGCACTCCAATGCGCGTCGTACGAGCAGAGCGTCCCGTTCGCTCCTCTGCGGCGGTTGTTCGGGCGGTGGCTCGGTCTCGCCCCGGACACCGAACCGACCGTGGCCGCCGGGCTGGTGCGGGAGAGGTTCGCCACCCTGGGGACGGCCGGCTCCGACCTCGACCTCGCCGTGGAGCTGGTGCTCGGGCTGCCCCCCACCCACGCTCTACCCCATTCGCCCGAGGGCTCCACCGAGCTGGCCCCGTTCAAGGTGGCCACGGCTGTCGAGCAGATCCTCGCCGGCCTCGCGGCCCGTCGCCCCGTGGTGGTGGTCCTCGAAGACCTGCAGTGGGCCGATCGGGCCACCCTCGACCTGGTCGATTACCTCGTCGCCTCGGAGGAACCTCTTCCCTGTCTTCTGGTCCTCACCGGCCGGCCCTGCGAAGGCCACCCCCTGGGGCGCTGGGCCGATCTGGCCGCCAGCGGTCTGCGAGAGACGTCGACCCTGCTGGAGCTCGGCCGCTTGGACCCCGCAGGCGCAGAGGCGCTGCTCGGGGCCCATGTCGGCGTCGGCACCCTTCCTCTCGACCTCGAACGCTCTCTCCTCCAGACCGCAGAGGGGAACCCGTACTTCCTCGAGGAGCTGGTCCGGGCCCTTGTCGACACCGAAGCCCTCGTCCGGGGCCCCCAGGGGTGGGAGCACGACCCCGGCGTCGCGTTCACGGTCCCTCCCACGCTGGAGCGGGTGGTGCTGGAACGGCTCGACCGTCTTCCGGACGAAGCGCGGGATCTGCTGGCGACGGCGGCAGTGATCGGTCGCCGGTTCGACGCAGACCTCCTCGCCGGCGTCCTGCGGCGCGACCCAGGTGACGTCACCGTGGCGCTCAAAGGGCTCACCGGGCTGGGCCTGGTCGAGCCGGCCGACGGCCAGTGGCGATTCACCCACCAGGTCATGCAGGACGCGGCGTACGGCTGCCTCCTCCACAAGGCCCGCCGTGACCTGCACCGGCAGGTGGCCGAGGTGCTCGCCCGCCGCCGGCCGCGGCAGACGGCCGCGCTTGCCCGTCACTGGTGGGAGGCGGCGGAGGCGGCGACGAGCGCTCCGCTGGCCGAGGAAGCAGCCGCAGAGGCGGAGGCGCAGCGTTCGTTCGAGGAGGCGGCCGAGCTCTACGGGCTGGCCGTCGAGGCCTTCGCCGCGACCGGCGTCGAGCGGTACGACCTCCTTCTCGCCCTGGCCGGCGCCCGCCGGCGCGCCGGACTTCTGCGTCCTGCCCTCGAGGCCTACGAGCGCGCCCACGACGGCGCCGGCCGATGCGGCGACACCGCCGCCCTGGCCGCCGCCGCCCTGGGCTACGAGGACACGCTCTTCGCCACCAGGGCCCGCCGTTCGCCCGCCGACCCCACCATCCGGCTCCTCGAGTCCGCGGTGCGGGGTTTGGGCGACGAGGTCAGCGGGCGGCGGGTGCGGGTCCTGGCCGCCCTCGGCCGCGCCCTCTCCTACTCCGGACGGTCGGGCGAGGGGTCGGCGGTGGCTGCCGACGCCGTGGCCCTCGCCCGCGGCGCGGACGACCCTGGGGCGGCGGCGTACGCCCTGTTGGCGTGGCGGACGGACCGGCTCGCGCCCGAATGTCTCGGAGCGCGGCTGCCCATGGCCGAGGAGGCACTGCAGGCCGCCGAAGCGGCCGGCGACGACGATCTGTGGATCGAGGCCGGCCGCGCGCTGTTCGTCGACCTGCTGACCGCCGGCCGCAGGGCCGACGCCGATGCGGTCCTCCACCGGCTGACCGAGCGCATCGTGGCCCAGGGCCAGCCGTTCCACCTCTGGTACCTCGGGATGTGGGAGGTCCAGCAGGCGCTGCTCGAGGGAGACCTGGCCCGCGCCGACGCCTTGGCCGAGGACTTCCGCCGCCAGGGTCGACGGCTGCGCTACGGCCACGTCGAGAACGTGTACGTCTTCCAGAAGCTGCTGATCCTGCGCGAGCTGGACCGGGCCGACGAGCTCACGCCTCTGTTCCGGCGCCTGGCCGGCCTCGACCGGGCGGGGCCGGAGAAGTGGCCCGCGCTCTTCGCCATCCTCGACGCCGAGACCGGCCGCCTCGACGACGCCCGGCGGAGGCTGGACCAGCTGGCGGCCGAACGGTATCTGTCGCTTCCGTCCGACCAGTCAAGGGCCGGCCTCGGCGCCCTTCTCGCCGAAGCGATCACCGTGGTGGGCGCCACGGACGGCGCCGAGCACCTCTCCTCGCTGCTCGCGCCGTGGGCCGGTCAGCTGATCGTCGTGGGCGCGGGCGCGGCATGTATCGGCGCCGCCGACCACTACCTCGGCATCCTGGCCGCCGCCAGGGGCGACCTCGAGACCGCCAGAGATCTGCTCCTCCACGGCCGTGCACAGCACCAGGCCGTCGGCGCTCCACTCCTCGTCGCTCGCAGCGACCGTGCACTGGCCGGCTTGGCCCGGTTCGCAGAGGTGGGCGATGCTCGACCTTGACCAGGCGCGCGCCGCTATCCGCAGGGAGATGTCGGCCGCCATCGGAGAGCTCCAAGGCGTCGATGCCGACGGATGGGCGCAGCCCACGCGGTGCCGCGACTGGACCGTCGCCGACCTCGTCGCCCATCTGACCTGGGGCCAGCGACTCGAGGCACAGGGAGTGGAGGGCGTGGCGACCGGCCGGACCGTCGCCGTCGACGTGCCCCCCGTGCCGGTCGCCGCTCCCGACATGTTGCTGGTCGGCCTGCGAGCGGCCCATGAGGAGCTGTGGGGCCACCTCGCGGCCCGGACGGCCGACGAGCTCGGGCGCCCGGCACCTATGCCCTATGGCCCCGTCCCGTTGGGGCTACTGCTGCAGATCATCGCCATGGAGGTCGGTGTGCACCACAGCGACCTCCGGACGGCGATCGGGCTGGGCGGCGAGCTGGCGCCCGACGTCGTCCGCGCCACCGCTGCCTTCCTGACCGCCTTCCTGCCCCTGCTCGCCACCGGTGGCAACCGGCCGGCCCGGCCGGTGACCTACCGCCTCACGGGGCGCCAGGGGAACGTCGATCTGGCTGTCGGCTGGGACGGCGACGCCTGGTCGGTGGGGAGCGGGCACGCGGTCGACGGCGAGGGGACCGTCACCTTGTCGGGCGACGACAGCGACGTCTGCCTCTTCGTCCTCGGCCGCAGGGCCCTCGCCGACGCAGAGCTTCGGGTCGAGGGCGACGCCGACACTGCGGCGGCGTTCCAGGAGTTCGTGCCCGGGCCTTGAAGCCCCGACGCGCCGGTCATCCGGACCAGCGGTAGACGTTGGTCTCCCGCTCGACGAACCCCAGGCGGCGGTAGAGGCGGTTGGCCGCCTCCCGAGACGGGCGGGAGGTCAGGTCCACGGTACGTGCCCCGGCGGCCGAAGCCCGGTTCAACGCCTCACGGCAGAGGATCTCAGCCACGCCCCGACCCCGCGAGTCCTTGTCGACGACGACGTCCTCGATCCACGCCCGGACGCCGGTGGGGATGCGGAAGAGGACGAGGGTGAGGCTGCCGATCAGCCCCTTCTCCGCGTCACGGGCCATGAGCAGGATCGTGGCGGGGGATCGCACCATCTCGGCCAGCTCGTGGCCGCCCGGCGCGGGCGCCGACCGGGAGAGCTGCGGCGTGAGCAGCCGGAAGGCGGCCACGAGCTCCGGCGTGACCGCCGTCGCCTCCTCGATCAGGATCGGCACCCCTACGCGTCGGGAACCGGCACCGGCGGCGGCGGCCCGGCGTAGTGGGCGCTCGGCCGGATCAGCCGGTTGTCGGCGGCCTGCTCGAGGATGTGGGCCGTCCAGCCGATGACCCGGCTGGAGGTGAAGGTCGGGGTGAACAGGGTGCGAGGGAGCCCGACCTTGTCCATCACCACGCCGGCGTAGAACTCCACGTTGGCGTACAGGTTGCGCCCGGGCTTGAGCTCGGCCAGGACATCGACGACGGTCCTCTCCACCTTCTTGGCGAAGTCGACCATGTCGCCGCCGAGGCGCTCGGCCACGCCCCGCAGCATGAGGGATCGGGGGTCGTCGGTCTTGTAGATGCGGTGGCCGAAGCCCATGATCCGCTCACCCTTCTCGACTGAGTTGCGGATCCACTCCTCGGCCTTGTCCGGCGTGCCGATGGCGTCGAGCATGTCGAGCGCCCGGCTGGGGGCGCCGCCGTGCAGCGGGCCCGACAGTGCGCCGATGGCGCCGACGACCGCAGACCCGACGTCGGCTCCGGTGGAGGTGATGACCCGGGCGGTGAAGGTGGAGGAGTTGAAGCCGTGGTCGGTGGTGGAGATCAGGTACTGCTCGATGGCCCGGGCGTGTCCCGGCTCCGGCACCTCTCCGGTGAGCATGTACAGGTAGTTGGCCGCGTACGGCAGTTCAGGGTGCGGATCGATCGGGTCGAGCCCCTGGTTCAGGCGGTACAGCGCCATGATCAGCGTCGGCATGACCGCACTCGTCTGCATGGCGTTGGCCCGCCGGGCGGCGGCGTCGATGTCGAGCCACGACCTGAAGTCGAGGGCGTAGGCCAGGAGGGAATAGGCGCTGCGAAGGGCGTCGAGGGGAACGAAGTGCTCACCGGCCGTGGCGATGGCCGGCAGCAGCTCCTTCACCGTCGGTGGGATCTCCCGCAACGAGCGGATCTCGGCGGCGAAGGCTTCCCGCTCCCCGACGGAGGGGAGCTCGCCCTCGTACAGCAGGTGCCACACGTCCTCGAGCGTCCGCTTCTCGGCCAGCTCCACGGCGTTGTACTGGCGGTAGTGGTAGAAGCCCTCCTGGCCCCGGACGTCGCCCACCTCGGTCTCTGCCACCACCACGCCCTCGAGCCCCCGCTTGGCCTCGATCATCCCGGGGTGCTCGACCCGCAGCACCTGGGCCAGCTTCAGCATGTCGCGGATGGAGACGATGCCGACCAGGTGGCCGTCGTCGACCACCGGGAAGTGGCGGTACCCGTGAGCGGTGAGGCTGTCGAACGCGGCCAGCATCTCGATGTCCGGGGAGACGGTGTTGGCGTTCGGCGTCATCCAGTCGGCGACCTTGGCGGTGGACAGGTCCGCCCCCGCGGCGCCCGCCCGGACCAGATCCCGCTCGGTGAGGATCCCCACCGGGGCGCCGGGGTCGACCACGACGACGGAGCCCACACCCCGTTCGATCATGCGGGCCGAGGCCTTCGACAGGGGCTCCGAGCTGGACGCCGTGAGCACGTCCTTCGTCATGACTTCGGCCACTGTCCGCACCTTGGCTCCGTCAGCCATCCGACCTCCTCGTCTGCGCCTCGGCATCGTACCGGGCCAGTTCCGGCACGAGCCGCAGGAGGACCAGCACCCCGACGATGCAGGCGAGGCCGCCGGAGACCACGGAGACGCGGGGCGACGCAATGGCGGCCACCGCCCCGGCCTCCGCGTCGCCCAGCTGCGGCCCGCCGGTCACCACCGCGATGTGCACCGACGAGAGCCGGCCGCGCAGGCCGTCGGGCACCGACATCTGCAGGATGGTGTTGCGGAAGACGGCGGAGACGACGTCGGCGGCGCCGGCCAGGGCGAGCATGGCCAGGCCCAACGGCAGCCACGGCACCAGGCCGAAGGCGGCGATGGCCCCGCCCCAGACCAGCACGGACACGATGACCGCCCGGCCCTGGCGGCGGACCCGTCCCACCCAGCCGGTGAGCAGGGCCCCGATCAGGGCGCCGGCGCCGGGTGCTGCGTACAGGAGGCCGACGGTCAGGGCGCCGCCCCCGAAGAACCCGGTTCCAAGGGCCGGGAACAGCGCCCGCGGCATGCCGAAGACCATGGCGTTGATGTCGATCAGGAACGTGCTGACCAGGAGCCGCCGGCCCTTGAGATAGCGCAGACCCTCGCCGATCGAGGCCAGGCTGGCTCGGGTCCCTCCTCCCTCCGGAGGCTGGGGGGCGATCAGGGCGATCCCGGCCACCGCGGCGGCGAAGCTGGCCACGTCGATCCAGTAGGCGGCGGCCAGGCTGACCTGGCTGATGATGACGCCGGCCAGGGCCGGCCCTGCCACCTGGCCGATCTGGAACTGGATCTGGCCGAGGGCCGCGGCCGACGGGTACAGCTCCCGCCCCACGAGTCGGGGGATGGTGGCGCTGCGGGCGGGCAGGTCCACGCCGGCGAGACCGGCCGAGAGGGCGGCGAGCACGTAGATGGGCCACAGGCGCGGCGACGAGGAGCCTGCGTTCAGCGCCAGCCCGGCACTGGTGGCCGCCGAGAGGATCTGGGTGACGAGCAGCAACTTCCGGCGGTCCACGGCGTCGGCGATGGCCCCACCGGCCAGGGACAGAGTGACGAGCGGTACGACCGTCACCAGGCCCACCATCCCGACCGCCAGAGACGACCGGGTGATGGTGAAGACCTGGAACGGGATGGCCACCACGGTGAGCTGCCGGCCGAGGTAGGACACCCCCGAGCCGGCGAAGAGCAACCGGAAGTCACGCGACACCCGCAGCGGGGTGAGGTCGGCCAGCAGGCGCGGACGGGGGCGCTCAGCCGGCACGGGTGTCACAGCTCACGGGGCGGAATCCTTGCAGGCGGCCCGCAGGCATACTGACGGGCAGTGGGCGCGGCGAGCGGGTACGAGAACAGCGCCGCCGCCTACGACGTGCTCCACGCGGCCCGGGGCAAGGACTACCGCCGGGAGGCGGCAGTGGTCGTCGACCGCATCCGCCGGCACCTGCCCGGCGCCGGTTCGATCCTCGACGTCGCCTGTGGCACCGGCCTGCACCTCGCCGCCTTCGCAGAGCTGGGGTTCGACGTCGAGGGCGTGGACCTGTCCGGGTCGATGATGGAGGAGGCGCGGAGGCGGGTGCCCGACGCCGTCCTCCATGAGGGCGACATGCGCACGTTCCGGCTGGCGCGGCGCTTCGACGCGGTCGTGTGCCTCTTCAGCGCCATCGGCTACATGCGTACCCCTGCCGACCTGGCCACCGCGCTGGCCACCATGCGCGACCACCTCGTCGACGGCGGTGTCCTCGTCGTGGAGCCGTGGTTCGAGCCGGACAACTGGCACGACGGCGCCGTCTTCGCCGAAGGCGCCGAGGCCGGCGGGCTGGCGGTGGCCCGGGTCAGCCGCTCGTGGCGGGAGGGCGAAGAGAGCCTCATCGAGATGCGCTACGCACTGGCCCGCCGCGATCGCACGTGGTCCTTCTCCGAAGTGCACCGCATGGGCCTGATGACCACCGCCGCGCAGCTCGAGGTGTACCGCGACGTCGGCCTCGTGGTCGAGCACGAGCACCCGGGCCTGACTGGCCGAGGGCTGTTCGTTGCAGTGAAACCGCCGCCGGAAACGAGCTAACGCGGGGCTTGCCAGCCCGGGTCGCGACCGGCGACCCCGAGGATCCGGTCGAGCAGCGGCGCCTCCTCGGGTATCTCGACGAGCGGTCCGAAGAGCCCCTCGACCCCGCTGGCCCGGAAGTGCTGCACCATCCCGTACACGGCCTCCAGCTCCGACCCTTCGTACCCGGCAGGCTGGCCGGTCGCCTTGGCCAGGTCCCAGCCGTGGACAACCAGCTCGTCGAGGGCGACGACCCCCGCCACCTCGCCGGGCAGGTCAACGCCCCCTGCCGCCGTCATGCCCGTCCAGGCGTCGGCATCGCTCCAGGCCTCGGCGGCCGCCATGACGTCGTGGGGGATACGGGACCGCCAGTCGGAGGGCAGGTTGGCCGCGTCGCCCGAAGCCGCGCCCGGGAGCGGCTGCTTCTGGGCCGCGGCCCGGAAGGCCAGGGCGGCGCCATCGATGTGGTCGAGCAGGTCGCCGACGGTGTACCGCTCGCAGGGGGTGGGCCGGCCGAGGGCGTCGTCGGGCACTGCCGCCACCAGGTCGGCCAGGCGGCGGGCGGCGGGTACGAGATCCGGATGCGTGGTCATCGTCGTATACGACGACGAGGACGCGCCGAAGTCATCGCCCCGGCTGGCAGGTCGGGCACCAGTAGGCGGTCCTCGACTGCTCGCCCTGGCCCCGGGACTGCACCGGTGTGTGACACCGGTGACACGGCTGGCCGGCGCGGCGGTAGACCCACCTCCTCGGTCGTCCGGTGAACGGGCGGCTCTCCCCGCTCAGCGGGCCGCTCGGGCCCAGGCTCGCACCCATGATTCGTCCGGCGGTCGACACCAGCGTGTCGAGCTCGTCGTCGGTGACCGTCGACACCGCCGTCCACGGGCTGTGGCCCTCCAGGAACAGGGCCTCGCACCGCCAGATGTTGCCGATGCCGGCGACCACCCGCTGGTCGAGGAGAAGGTCACCGAGGGCGGTGGACGGCGGCCGCTGCCGGGCCCGCCGGCGGATCTCCGCGAAGTCGGGCGGACGGTCGAGGATGTCGGGACCGAGGGCGGACAGCGACGGGTGGCTCTTCTCGCCGCCCGGCGCCAGGAGCTCGACGATCGGGGCGTTGAAGCACACCGCCACCCGTTCGCCGCAGGTCACCGAGACCTTGGCCTGGCTCGGTGGGCGCTGCCAGCGCTCCCCCGCGCTGTAGACGTGCCACGACCCGGACATGCGCAGGTGGGTGTGCAGGACGTGACCGGAGTCGAAGCGCACGAGCAGGTGCTTGCCGTTGGCTTCGACCCGATCGACCGTCCGCCCCACCATGGGCGCGGCCACTGCCGTGGCCTCGGTGACCTCCCGCCCTGCCAGCCACTTCTGCAACGTCATCGCGGTGCGGAAGAGGACATCTCCCTCAGGCACCGTACCGAACCAGCCCTTTGGGGGTCGGGACGAACCCGGCCGCCCGGAGGACCGGCTCCAGGCCCTCGTCGTAGCGCTCGACGCTCAGCCGCCTGACCCGGCCGCTGCTGACCAAGCCGCCCAGGGCGGCGACCGCCGCGTCCTCCCACGTGCCGTCGAAGGGTCGCAGGGCGACAAGGCCCCTGGCGCCTTTCTCCACGTACAGGCACGGGAGGCCGTCGAGGAGGACGACGTAGGCCCCCGCCACCCGGCGGGGGCCGGCCACCGGCCTGGTCGCCGCTCCCGGCCGCTCAGGCCTTGCCCCCGCTCCCGGCCGCTCAGGCCTTGCCCCCGCTCCCGGCCGCTCAGGCCAGGGCAGCGACAGTCCGTAGGCGTTGGCCGGGTCGGTGGCGGCCATTACGAGCGCGCCCTTGGTGCTGTCACGGCGGTCGACCCGGAGGCGGTCGACGGCGCCCGGCAGGGCGAACTGGGCCCCGCCCAGGCCGGCGACGAAGTAGCCGCGCCGGCAGCGGCCCGACTCCTCCATGGCCCGGAGCACCGGGTACACGCCGGCGAAGCCCCGGGGGTGGCCCTCGCCCCGCACCGCCTCGCGGGTGAGCACGCCGTGGCGGTCGAGGAGGGTCGTCGCCAGGGCGTGGCCCCGCTGGGTGGCGCCGACGTCGCCGATGGGCAGGTCGGTCTCCACGAGCGACCACCTGCCCTGGGCCTTGGGCGGGCCGAGGACGGTGAGGGCGCCGACGCGTGGCCGTCCCGAGCGCTTGGCCGCCCGGGAGCGACTGCCGGCCGCACCGGCGAAGGCCCGCAGAGGGGCGAACGAGTCGTTGGTGACCTCGCCGGCCCACACCAGGTCCCACAGCGCGTCGAGCGTCAGCTTGTCGTCGGTCCCCGAGAGCTCCCGGAAGAACGACGCGCCCCGCCGGCCCAGGAACTCCCGCAGCCGGTCGTGCTCCGGCCCGTCGGGACGGTCGCCACCGGCGAGCGGACGGAGGAGGGCCGCGTTGCCCCGGAGGAAGAGCATGACCTTGCCGTCGTCGCGCCCGAGCGGACCGGCGCCCATCCACACCACCTCGCCGGCGGCGGTCAGCTCGTCGAGCAGCCGGGGGATGTAGTCGGCCACCCGGGCGGGAAGCACGTCACGCTCGAGGACCGAGGCAGGGATGGCCACGCCCTGGAGCTGGCGCACCACCTCGAACAGCCGGTCGAGGCCCCGGGCGTCGCTGCCGACTCCCTGCCACGCCGGAAGAAACCCGGCAAGGGCGCCGGCGTCGACCGGCTCGACCTCCTTGCGCAGGGCGGCGAGGGAGCGCTGGCGCAGCGACCGCAGCACCTCGGGGTCGCACCACTCGCGGCCCGACCCACCGGGCCGGAACTCCCCCTGCAGGAGCACCCCGGCGTCGGCCCGGACGGACAGCAGCGCCTCGACCACCCCGGCCGGCACGCCGAAGCGGGCGGCCGGCTCCTCCGAGCGGAACGGCCCGTGCGTGCGGGCGAACCGCCCGAGCAGCGAACCGAGCGGATCGTCGACCGGCGCCAGGAAGACCTCGGGCAACCCGGGCGGGGTCTGCACGCCGAGGGCGTCGCGGTAGCGGCCGGCGTCGTCGGCGGCGATGAGCCGGTTCTCGCCGGCCAGGCGGACCTCGACGGCCCGGCGGTCGGCGACCAGGGCGTCGGCGAAGTCGCCAGTGGACCTGGCCCGCAGCTCCTCACGGGTGAGGTCGCCCAGACGACGGAGGAGATCGTGGGCCTCGTCGGCATCCCGGGCCCACCACCGCTCGTCGAGGGCCTGCAGATTGGCCTCGAGCGCCTCGAGCGCCTCGGGATGGATGAGCTCCCGCAGCTCCTCGGCGCCCAGGAGCTCAGCCAGCATCTCGCGGTCGAGCGTGAGGGCCTGCGCCCGGCGCTCGGCCAGGGGAGCGTCACCCTCGTACAGGAAGTTGGCGACGTACTGGAAGGCCAGCGACTGGGCGAACGGCGAAGGAGAGGTCGTGTCCACGGAGACGACCCGGACGGTTCGGGCCCGGATGGCGGTCATCAGCTCGTCGAGGGCCGGCAGGTCGAAGACGTCGCGCAGGCACTCGCGGTAGGTCTCCAGCAGGATCGGGAAGTCGCCGTGCCTCGACGCCACCGCCAGCAGGTCGGCGGCCCGCTGGCGCTGCTGCCAGAGCGGCGTGCGGGAGCCTGGCCGGCGGCGGGGCAACAGCAGGGCCCGGGCCGCGTTCTCCCGGAAGCGGGTCGCGAACAACGCCGAGTTGGCCAGTTCGCCCACCACCAGGCCCTCGATCTCCTCGGGCTCGAGAAGCACGGAGTCGATGGGTGGCGACTCGTCGGCCTCGGGCAGGCGCACGACGATGCCCTCGTCGCTCCACATGGTCTGGACCTCGATGCCCAGCCGGTCCCGGGCTCGGGCCTCGATGGCCAGCGCCCACGGTGCGTGGACCCGGCCGCCCAGGGGCGACAGCACGCAGATCCGCCAGTCGCCCAGGTCGTCGCGGAAGCGCTCGACGACGATCTGGCGGTCGGTGGGCAGGGCGCCCCCGGTGGCCTCACGCTCCTCGGCCAGATAGGCCCGGAGGTTGGCGAGCGCCAGCGGGTCGAGTGAGCAGTCGGAGGCCAGCTGCGTGTCGGACCAGTCGCCGACCTCCCGCAGGAATGCGCCGATCGCCTTACCGAGCTCGGCCGGGCGGCCCAGCCCGTCGCCGTGCCAGAACGGCATCTTGCCGGGCTGCCCAGGAGCGGGCGTGACCACCACCCGGTCGCGGGTGATCTCCTCGATCCGCCACGTGGTGGCGCCCAGCAGGAACGTCTCCCCCACCCGGCTCTCGTAGACCATCTCCTCGTCGAGCTCGCCGACCCGGTTCCAATTCTCCTTGCCGCCGCTGCCGGCGGGGCCAGGCGTGAACACGCCGTACAGGCCGCGGTCGGGGATGGTGCCGCCGCTGACCACGGCCAGCATGCGGGCGCCGGCCCGGGCCCGCAGGGTGCCCTCGGCTCGGTCCCAGACGATGCGCGGCCGCAGCTCGGCGAACTCGTCGGAGGGATAGCGGCCGGCCAGCATGTCGAGCACGTTCTCGAGCAGGGCGGGCGAGCAGTCGGCGAACGGGTAGGCCCCGGTCACCACCTCGGCCACCTCCTCGACCTTGAGCTCCTCGACGGCCACCATGGCGACGATCTGCTGGGCCAGCACGTCGAGGGGGTTGCGAGGGACCCGGGTCTCCTCGATGAGCCCGGCCACCATGCGCTGGGCGACGACCGCGGCCTCGACCAGGTCGCCCCGGAACTTGGGGAAGATGCGGCCGCGCGACGGCTCGCCCACCTGGTGGCCGGCCCGGCCGATGCGCTGCAGCCCACTGGCGACGGAGGCCGGCGACTCCACCTGGACGACGAGGTCGATGGCGCCCATGTCGATCCCCAGCTCCAGGCTGGAGGTGGCGACCAGCGCCGGGAGCTTGCCCGCTTTGAGGGCGTCCTCGATCTCCAACCGCTGCTCCCGGGCCACCGAGCCGTGGTGAGCCCGCACCAGGTCCACTGGCTTGCCTGTCTCGCTCTGCTCGGTCGCGAGCTCGTTGAGCCGGGCGGCCAGGCGCTCCGCCAGGCGGCGGGAGTTCACGAAGATCAGCGTCGACCGGTGGGTGCGGATCAGGTCGAGCAGGACCGGGTGCATGGCCGGCCAGATGGAGTGCCGGGCCTCGGGGTTCCCGGCCGCCGGTCCCGACAGAAGCACGCCGTCGCCGTCGTCGATCGGCTTGCCGAGCTCGGCCATGTCCTCCACCGGCACGATGACCTGCAGCTCCAGAGGCTTGCGCACCCCGGCGTCGACCACCGTCACCGGCCGGGGTGCGCCGCCCGACCGTCCGCCGAGGAAGCGGGCCACCTCCTCGAGCGGCCGCTGGGTGGCCGACAGGCCGATGCGCTGCGGCGACCGCTCGGTCAGCCGCTCGAGACGCTCGAGGGACAGGGCCAGGTGCGCCCCCCGCTTGGTGCCGGCCACCGAGTGGATCTCGTCGATGATCACGTGCTCCACGGAGCGCAGCATCTCCCTGGCCTGCGACGTCAGCAGCAGGTAGAGCGACTCGGGGGTGGTGATGAGGATGTCGGGCGGGTGGCGGACCAGGTCACGCCGGTCGGCCGCCGGCGTGTCACCGGTGCGGGTGCCCACCCGCACCGACGGCACCGGCAGGCCCAGCCGCTCCGCTTCCAGGGCCATGCCCGCAAGCGGGGCCCGCAGGTTGCGCTCGACGTCGTACGTCAGGGCCTTCAAGGGCGAGACATAGAGCACACGGAGGGCTCCGCCCCCCGTGGACCCCCCAACGTCAACGGCTCGGGCGGCCTTCGGCCGGCGCTCCCCTGCTCCGCCTGCGTGGCCTTCGGCCAGCAGGCGGTCCAACGTCCACAGGAAGGCGGCAAGGGTCTTGCCGGAGCCGGTGGGGGCCAGGATCAGGGTGTGGTCGCCCTTGCTGATGGCCGCCCAACCCTGCTCCTGCGCGGCGGTGGGCGCGTCGAAGGCCGCCTCGAACCAGGCCCGGGCGACCGGGGAGAATCGGTCCAGCGAACCCATCGTCCCCAGGGTACGACGGGGGTGTGACTATGCCGCCGCCAGCGTCCGAGGGTCAGGCCACCCTGAGGCTGAGCATCTCCCTGGGCGTCCCCGGAGTGTCGACGTCGGTGTCCTCGGCGACGAGGACGTAGTTCCCCGCCTTGAGGTCGACAGTGAGGTAGAAGGTCGTCACCGGCCCCAGGTCGAAACCGCCGAAGACCACTTGTCCGGGGACCCTGGTCGCCGCCCCCTTGGCGGGCGGGGTGTCGCCCTCGAAGAGCGCGTCCAGTGCCGAGTCGAGCCGGGCGAACGTCGTCCCCGCGTTCAGCCGGGCCAGCCCTGGCTCCAGCTGCTGGCTCCCGGCCTCGGCGTCGAACCGCAGCGTGTGGCGTCCCGGGGTCAGCGTGGCCGGGCCCTCGATGGCCTTGCCCGGCGCCAGCTTGTAGGTGGCGTCGGCCGTCGGGGGGGCGGGAGCCGGGCCGGCCACGACCTCGAGCTGGTTCACCATCCCCTTGGCGAAGTGCGGCGTGCCTTCTCCTTCCGTGGGGATGAAGCAGAGCAGGGCGTAGGTGCCGGGCGTGAGGTTGGGCACCGTCACCTCCGCCGACTCGTTGGGTCCCATGAAGGCGCCGGGAAGGCCGACCTCGTCGAGCACCTCGGCGGTGGGGTCCTGCTCGCCCTGCCCGCCCGCCGCGGTGGTGGTCGTGGCGCCGGAGCCTCTTGTGGTGCTCGTGGTGGTGGCCGCCCTCGTCGTCGACGTGGTCGACTGCCCGGGGGACTGCACAGTGGTGCTGGGCGCACCGCCACCCGGCGGACCGGCCTCGTTGAGCACCCGCTGCAGGTCGGCCATGGTCTTGCCTGGCTTCAACTTGCCCAGGCCGACCATGTGGAACTCGGTGCCCTTGTTGTTGAGCCTGAGGGTGCCGCCGGCGGTCAGCGGGCCGCTCACCTGGAAGGCGTGGTCGACCATGTCGATGGTCACCAGCGCGGCCCCTTGGGGAGCGGGCGCCGTGGTCGGAGCCTGCTGTGCGTCGCCGCCGTCGTCGTCACCGTCGTCGCCGCAAGCCACCAGGCCCAAGGCCAGTACCGCCGACAACGCCACCATTCCGGTCCTGCTGTGTCCCGAACGCCGCATCCCCATTTCCTCCTGCATCGGGTGAAACTAAGTGTGACCCGACTCTAGTCCCCCACGCCGGCCGGAGGCCGTCTCGGACAAAGAGGACTCAGGAGGCCGGTACCGTGAGTGCATGCAGCACGTCCGCTGGCAGGACCGGCCCCAACTCCGCCGGCCGGTGCTCGTCGCCGCCTTCGAGGGCTGGAACGACGCCGCCGACGCCGCATCCACGGCTGCGCGCTACCTGCGCGACCGCTGGTCGGCCCGGCCCTTCGCCTCCATCGACCCGGAGGAGTTCTACGACTTCACCGCCACCCGCCCCCAGGTCCGGCTGAGCCAGGGCATCACCCGCAGGATCGAGTGGCCGGAGACCGAGCTGTCCTACGCCGCGCTTCCGGGCACCTCGCGTGACGTCGTCGTCCTGCTGGGCCATGAGCCTCAGCTGAAGTGGCGGACGTTCACGGAACAGGTCGTCGGCGTGGCCAAGGAGCTCGGCGTGGAGCTCGTGGTCATACTGGGCGCCCTGCTGGCCGACGTGCCCCACACCCGTCCGGTACGGGTCACCGGCACCGCGGCCGACGGTGAGCTGGTCCGCCGTCTCGGGCTGGGAAAGTCCACCTACGAGGGCCCCACGGGGATCGTCGGCGTGCTCCACGAGGCGTTCAGCCGGGCCCACCTCCCGTCCGCGTCACTGTGGGCCGCGGTCCCCCACTACGTGGCATCCACGCCGTCGCCCAAGGCGTCGCTGGCCCTGGTCGAGCGGGCCACCGACCTGCTGTCGAGCAGGGTGGCCACCGCCGACCTCGAGCTGGCGGTGGCCGACTACGAGCGCCAGGTGAGCGAGGTGGTGGCGGCCGACGAGGACGTGATCGCCTACGTGCGCCGGCTCGAGCTCAGCGCCGACGACGATGACGACGACGTCCCCGACCTGGAGATCGTGAGCGGCGACGCCCTGGCCGACGAGCTCGAGCGCTACCTGCGCGACCAGGGCAACGACTGAGCGAAACCTGCGGGAGGACTTTCGTCAGCGGCCGCCCTCACGTCTGAGCTGCCAGACCACGACGATCGGCACGCCGGTCCAAGCCCCGGCCGTGACATGGTCTCCCACCACTCTCTGGGCAGCACGCCCGGACAGCCCCGGGCCGGGGCCGATCGTCGGCTCGACGCACTGCTCGACGACAAGACCGTTGCGGCTGAACAGCTCCAGTAGCCGGCCGTGGAAGTGCGGGTAGGCCCGGATCAGGACCCGTCCGCCCGACGCGCTCTCGAACTGCGCGTGGTGATCCAGAAGGATGGCGAAGGGATGGACGTCGGAGATGAGCACTCGCCCGCCGACCCGGGTGACCCGTGCCAGCTCGGCTAGTGCGGGCTCCGGATCCGGTTCGTGCTCGAGCCCGAGGGAGCACACCGTGAGGTCGCTGCTCCCCGATCGGACCGGCAACCTTGCCATGGCGCCGAGGCACAGCCGCACCTCTGGCAACCGCTGGCGCGCCGCCTCGAGCATCGCCCCAGACTGGTCGACGCCGACGACCCGGTGACCGAGCTCGGCGAGGCGGGCGAGGTGTCTGCCTGTGCCACACGCGACATCCACGGCCCGACCGGGGGACAGCCCGTCGAACAGCTCCCACATCACCGGCTGCTCGGCGTCGATGTCCGGGCCGCCGGCTCTGTCGTAGGTACCCGCGATCGAGCCGTAGCCGGTAGAGGCATCGGCTTCGACCAGTTCGTAGCCGTAGCTCCAGGGAGAATTGCCCAGTCCGACCATGGCTTGACGGATGAGCTCTATGGCGGCCTTCGCGTCCTGGTCGCTTCCGGAGAACATCGCTCGCCTCAACGCGAGCCCCGCGGTTGAGATCGCCAGTTCGCCCAGGCTGACGTGCCGCACCACCAGGGCAACGCTAGGTGCACCTTCGCCTGCGCGCACCGAGTTGTCCGGCGGATGAACCGGAGCTCTGATGTCCCCGGTGGGCGGCGACCAGACGATCGCGATGAAGGTCTACCCGTCGGCGATGAGGGATCTCACGCTCTGG
>CADCTB010000208.1 GCA_902805665.1 uncultured Acidimicrobiales bacterium
ATGGCGAGGGCGGCGTGGGGGTACCCGCTGGCGTGCCGGGAGGCCAGCAGCGGCGCCATCCCGGATTCCAGAGCGGCGAACGGCAGGGGGATGCCGATGAGCCCGGTGGAACAGACCAGGACCTCCTCGGGCTGGCAGCCGAGACCTTCGGCGACGAGGGCACACGTGCGCTCGGCGTGCTCGCGTCCGGTGACACCCGTGGCCGCGTTGGCGTTGCCGCTGTTGATCACGACTGCGGACGCGTAGCCCCCGGTGGCCTCGAGGTGGGCCCGGGTGACCTGCACCGGAGCAGCCGGGGCCAGGTTCGATGTGAAGACTGCGGCCGCCGGAACCGGGCGCCCGTCGGCCGTGGCCACGAGGGCCAGGTCCGGCTCGCCACTCTCCTTGATCCCGCACGCCACCCCCGACGCCACAAAGCCGGGGACGTGCTCGGTCACTGGATCCGTCACGGATACACCCCGATCGAGGAAAGGCCGGCAGTCTCGTCGAGGCCCAGGAGGAGGTTGGCGCACTGCACCGCCTGCCCCGACGCCCCCTTGACCAGGTTGTCCAGGGCGGCCAGGACGAGGATCCATCCGGTGCGCTCGTCGTAGCGGGCCGAGAGGTGCACGGCGTTCGATCCCCAGGTGGCCTTGGTCGAGGGGCTGGCGGCCGACACCACCACGAACGGCTCGCCGGCGTAGGCGCCGGCCAGCAGGCCCAGGATCTCCTCCGTCGACGGCGTGGTGCCGGGCGCCGGGCGGGCGTAGCAGGTGGCCAGGATGCCCCGGGTCATGGGCGCGAGGTGCGGGGTGAACAGGAGGGATGCGCCGACCGACTGCTCCATCTCCGGCGTGTGGCGGTGGTCGAGCAGGCCGTAGGCGGTGAAGTCCTGGTTGGCGGTCCCGAAGTGGGTGCCGTGCTTGAGGGCCCGGCCGGCGCCGGAGACGCCGCTCGCCGCGTCCACGATGATGCCCGTGGTCTCGATTGCACCGGCCGCCGTCAGCGGCGCCAGGGCCAGGGCGGCCGCCGTGGGGTAGCACCCGGCGGACGCCACGGCGTCGACCTTGGCGATGTGGTCCCGATGGAGTTCGGGGAGCCCGTAGGCGAACCGGTCGAGCAGGTCCGGTGCCACGTGCTCCTCGCCGTACCAGCGCTCGTACACGGCCGGGTCGCGCAGCCGGAAGTCGGCCCCCAGGTCGACGACCTTCACCCCGGCGCCGAGCAGGGCAGGCATGAGCCGCTGCGACGCCCCGTGGGGGAGGGCCAGGAAGACCAGTTCGACGTCGGTCACCAGCGCGGGATCGAACGGCTCGAACGCCAGTCCGGGGTAGCCGGCGGCCAGGCTCGGATAGAGCGCGCCGACTAGTGTCCCCGCCTGGGTGTCGCCCGTCGCCCACGCCACATCCAGGTCGGGATGGGAGTGGCACAGGCGGAGGAGCTCGGCTCCCGCATAGCCCGACGCTCCGACGACCCCGACCCGAACCACGGGACTGATGATACACAATGATGAATAATCATTCAACCCGATGGGGTTTGGCCCTGGCCCTTGCCGCTGTCCTCGGCGTGTCGTGCGGCGGCGGATCCGACGACGGTGCTGCCACCAACAAGGCCGACTGGGAGAAGAAGCACGCCAGCGCGGTGAAGGTGGTCAGCGAGGACATCGACAGGTCCGTCCAGGCGCTGAACGCCGGCCAGCGTCCGGTGGTGCTGTCGGAGTGCACCCAACTCAAGGACGACCTGGCCGACGCCAAGAAGGCGGTTCCCGTGCCCGACCCCGCGGTCGACGCCGCTCTCAGCAGCGCACTGGCCGCCACGGAGACGGCGATGAACACCTGTGTCGAAGGTGGCCGTGTGGCCAGCGACGCCTCCATCGTCGAGAAGGCCCAGCGGGAGATGAAGACGGCCCGCGAACAATACGACGCCGCGCAGAAGGCCATCGAGGCCTGGCAGTAAGAGACCGGGCGCTCAGCCCCGCAGGCGGGCCGGATGCGTGGATGTCACCGCGTCTATCGCTCGCAGCCGCAGGGCGGTGAGCTCGTCCTCGGTGAGGGTGTGGTCGAGGGCCGAGAACCGCAGTCGCCAGGCCAGGCTGCGCTCGCCCTCCAGCGACGGGCTGCGGAAGACGTCGAACAGCTCGATCCGCTCGAGCACGTCGCCGGCGGCCCGGCTCAGCGTCCGCTCGACCGCGGCCGCGGGCACCGTCTCCTCGACGACGAACGCCAGGTCGATGTCGGCGGACGGGAACCGACTGATCGGCCGGTGGATGGCGGGCCGGCGGGGCGACGCCAGGAGGGCGCCCAGGTCGAGCTCGAACCAGCCCACCCGTCCCTCGATGGCATAGGCGGCCAGGACCTGCGGGTCGACCTCTCCGATTCCGCCCACCGGCCGGCCGCCGGCCAGGACCCGGGCGCTCCGGGTGGGATGAAGGCCGGGCAACGAGGTGGTCTCGAGGGCCACGTCGACCAGTCGCATGCCGTCGGTGAGCACGTTCCAGATCCGAACGGCGTCCTGGGCGTCGCCCCCGCCGAGGGCCACGGCCAGGTGCTCCGGCTCGTTCGGCAGCTGCTCGCCGGGCGGTGGGAGCAGGAAGATGTGACCGATCTCGAACAGGCCGACGTCGGGGCGGCGGTGACCGGCGTTGGACGCGATCGCCCGGAGGAGCCCGGGCAGCAGTGACGGCCGCAGCAGCGACTCCTCGGCGGCCAACGGGTTCTCCACCTCGACGGCGTCGGGCGGCAGCCCGGCCCGGGCCAGATCCTCGGCGGCGAGGAACGAGGTGGCCCACGCCTCGGACAAACCGGCGCCGACGAGGATCTCGCGGGCCCGCCGCCGATCGCGCTGGTACGCCGAGAGCCCGCCCACCTTGGTGATGGCCGGCATGGTGCGGGCGATCCGGGTGTAGCCGTGGTGGCGGGCCACCTCCTCGATCACGTCGATCTCCCGCTCGCAGTCCGGCCGCCAGGAGGGGACGTCGACCCGGAAGTCCCCGTCGCCGGTGGGCGTAGAGCGGAAGCCGATCGGCTGCAGGTAGCCCGAGACGTCGGCCGGCGACAGCCCGGTGCCCAGGATGGCGTTGACCCGGCTCGTCCGCAGCACCACGCGGGCCGGCCTCGGCAGGTCGCCCCGCACGTCGACGCTCGGGCCGGCCACCGTCGCGCCGGCCACCTCGCCCGCCAGCTGGCAGAAACGGGCCACGGCGCGGTTCACGCCGTCGGGATCGACGCCACGCTCGAAGCGCACCGACGCCTCTGTCCGCAACCCGAGCCGCTTCGACGTCCGCGCCACCGCCACAGGGTCGAACCAGGCCGCCTCCAGGGCCACTGTGGTGGTGGCCGCGCTGATCTCGCTCGACGCCCCACCCATGACGCCGGCGATTCCCACCGCCGCTCCGTTGGCGTCGCAGATGAGGCAGTCGTCGGGCCCCAGAGCGCGCTCGACGTCGTCGAGGGTCACGAGGGTCTCCCCATCGCGCGCCCGGCGCACCAGCAGTCCGCCGCCCGGAAGCCGGTCGAGGTCGTAGGGATGGTTGGGCTGGCCCAGCTCGAGCATCACGTAGTTCGACACGTCGACGATGTTGTTGATCGGCCGCATGCCGGCCAGCGTCAACCGCTGGGCCATCCACTGCGGCGAGGCGCCGATGCTGACGCCCGACAGGACCGTGCCGGTGAACTGCGGACAGAGGTCCGGCGCCTCGACCACGACCGACACCGTGGCCCCGTACTCGCCGCCGGCGGGCGCCGGCAGCTCGGGGATCGAGAACGGCACCCCCAGGTGGGCCGCCAGGTCCCGTGCCACCCCCGCCACCGAGAGGGCGTCGGGCCGGTTCGGGGTGACGTCGAGGTCGAAGACCACGTCGGCCGCGATGCCGAGCGCCTCGGTGAGAGGCGTGCCGGGCGCCAGCTCGGCGTCGAGGATCATGATCCCCTCGCCGTCGGCGCTGAGGGCCAGCTCGGCCCCGGAGCACAGCATGCCGTTCGACCACTGACCGCGGACGTTGCGCCGCCCGATCTGCATCCCTCCGGGCAGCCGGGCGCCGACCGGCGCCAAGGGGACGAGATCGCCTGCCGCGAAGTTGAACGCCCCGCACACGATCTGCAGGTCGGCGCCGTCACCGGCGTCGACGTCGACCACCTGGACCTTGTCGGCGTTGGGGTGGGGCCGGGTGGCCAGCACCCGAGCGACGATCACGTCGCCCAGGCCCTCCCCGAAGGTTTCCATGCCCTCCACGACCAGGCCCAGCCCCGAAAGAGCCGCGGCCAGGTCAGCGGGGTGGCCGGAGATGGGCGCGAAGTCACGAAGCCAAGAAAGCGGGACGCGCATCAGACGGAACCGCCAGGAATGGCGGCGGCTGCGAGCGCCGCCAGAGGCGGCCCCCCCAGCTGCCGGCCAGGAGATGAACGGCGGAGGCGGTCCGGCTCGGCCGGACCGCCGGAGCGCGAATAGCTCGCCCGAGCGGAGTGAGCGAAGCGAACGAGCAAGGGCGAAATCAGAATTGCTCCAGGAACCGGATGTCGTTGGCGATGAAGTGGCGGATGTCGTCGATGTCGTGGCGCATCATGGCGCAGCGGTCGATCCCGAAGCCGAAGGCGAAGCCGGAGTACTCCTCGGGGTCGATGCCGGCGGCGGCGAACACGTTGGGGTCCACCATCCCGCAGCCGCCCAGCTCGATCCAGCCCGACTGCGAGCAGACCCGGCAGCCCCGACCCTCGCAGAAGATGCAGCTGACCTCGAACTCCGCCGAGGGCTCGGTGAAGGGGAAGAACGACGGCCGCAGGCGGGAGTGGATGTTCGGGCCGAAGTACGCGCTGGTGAACGCCTCGATGGTGCCGGCCAGGTCGCCGAAGGTGATGCCGCGGTCGACGACGAGGCCCTCGATCTGATGGAACACCGGCAGGTGCCGGGCATCGGGGGTGTCCCGGCGATAACAGCGGCCCGGCGCCACGATGTAGATGGGCGGCGGCTGGCTCTGCATCACCCGGATCTGCACCGGCGACGTGTGGGTCCGGAGCAGGGTGGACTCGGCCGCCCCCAGTCGCACGTAGAGGGTGTCCCACATGCTGCGGGCCGGATGGGCGGGCGGCATGTTGAGAGCCTCGAAGTTGTACCAGTCGGTCTCCACCTCGGGACCCTCGGCCACCTCGTAGCCCATGGCCACGAACAGGTCCTCGAGCTCGTCGCGGGCCTGGGTCACGAGGTGGCGGTGCCCTCGGGTGGCGTGCCGTCGCTCGATGACCTCGGTGAGGTCGAGCCGCTCGGCCTCGATCCGGGCCGCACGCTCCCCGGCCGCCAGCTTCTCGGCCCGGTCGGCGACCGCAGCCTGCACCCGGCTGCGGGCGGCGTTGATCGACCGGCCGGCTTCCTTGCGCTCCTCCACGTCCAGCTGGCCGAGCCGGGAGTTGAGGAGGGCCAGCGCCGAGCGCTTCCCGCCGACGAGCTCCTGTTCGACGAGGCGAAGCTCGGCCACCGACCGCGCCGCGGCGACGCGCCCCAGTCCGTCGGCCTCGACCGCCGCTACTTCGTCGGCGAGGGCGGTCACCGCAGGGCCTCGGGTGGCTCGACCGGCAGCGTGAACCGAAAGACGGATCCCCGGCCGACCTCCGACTCGACGATCAGCCGGCCGCCATGGGCTTCGACCAGGCCGCGGCTGATCCAGAGCCCCAGTCCCGAGCCGGTCGGCCGGGTCTCGGCTCGGCGGAAGAACTTGGTGAACACCCGGGGGAGGTCCGAGTCCGGGATGCCCTCACCCTTGTCGGCCACGGCCACCGTGGCCTGCCCGTTCTCGAAGGCGCCCGTGACCCGCATGCTGCGGGGGTCGGCGTACTTCGCCGCGTTCTCCACCAGGTTGGTGAGCACCTGCTCGATCTTGTCGGGATCCGCGTAGACCTGCGGGAAGTTTTCGGGGAACCGGACGTCGGCCGCCAGCCGGGTCTCCATCATCCGGACCTTCTCGAGGACGCCGTTGACCAAAGGCACGAGGTCGATCATCTGCCGGCGCAGGACCAGCCGCCCGCTCTCCAGCCGGCTGATGTCCAGGAGCTCGGTGACCAGGCGGGTCACGCGGTCGGCGTCGTGGTGGACCTGCTCCAGCATCATCCGCTTCTGGTCCTCGCCCAGGCGGTCCCACCGGTTGAGCAGCAGGCTGGTGTAGCCCTTGACCGACGTCAGCGGCGATCGCAGTTCGTGGCTCACGGTGGAGATGACCTCGATACCGTCGCCCGCCACCGGCCGCCTCCGGGCGCCGTCGCGCATCATGAGAACCGCACCCGTGAGCCTTCCATCGCCGTCGCGCTCGTACCGGCCGGTGATCAGCGCCCGCACCCGGCGACCCCCCGCGCCGCGCAGCCAGACCTCCTGCTCGGGGATGCGGGACACGGAGCGCAGCCGGGCAGAGGGGTGCCACCCCTGCGCCACCAGCGAACGCCCATCGGAGTCCCGGGGCTCGAGGATCTCCGACAGGAGCCGGCCGACAAGCTCGTCGGTGCGGTGGCCGGTGAGCGTGGCCGCAGCCTCATTGGCCGACCGGACCCGGCACTCGCCGTCGACCTCGAGCACGGCATCCGGCAGCCGGTCGATCGGCAGCGCACTCATGCAGCTCTTTGGCGGGCGGCCTCGAAGCAAAGCACGGCCGCCGCCATTCCTACGTTGAGGGACTCGGCCCGACCCTCCATCGGAATCGACACCCATCCGTCGAGCCCGCCGGCCACCGACGCCGGAAGGCCATGGGCCTCGTTCCCGAGCACCAGCGCGGTCGGAGCGGTGAGGTCGACCTGGTAGTACGGCCGGCCGTCGTCGGCTCGCGTCCCCAGGCGGCGCAGGCCCCACTCCCCCAGCGTGCCCAGGACCTTCACCGGCTCTCCTCTAGCCACGATCCGTGTGTGGAACAGCGAGCCGGCAGACGCCCGAACACACTTCGGGTTGTACACGTCGACCGAACCGTCACAGCAGATTATGCCGCCTACTCCGGCCGCCTCCGCGCTGCGCAGCACGGTCCCGAGGTTGCCCGGGTCCCGTACGTCGACGCACACCACCACCAGCGACGCCCCGGCGAGCTCGTCGAGGTCCAGGTCGAGGGTGCGGGCGATGGCCAGGACCGGCTGGGGGGTGACCGTGCCCGCCACCCGTTCGAGCACTCCGGGGGCCAGGTCGAACACCGGGACGCCGGCCGCGACCGCCCGGGCCACGACAGGAGCGGCGGCCCCGGGCGGCACGAACAGGCATTCCAGCGCCACCCCCGAGTCCAGCGCTTCGGCCACCAGCGTCGGTCCCTCGACGACGAACGCCTGCTCCCGGTGCCGCATGGAGGACCGCTCCATCAGCTGGCGCAGCCGCTTGACCCGGGCCGAGGTGAAGGCGAGCCCCAAGTCCCGCCGCTCGGCCCCGCCCGGTGTCACGATGCCTGGCGGCTCTCCTGTGCCAGCTTGACCAGGCCGGCGAAGGCCGTGGGGTCGGTGACGGCCAGGTCGGCCAGCACCTTGCGGTCGACCTCCACCCCCGCCTCCCGCAGCCCGGAGATGAAGCGGCTGTAGCTCATGCCGTGCTGACGGCAGCCGGCGTTGATCCGCTGGATCCACAGCTGGCGGAAGTCGCCCTTGCGCGCCCGCCGGTCGCGGTACGCGTAGTGGAGGGCGTGCATGACCGCCTCGTTGGCGGACTTGTAGCTCCGGCTGCGGTTGCCGTAGTACCCCTTGGCCTGCTCGAGGACGGCGCGATGGTGCTTGCGGCCGTGAACCGAACGCTTGACCCTGGCCATTTCATGGCTCCTTGTTCCTGGTAGCGGGCACCCGGGTCCTTCGGACCACGCCCGCTACTGCCGGTGGGGGCCCCTGCCCCACCGGCGGCGACCTGCGCTACCGGCTCTGGCGGGGGTTGTTGGACTTGACTTCGTACAAGTGGTGCGTAGCGATCAGCCTCTAGAGGCCGAGCATGCGCTTGACCTGGGCCTTGTCGCCGCCGGTGACTTCGGCGGCACGGCCGAGGCGGCGGGTCTTGACCGAGTTCTTCTTCTCCAGCAGGTGGGAGCGGAACGCCTTGCGCCGCAGAATGCGGCCCGTGCCGGTCACCTTGAACCGCTTGGCGGCGCCGCGGTGGGTCTTCATCTTGGGCATTGCGTTCGTCTCCTCCCCGCTCAGACGGCGGGTGGGGTGGGGGGCTGGGGTTCGGGGGCTGCCTCGGGACTACCGGCCTTGGCCGCCGCCCGCGCCCTGCGGTCGGGAGCCAGGACCATCACCATGTTCCGCCCGTCGAGCTTCGGCGCTGCCTCCACCTTGGCCAGCGGCAGCTGCTCGGCGATGCGGTCCAGGATGCGCTTCCCCAGTTCAGGGTGGGCGACCTCCCGGCCTCGGAACATGATCGTGATCTTCACCTTGTGGCCCTCGTCGATGAACTCGCCGACCTTGCGGGTCTTCGTCTCGAAGTCGCCCCCGCCGATCTTGGGCCGGTACTTCATCTCCTTGATCGAGCTGGTGGCCGCCTTCTTGCGTGACTCCTTGTCGCGCTGTGCGGCCTCGTACTTCCACTTGCCGTAGTTGAGAATGCGGCACACCGGCGGTTCAGCGAGCGGAGCAACCTCGACCAGATCGAGCTCGAGTTCCCTGGCGATGGACAGGGCCTCCGGCAAGGTCTTGATCCCCAGCTGGTTGCCGTCCGGATCGACGAGGCGCACCTCACGCGCTCTGATCCGATCGTTGATCCTGAGGTCGGCGCCCTCCGGTGCGGCTATGCGGCATCACTCCTTGAACGAAAAAAAGACGGACGTGCGGAAAGCAACGTCCGCCTCTGGCGGTCGATCGACCCGTCGCACTGGGCTGCCTTGCGACAGTTGGTGGCCGGGTGGGGGCCCGAGAGCCCCGCTTTCCGTATGCAGTTGTGGACCTAGGGTACCAGCATGAGTACCTTCTGGACACCCTCCGGCGAACGCCCGATCCCCAAGGACGAGCCCGGGGCTGCGCCGCAGCCCCCCAGTGGGCCCCCGATGGGCGAGGGCGGCGAAGAGATGGACGAGGAGCTGGCGGCCGAGTTCATGGCCATGCAGCAGCAGATGCTGCGGACGCCGGCGGCCATCGTCGTGGCCAACCACTGCATCGGCCTGGTCGAGCTGGCCGCCCTCCACCTGGGCCAGAACCCGCCCAACCTGGCCGACGCCCAGGTGGCCATCGACGCCTTGGCCGGCATGATCGACGCGGTCGGCCCCCGCATGGGCGAGAACGGCCCTCCCCTCCGCCAGGCCCTCAATCAGATGCGCATGGCCTACATCGAGGCCAAGAACGCCACCGCCCTGGCCGGCGGCGAGACCCCCGAGGACTAGGGAAAGGCCCGGCCCCCCCACAAGCCACAGTCGGCGGCCAGCCGCCGACCACATGACCGATGCCCACGGTGAGCGGAGTGGATCGGGCGCCCCCCCACAAGCGCCACAGTCAGCGGCCAGCCGCCGACCACATGACCGATGCACACGGTGAGCGGAGTGGATCGGACGCCCCCCCACAAGCGCCCGATCCAACCCCTGGGCGCCGGAGAGGCGCCCACCGACCGGACGGCCGAAGGCCTTGTCCGGTCGGAACCAGTGAGCTGCCGGCCCGTAGGGCCGACCAGGCCCTTCGTCAGCTGCGAAGCGGCTGACTGTCCTTGCTTTTGGCGGCCGGCGGAACCCGCCCTCCGGTCGACGACGCCGGCCCGGTGTCCTTGCGCCGGCTGAGCATGGACACCCCGAACAGCGCCAGGCCGACGACCAGCAGTCCGACCACCCCGGCCAGGGCGATCTTGGCCGCGCTCGACGTCCCTCCGCCGAGCTCCTCGTACTGGACCGCCGCGGTGTAGATGTCCTGCAGGCCCCCGCCCAGAGCGGTTGCGTCCGGGGACGAGAGGTCCGTGTTCCGGGTGTCGTCCCAGGCCAGCATGGTGTAGGCCTTGGCCGGAGCCAGCCCGGGCGGAGAGGTGATGTCGAAGTTGGTCGACCAGACACCGATCCGGCGGTCGATCGGCTTGTCGGTGACCCGAATGTTCTTCGACCACGTCGCGCCGTTGTCGTTCGACGTGGTCATGTAGACGTCGTTGGCCCGGTAGCCGGGGTCGTCACGGGAGTCCCAGAAGGCGATCTCGATCCGTCCGTTGGGCGCCACCGCGATGTTCGGGTAGTACTGACCGAACAGGTCCTTGGGGTCGTCGTCGGTGACGTTCCTGCGCTCCGACCACGTCCGGCCCCCGTCGGTGGAGCGGTAGTAGTAGATGTCCTGGTATCCGGTGACGCCGACTTTCTCGTAGCCGTCGGCCACCGCGTGCAGCGTCCCCTGATCACCGCCTTCCGGGCTCCACGTCACTGTCGAGAACGACCCGATGTTCCACTCGAACCCCGTGACGGGACTCGTGGTCCACGTCTTGCCCTGGTCCTCCGAGCGGGAGAGGAAGATGGCGTTCGACGGCCGGGGGAGGAGGTTGGCGTAGGTCGCCGGCCACATCGCGTAGACGGTTCCCTTGGCGTCAACCGTGACCGAGGGCCCGAAGCCGCCGAAGTTGGCCGGCTGATCCGGAGTCGCCGCTCGAGTCCCGGGCGCGGGGACGGTGGTGGTGCTCGCGTTCGGCGCCGTGGTGGCGGACTGGAAGGCCTTCTGGCGCACGGCGCCGTCGGTGAAGACGGACTCGGCCAGATTGACCGGCTCACCGAACGTCTTCCCGCCATCGGTGGACGTGGCGACGACCGGCTGGACGGGCAGCGCGTTCGCGCCAGTGAAGCCCGGCTGCCGCCGGCCGGAGCCGACGTAGACCTTGTCCTGACCGCCGGTGCGGGCGTCGACCGCGAACCCGGTGATCGGCCGGTACGACTCCTGGGCCTCTCCCGCCTTGTTCCTGGCGTCCCGGGCGATCACCGGCTGCCAGGTGTCGCCGAGGTCGGTCGACCGGGAGACGACCATGCTCACGTTCCCGTTGATCCCGCCATCCTGGGTGTCCCAGCCGTCGAGGGCGTAGTACAGAGCATTGTCGCGGCCGAACGCGAGCAGGCCCTGGAAGCTCCCGCGGGGGTTGGAGTTACAGGATGGGTACGACGCCGGGCTGGGCGACGAGTCGAGGATCTTCCACGTCGAGCCGCCGTCCATGGTGCGGACCAGACCGCACCGACGGGTGCGCAGGTCGGCGAAGGCGCCGACCACCACCATGGGGTCCTTCGGGTGGGCCAGCAGGTTCGGCGCCGAATAGGTCCGGACCGGGTTGACGTCCTCCTTGGTCACGTGCACGGGCGTGGTCAGCGCAGGCGGATCGGCCGCAGAAGCCGCCCCCTGCGCGAGCACCATCAGCCCGGCCGCGGCGACGGCGAGGCGGCGGGTCGTACTGGTCATCGAAACAATCCCCCTGTTGCCGGCCCACGTGGCCCGTGAGCGAACCCAAACCCCACGGCGATTCTCCACCCGTGAGTGATGGCGCTCAATAGGTGCGACACACACCTAGCGGGCGCGGGCGCGCCCTAGTGGACGATCTTGGAGATCGGCAGCTCGATGATGTCGGTGGCGCCGTGGTCCTTGAGGGCCGGGATCAGGGTGTTGATCTGGTCCTTCGGCACGACGGTCTCCACCGCGTAGGCATCGGCGCCGAAGAGCTTCGAGACGGTAGGTGAGCGCAGGGAGGGCAGGAACTCTATGACCCCGTCGAGGTCGCCGGCGCTCACGTTCAGCTTCACCAGGACCCGGCCGCGCGCCTCCAGAGTGCCTTGCAGGAGGGTGTGAATCTGGCCCATGGCGTGGCGCTTGTCGGGATCCTCGTACGCCGCCCGGTTGGCGATCAGCTCGGTGTGGCTGACGAGGATCGTGTCGATCACCCGAAGGCCCGCCGCTCGTAGCGCCCGTCCGGTCTCGGTCAGCTCGACCACCGCGTCGACGATCTCCGGGACCTTGGCCTCGGTGGCCCCGTACGACAGGCGGATGTCGGCGGCCAGGCCGTGCTTCTCCAGGAACCGGCGGGTCAGCTCCGGGTACTCGGTGGCCACCCGGACACCGTCGCGGAGGTCGGCCACCGAGCGGGCCGGGTCGGCCTCCGCGACGGCCAGCACGATGCTCACCGGGCGGGCGGTGGCCTTGGAGTAGTGCAGCTCGCCGAGGGAGACGACCTCGCTCGCCGTCTCCTCGATCCAGTCGCGGCCGGTGATCCCGATGTCGAAGAGCCCCTCGGCCACGTAGCGGGCGATCTCCTGGGGACGCAGGATGCGGACGGCGTCGATCCGCGGATCGGCGACGGTGGCCTTGTAGTCGACGTCGGAGGCGCGCCGCACGGCCAGATCGGCGTCTTCGAACAGGGCAAGGGTGGACTTCTCGAGAGAGCCCTTGGGCAGGACCAGCTTGAGCACGGGCCTACCCTGCCGACTTGGGCAATTGACGCAGCAGGTCCACCATCTCGATGGCGGTGGCCGCAGCCTCGAACCCCTTGTTGCCCATCTTGCCCCCGGCCCGCTCGAGGGCGGCGGCGACGTCGTCGGTGGTCAGCACGCCGAAGATCACGGGGATACCGGTGTCCAGCTGCACGCGGGCCAGCCCGGCCGCGCACTGCCCGCCCACGTGGATGTGGTGGTCGGTTGAGCCACGGATCACTGCGCCGATGCAGATGACGGCGTCCACGTCACCGGAGCCGGCCAGGCGCTGGGCGGCGAGGGGCAGCTCGAGGGCGCCCGGAACCGACGCTTCGACGATCGACGCCGGATCCATGCCGTGGCGGGTCAGCCCGTCGACACACCCGGCACGCAGGCGGTCGGTGACGAGGTCGTTGAAACGGCTGGTGACGACGGCCACCCGCAGCCCGTCGCCCCGCAGACGTCCCTGATACGAGGTCATCGGCCCGAGGCCGTGCCGGCGAGAACAGTCATTCCTCGAGTCCTTCCAGAAGGTGGCCCATGCGCTGCTGCTTGGTGCGGAGGTAGCGGATGTTCTCGGGGTTGGGCACCGACTCCAGCGGCACCCGCTCCACGATCTCCAGCCCGTAGCCGTCGAGGCCGCCGTACTTGGCCGGGTTGTTGGTGAGGAGGCGCATGGTGGTGATGCCCAGGTCCACGAGGATCTGGGCTCCCGTCCCGTACTTCCGGGTGTCGATGGGCAGGCCGAGGTCGAGGTTGGCGTCGACGGTGTCGCGCCCCTGATCCTGCAAGCTGTACGCCCGCAGCTTGTGGGCCATGCCGATCCCCCGTCCCTCGTGGCCCCGGAGGTAGACGACCACGCCCATGCCTTCGGTGGCGATCCGCTGCATGGCCATCTGCAGCTGGACGCCGCAGTCGCAGCGCATGGAGCCGAGGGCGTCGCCGGTGAGGCACTCCGAGTGCACGCGCACCAGCACGTTGTCCTCGCCCTGCACCGCGCCCCGAACCATGGCGACGTGCTGCTCGCCGTCGAGGAGTGACTCGTAGACGTAGCAGGTGAAGTCGCCCCATTCGGTGGGCATCCGGGCGTCGGCGATCCGCTTGACCAGCTTCTCCCGCTGGCGGCGGAAACGGATGAGGTCGGCGATGCTGATGAGTGGCAGCCCGTGGGTCTGGGCCAGGCGCTCGAGCTCCGGTAGGCGCGCCATCGACGCTTTGTCCTCGCTCACCACCTCGCAGAGCACGCCCGCCGGGTACATGCCGGCCAGCCGGGCCAGGTCGACGGTGGCCTCCGTGTGCCCGGCCCGGTTCAGCACCCCGCCCTCCCGGCACCGGAGCGGGAACACGTGCCCCGGGCGGGCCAGGTCGGTGGGGCGGGTGGCCGGGTCGATGAGGGCGGCGATCGTCGCCGCCCGGTCGGCGGCCGAGATCCCGGTGGTGGTGCCGTGGCGGCCGTCGACCGACACGGTGAACGCGGTGCGGTTGCTCTCGGTGTTGTCCAGCACCATGGGAGGCAGGTCGAGCTCGTCGAGCCGGTCCCCCATCATCGGCATGCAGATCACGCCGGAGGTGTGATTGAGGAAGAAGGCGATCTTGTCGGCGGTGGCAGCCTCGGCCGCGATGACCAGGTCACCCTCGTTCTCCCGGCTGGCGTCGTCGACCACCACCACGATCTCGCCGGCCGCGAACGCGGCGACTGCTTCTTCTATCGGCGCGAACGGCACACAGTCATCTTGCCAGCAACCGCTCGACGTACTTGGCGAGTATGTCGAACTCCAGGTTCACCTTGTCGCCCGGCTGCAGCGATCCCAGGGTGGTCACCGCCGCAGTGTGGGGGATGACGGCCACGCGGAAGCGGTCGTCGTGGACCTCGGCCACGGTGAGGCTCACCCCGTCGACGGCCACGGACCCCTTCTCCACCAGGTACCGCGTGTCGGGAGTGCGCACGACCAGATCGGCGCCTGCGGACACCACGTCGCCGAGCCCGTCGACGTGGCCCTGGACCACGTGGCCACCCAGACGGTCCGACGGTCGCACCGGCCGTTCCAGGTTCACCGGGTCGCCCGGCTGCAAGCCCCCCAACGTGCTGCGGCTCAGGGTTTCGTCGACCACGTCGGCCGACCACCGTCCGGCATCGAGGGCGACGACCGTGAGACAGCAGCCGTTCACGGCGATGGAGTCGCCGATCTCGGCATCGGTGGTCACGAGCTCCGCCGCAAATGTGAACCGGTGGCCGTCCCGCCCGGCCACGGAGCCCATCTCCTCGATCAGGCCGGTGAACATTCCAGCCTCAGGTCGTCGCCGAGCCGCTCCACCGACTCGATGCGGCCCCGCCACAGGTCGGCGATCGTGGGCGCACCGCTTCCGGTGAAGAGCGGACGGGCGTCGTCGCCTCCGAAGAAGGCGGGCGCGAGGTAGAGCACGTACCGATCGACCAGCCCGGCCCGGTGGAAGTCGCCGGCCACCGTGGCCCCGCCCTCGACCATGGCCTGCAGCACGCCGCGCCGGCCCAGCTCGTCGAGCACGCCCCCGAGGTCGCCCTCGAGCTCCAGCGCCGGTTGGACTCTGGCGTCGGCCGGCGCATGCCCGAGCACGACCCGCAGAGGATCGGTGCCTTCCACGCCGCGCACGGTCAGCTCCGGGTCGTCGGCCCGAACGGTGCCCGCACCCACGATCACCGCGTCTGACTCCGCCCGCAGGCGGTGGGCGTCGGCCCGGGCGGCGTCACCGGTGATCCACCGGCTGGATCCGTCGGGCGCCGCGGAGCGCCCGTCGAGGGTGGCCGCCAGCTTGAGGACCACCCACGGGCGGCCGGTGCCCCGGTGCTTCAGGTACGGCGCCAGCTGGGCCCGCACCTCCTCGGCGCAGACGCCGACGTCGACCCTGATTCCCGCCGCTCGAAGGGCGCGGATGCCCCGGCCCCGTACCCGCTCGTCGGGATCCTCGACGCCGACCACCACCCGGGCGATCCCCGCGTCGACGATCTGGTCCACACACGGCGGCGTACGCCCGGTGTGCGAGCACGGTTCGAGGGTGGCGTAGATGGTCGCCCCCCGGGCGGCTTCGCCCGCCGCCTGCAGGGCATGGGCCTCGGCGTGGGGCCCACCGGGAGGCGACGTCGCCCCCTCGAAGCCGCCGGGCTCGATCACGCTCCCGACCCACGGGTTGGGCGAGGTGGATGTGCGCACGCCTGCGGCCAGCTCCAGGGCCCGCCGCATGGCCCGCTCGTCGGCGACTCCCCTCATGCCGGATGGCCCGTGGGTCGGTTGGCGAGGAGGTCGAGGGCGTGGGGCAGCACGTCGAGCACGGCCTCGAGGGATTCGACGGCGCCGGCTGTTGAGCCGGGCGTGTTCAGCACCAGGCACTCGCCCACGGTGCCGGCCACGCCCCGGGAGAGCCTGCCCTTGGGTGGATCGGCGAGGCGCATGGCTTCCGCCATGCCCGGCGCCTCGCGGTCCAGCACCCGCGCAGTGCCCTCGGGCGTGAGGTCGCGAGGGCCGAAGCCCGTCCCGCCGGTGGTGATCAGGAGGCCCGCGAAGCCCGCCGCCATATCGGCCACCGCACCCGCCACAGAGTCCACCCCGTCGGCGACGGTCCGCCGATCGACGACCTCGTAGCCGGCCGACATCAGACGTTCGGCGAGCTGCCGCCCGGACCTGTCCTCCCGCGTGCCGGCCACCACGCCGTCGGAGACGGTGAGGACTTTGGCCGCGAGCGTCATCCGGCGATCGTACGCACCGCGTGAGCCATGTCGGTCAGGGCCCAGGCCCCAGCGAGTCCTCGAGGTGGTCAGACCAGGCGCTCGCCGGGTTGCAGCCGGGCTCCGTTGCGCCACGACGTCCCCGGTTGCGGGCCCTTGCCCTCGGGCTGCACCTCGACCAGCACCAGACCGCCGTCGCCCGTTCCTACCCGCAGCCCGCCGGCATCCAGCTCGCCCGGGGCCAGATCCGAACCGGCCGAGATCCGGGCCCGCAGCACCCGGAGGCGGCGGTCCCGGAACGTCGTCCAAGCCGACCCCAGGCGGATGACCCGGTGGAGCTCGATTGCCGGCCGGCTCCAGTCGAGACGGTGCTCGTCAGGCTCGATCTTGGCCGCGTACGTCGGCTCACCGACCTGGGGGCGGGGCTCGGGAAGTCCCGTGGCCAGGAGCTCCACCAGCATGCGGCTGCCGGTTGCGGTCAGCGCCGACCGCACATCGTCGAGCGTCTCCTCCTGGCCGATGGACCGCTCCTCGCACGCGTAGACCGGCCCCGTGTCCAGCCCCTCCTCCAGGGCCATGACACACACCCCCGTCGTTGGGTCGCCGGCGAGGATCGCCCGTTCGACCGGAGCGGCGCCCCGCCAGCGGGGCAGCAGCGAGAAGTGGAGGTTGACCATGGGCAGCACGGCGAGGATGTGGGGCTTGATGAGCCGGCCGTAGGCGACCACCACTCCCAACTCGGCGCCGGCCTCGACCACGTCGTCGACCCGGTCGGTGACCGGCAGGCCGAGCTGCTGCGCCGCCGCCTTCACGGGGCTCGGCACGAGGGCGCCTCCCCGACCCCGCTTCTTGTCCGGCCTGGAGACGACCAGGGCGATGTCGTGGCCGGCTTCCACCAGCGCCCGCAGGGGCGCGACGGCGACCTCCGGTGTCCCGAGATAGACGAGGCGCAGCGGGACGCCTATCCCACCGGCTCACGGTCGTCGCCCGCCTCGGACAGGCCCATGGCCCGGCGACGGAGGGCCCGCATGGCGTCCTTGTGCTGGCGCCGGTCGAGGTGGGAGAGCAGGAGCCGGCCGTCGAGGTGGTCGACCTCGTGCTGGAGCATGCGGGCCATCAGCTCATCGCCGTCGATGGAGATCGGGTCGCCGTCGAGGTCGAAGCCGTCGACGTGGACCTCGGCGAAGCGCACGATCGGCCAGTGCAGGTCGGGAACCGACAGGCAGCCCTCGGTGTACTCCCATTCGCCCCGGTGCCCGGAGAGCACGGGGTTCACGATGGCTCCCGGGCCGTCGCCCACGTCGTAGACGAAGAGCCGTTTCTGCACCCCGATCTGGTTGGCGGCCAGCCCCACCCCGGGCGCGTCGTACATCGTCTCGAGCATGTCGTCGGCCAGCTTGCGCAGCGTGGCGTCGAACTCGGTGACCTCGGCGCACGGCAGCCGCAGCACCGGGTCACCGAAGGTGCGGATGGGATACACGGCCATGGCGACCGAGAGTAGCTGTCGAGGCGCGGCCGTCCGTGCTGTCGCGCCGGCTCACGCGCGAAGGGGATCGACCTCGATGCGCAGCCGGCCCGGAGGCCTCGGCGTGGCCGCCAACGCGTCGCAGAGGGTCCGATGATCGGGAGCCCGCAACAGCCACCGGTCGTTGGCCGGGCCGAGCACTTCCACCCGGCCATCAGCCGGGAGCGTGGCGACGAACGCGGCCGCGGCCTGGCCGGAGACGGTGGCCACCGCTGTCTCGGGCGGGAACCGGAGCGCAGCCCGTCGAGCGGCCTCGACGACTGCCAGGCGCGACGGATCGGCGTGGACCGCCGCGTCGATCACCTCGTGGCCCGGAAGGCGGGTCTGCACGAGGATCCGGCCGCCGGCGCTGCGCCCGCCGACCAGGCGGGCGGCCCGGGCCAGCATGCCCAGTGCGGCCTCGGCGGCCCGGTAGCGAGGAGCCAGCAGCTCCTGGTCGAGGTCCAGGAACGCCACCGCCCGCGCCCCCGCGACCCGGTGCAGCACCGCTTCGGTGCCCACCAGGATCGGCACGCCGTCGGGTGGCGGACCGGCTTCGGTGTCCGCCGACACCTCGGCGACCGGCCGGTTGGCCAGCAGCTCGAGCTCCTCACGGGCCCTGGTCACCCCCACCCGCAGGGTCGCCAGCCGGGACCCGCCACACGCCAGGCACACGCGCGGCCGGACGGTGCCGCACCGACGGCAGCGCAGCGCCTCGTCGACACCGTCGACCGCGGCGCCACAGGCCTCACAGCGCACGAGCTCCCGGCAGGTGGCGCAGGCCAGGAGCCGGGCCCGGCCCTTGCGGTTCAGGACGCAGATCAGGCGGGCGTCCGGCTCGGCCTGGCGAGCCATGGCCACGAGCCGGGACGAGTAGAGCCCCGACCCCGGGGGCTCCGCCCTGCGGTCGACGACCTCGAGGACCGGCCACCCGCTGCGCTCCTCGTTGCGGGAGAGACTCACCAGCGGCCCGTAGCCGAGGGCCTCGAGTGAGGGGCACGGCGAGGTCAGGACACACGGGACGTCGGCCCGGCGGGCCCGCTCCACGACCACGTCGCGTGCGTTCCAGGTCGGCGCCCGCTCCTCCTGGTACGCCTCATCGTGCTCCTCGACCACCAGGACCGCGCCCAACCGCGGGCGGGGGGCCCAGGCGCCGGCGCGAGCGCCGACGGCCACGCAGCCCCCGGCCGCAGCGAGGGCCCACTCCTGGGGTACGAGGGCGACCCGGTGGCCCTCCCGGCGCAGCCGGGCCGCCAGGTAGGCGGCCGCGGCGACCGACGGCGTCAGGACGAGGGCGTCCCCGCACGCGGCGACGTCGAGGGCCACCGGCAGCACGTCTCCGGCAGGTGGGATGCGGACCACCGTCACCCCGGCGGCCAGGGTCGACGGCGCCGGAAGCGGCGGTGAGGCAGTCGCAGGCAGAGCCCGGACGGCACGCGGCGGCGAGGCGGTGCCGAGGAGCTGGGCGGTCCGGCCCGCCCAGCGCCAGGCCGCCCATCGGGCCAGGGCGACGATGTCCGCCGGTGGTCCCCAGCCGGTGACCTTGGCCAGGGGCTGCAGCGGTCGGTCGGTGCTCGCCTCGCCGGCCAGCCCGACCACCCATCCCCCGATCCGCCGGCCCTGGAGCCCGACGCGCACCATCGTCCCGATGCGGACCTCCGGCGCGAGGTGGTCGGGTATGAGGTAGTCGAAGACCTTCTGGAGCGGAAGGTCCGGGAGGACTCTTGCTATCCGGATCTCGGCAGCTAGACGAGCTCGAGTGCCCGCTTCACCTCGTCGAGGCGCGAGAGGCGTTCCCACGTGAACTCCTTCTCGGAGCGCCCGAAGTGGCCGTAGGCGGCGGTGCGCCGGTAGATCGGCTTGCGCAGGTCGAGATCGCGGATGATCGCCGCCGGGCGGAGGTCGAACACCTCGTTGGCCATCTTGGCGATCTTGAGCGGGTCGACCTGCTCCGTGCCGAAGGTCTCGACCATGATCGACACGGGCCGGGCCACGCCGATGGCGTAGGCCACCTGGATCTCACAGCGCCGGGCCGCACCCGAGGCCACGACGTGCTTGGCCACCCAGCGGGCCGCGTACGCCGCCGACCGGTCGACCTTGGACGGGTCCTTGCCGGAAAACGCCCCTCCGCCGTGGCGGGCGGCGCCGCCGTAGGTGTCGACGATGATCTTCCGGCCGGTGAGGCCCGTGTCGGCGTGAGGGCCGCCCAGCTCGAAGGCGCCCGTGGGGTTGGCCAGAAGCTCGTACTTGTCGTCGGCGAACTCCGCGGGCAGGAGCGGGTGGATCACGTGCTCGCGCAGGTCCGGCTTGAGCAGGGTCTCGGTGTCGAGCCCGGGCTGGTGTTGGCTGGAGATCAGGACCGTCCGCAGCTTGACCGGCCGGCCGTCCTCGTAGTCCACGGTGACCTGGGTCTTGCCGTCGGGCCGCAGGTAGGGCATGACGCCGGCCTTGCGCACCTCCGACAACCGCTGGGCCAGGCGGTGGGCCAGCCAGATCGGCATGGGCATGAGGTCGTCGGTCTCGTCGCAGGCGTAGCCGAACATCATTCCCTGGTCGCCGGCGCCCTGGGCGTCGATGTCGTCCTCGGCGCCCTTGCCGGTGCGGACCTCGTACGCCGTGGTCACGCCCTGGCTGATGTCGGGCGACTGCTCGTCGATGGCGGTGATGACGCCGCACGTGTGCCCGTCGAACCCGTACGACTCCCGGTCGTAGCCGATGTCGCACACCGTCTTCCGGACGATCTTGGGGATGTCCACGTAGGCGCTGGTGGTGATCTCGCCGGCCACGACCACCAGGCCGGTCGTGAGGAGGGTCTCGCAGGCCACCCGGCCCATGGGGTCCTCGGCCAGGATGGCGTCGAGAATCGCGTCGGAGACCTGGTCGGCCATCTTGTCGGGGTGACCCTCGGTCACCGATTCCGACGTGAACGTGTACCCGCTGCTCATGTGCCTCCCTTGGTGTCCGCGCCCAATCCTTGCTCACGCGGCGGAGAGCCGCCAACTACTCGGCGGAGGTCGGCGACCAGATCGAGCACGATCGCGGCAAGCGCCCGCTTGCTGGTGAGCGCCACCTCGGTCCAGTTGCCGCCCGCGTCGAGCAGCGTGGCGGCGTTGGTGTCGTGGCCGAATCCGGCGCCCTCCGCAGTGACGTCGTTGGCCACGATGAGGTCGAGGCGCTTGGCCCGGAGCTTCTCCCGAGCGCCGGTGCGCACGTCGCCGGTCTCCGCCGCGAAGCCGACGAGCACCTGACCGGGGCGCTTGCGCCGGCCCAGCTCGGCCAGGATGTCGGTGGTCGGTTCGAGCACGATCTCCGGCAGCCCGTCGGCCTTGCGCAGCTTCGCCTCAGCCGCCAGCTTGGGCCGGAAGTCGGCGACTGCGGCGGCCATGATCACGATGTCGGCGCCGGCCGCCCGGGTCAGGACGGCGGACTCCATATCCGCCGCGGTGTCCACCCGCACCACCTCGACACCGGGTGGCGCGGGCCGGTCGGCCGCAGTCACGAGGGTGACCCTGGCGCCCCGGGCCGCGGCCTCTTCGGCCAGGGCTTCGCCCTGCTTGCCGGAGGAGCGGTTCCCGAGGAACCGGACGGGGTCGAGCGCCTCCCGGGTGCCCCCGGCCGTGACCAGCACGGTCTTGCCGACCAGGTCCGGGGGCGACAGGAGGCGGCCGACCGCGGCCACGATCTCCTCCACCTCGGCCAGACGGCCGGCGCCCTCGTCGCCGCCGGCCAGCCGGCCGACTCCGGGTTCCACGATGAGCACCCCACGGCGACGCAGGGTGGCCACGTTGTCGGCAGTGGCCGGGTGCTCCCACATCTCGGTGTGCATGGCCGGGCAGACGACCACCGGCGCCCGCGTGGCGAGCAGGGTGGCGGTGAGCAGGTCGTCGGCGACACCCGCCGCATACTTGGCCAGCAGGGTGGCCGTGGCCGGCGCCACCAGAATCACGTCGGCCGACCGCCCCAGCGCGGTGTGGGGGATCGGGTGTGTGTCCGACCACAGCGAGTCGTGCACGGGCTCCGAAGCCAGGGCCGACAGGGTGGCTGGTCCCAGGAAGCGCATCGCGTCGGCCGTCATGACCGGCGACACATGGACGCCGTCATCGACCAGCCGACGACACACCTCCACCGCCTTGTACGCCGCGATGCTCCCGCACACCCCAAGCACGACGTGCTTGCCCGCCATCCGCCGTTCCGACAAATCCCGATGGGATTCGGCGGTCACTTCATGGCTTCCTCGGCCTCTTCGGTGCGGGTGAAGGTGATCTTGTTGGCCGCGATCTCCTCGAGGGCGATCGACAGAGGCTTGCGGGAGACCGAGGCGACCTGCGGAGGCACGATGGCGCCCAGGCCCTCGCCGAGCTGGCTGAAGTACGAGTTGATCTGCCGGCCCCGCTTGGCGGCCAGGCTGACCAGGCTGAACTTGGAGTCCACCTTGTCGAGCAGGCTCTCGATGGCCGGGTGGATCATGGTGGCGCGTTCAGACACTGTGCTCCTTCGAAAGCCGCGGTCCTCACTGGAGAAACTGCTACTGGCGGCGGGACTCCAGGATAGCAGCGACCTCCTCGATGGCCCGGCCAAGGTCGTCGTTGACCACGATGTGGTCCGCCAAGGAGCGGCCGGCTTGCTCCTCGGCAGCGGCGGCGGCGAGGCGGCGGGCGATCAGGTCCTCCCGGTCGCCTCGGCCCCGCAGCCGTTCCTCCTGCGCCTGGCGCGACGGGGCCTCGATGAAGACCACCACCGCCTCGGGATGGCGGGCACGAACCTGGGCCGCACCCTGCACGTCGATCTCCAGCAGCACGTCGTGGCCTTCGGGGGGCTCCGGCCAGGGGGTCCCGTACCGGTGCCCGAACACCTCGGCCCACTCCAGGAAGCCGCCGGCGGCCACGTGGGCGTCGAACCTCGCCGGGTCGACGAAGACATAGGCATCCGGCGGCTCCCCCTCGCGGGCGGGCCGGGTGGTCCACGACCGGCTCAGCCACAGATTGGGCAGCCGCTGACACAGGGCCGAGGCGATGGACCCCTTCCCGACCCCCGAAGGGCCGGCGATGACGAAGATCTGCCCGCTCAGGAGGGTGCTTCGCTGTGTGGGATGGCGGCTCTCCGCCGACTGTGTGCGATGGCGGCTCTCCGCCGACTGTGTGCGATGGCGGCTCTCCGCCGACTGTGTGCGATGGCGGCTCTCCGCCGACTAGGAGTCGGCGGGAAACGCCTTCAGCAGCGACTCCCGCTGCTGGGCGCCCAGGCCGCGGACCCGCCGGGCCTCGCTGATCCCGATCTGCTCCATCATGCGCCGGGCTCGGACCTTGCCGACGCCCGGCAACGACTCGAGCACGGTGACCACCTTCATCTTGCCGACCACCTCGTCGCGCTCGGCCTGGTCGAGCAGCTCCTTGAGCGTGGTGGAGCCCATCTTGAGCTTCTCTTTGAGCTCGGCCCGCTGGCGGCGGGCGGCAGCGGCCTTGGCGAGCGCCGCCGAGCGCTCGTCGGGCGTGAGCGCGGGCGGCAGCGGCATGCCGCGCACGATAGCGCACCCCTTCCCCGGCGGCTCAGCCGGGGGCGGTGGCTACGCCGCGGTCTCCTCCGCCGAGGCCACGCGCACACCGGCCGAGGACGCGCCGTAGTCCCGCCGGAACAGCAGTTCCTGGAAGAGGTCGCCGGGCGACGTCATCGAGATCGGCTGGATCTGCGCCAGGCCGGGGACCGCAGCCCGGGTGAAGACGTCCTCGATCACCCTGCGGCCGAGCTCCGAGCAGATCATCCGGTCCGGCTGGTCGATCCACGGCGTGGCCATCGCCAAGCGGAACAGGAGCCCTCGGCCGCGGTACAGGGCCGCCATCAGGGCGGCGGTGACGAGCGGCGCCACCCACACCGGACCGACGTAACGGGCAAGGGGCGGGCCGACAAGGAGCGGCACGGTGAGGAACGGGATGCGTCCGACGAGGCCCACGTAGATGATGCGGGCGATCGTCGCCCAGTCGTAGTCGATGTGAGGCGAGAGTTTGGCCTCGGCGGCGGCCGCCACCTGCTCGCGCACCGCCGGGTCGTCGGAGAGGCGCAGCACGGTGGACACCGGAGGAGTGCGGCCCTCGGTGCGGACCACGCCCTTGGCCAGCGCCTCCACCATGTCCCAATGACCGTCGGCGACCTTGGTGATGATGCCGACGTGGTTGGTGCGGCTGGCGGTGCCGGCGGCGATGATCCGCGACACCGTCGCGCTCTTCTTCCCGAAGCCGACGGCGAAATGGATGTCGCCGCGGGCCGGCATCTCGTGCTCGTACACCGGACGGGGTCGAAGGTCGCCTGCAGTTGCCATCTCGCCTCCATGGGTTCAGGCCTGGACGCCTGTATGACCATGAGGCCGCGCGCAGCCCCGGAGATACGTCGGATCTACTCGCCGTCCTCCAGGGACTGGGTGAGGGCAGCGGCCGCGGCCGCCGGGTCGCGGGCATCGGTCACCGTCCGACCGATCACCAGCAGGTCGGCGCCGACGCTGACGGCCTGGCGGGGCGTGGCCGGGCGGGCCTGGTCGTGCGCATCCGAGCTGGCCATGCGGATTCCCGGCACCACCGCCAGCAGGCGGGGTGCGAGCTGCTTCGCCTCATGGACGTCGGCCGCGGCCACCACCATCCCGCCACACCCCGACTCGACCGCGGCGGCCACGCGGTGGCCCAGGATGTGCGGGGGCGCATCGCCGTCGCTGGTGAGGATGGTCACGGCGAGGGCGACGGGACGGGGCAGCCCGGCGGCCTCGGCGCCCTCGGTGAGGCCCTCGACGCCGGCCCTGAGCATGATCGGTCCGGAGCGGGCGTGAAGGGTGAGGTAGCTGGCGCCCAGGGCGCCGATCACCCGTGCCGCCTTGCGCACCGTGGTGGGGATGTCGTGGAGCTTGAGGTCGAGGAACACGTCGTAGCCGAGGTCGGCTACCGCGCTCACCGCATCGGGGCCGGAGGCACTGAACAGCTCGAGGCCGACCTTGGCGGTGCGGAACCACGGCTGCAGCTGGCGGGCCAGGCGAAGGGCCGGCACCAGGTCGTCGACGTCGAGGGCGAGCACCAGCTGGTCACGTGTCTGCACGGCCCTTCCCTACCAGATCGGCGAGGCGGGCGACGCCATGACGGCGGCACCACCGCTCCAATTCCGCAAGTATCCGGACCGGCGCCCGAGGGTCGGCGAAGGTGGCGGTGCCGACCTGCACCGCCGACGCGCCGGCCAGGAGCAGCTCCACCGCGTGCTCGCCGGTGGCCACCCCGCCCACCCCGACCACCACCGCATCGGGAAACGCGGAGCACACGTCGTGCACGGCCCGCACCGCCACCGGCCGGATGGCCGGTCCGGAGAGCCCCCCTCCACCGGCGCCGAGGCGGTAGCGGCGGGTCTCCACGTCGATGGCCATGCCCATCACCGTGTTGACCAGCGTGAGGGCTTCCGCTCCCGCCTCCAGGGCGGCACCGGCGATCTCGGTGATGTCGGTGACGTTGGGACTGAGCTTGGCCCACCGCGGTCGCCGGCAACCCTCCGTCGCCGCCGTCGCGTCGGCGGTCAACGCGGCCGAGTGGGCGAACATCGCCCGGCGGCTCTCCCCGGTGCGGGCGACGCCATGGAGGTTGGGGCAGCTCAGGTTGACCTCCACCGCCACCACTCCGGGCGGCGCGTCGGCCAGGGCGGTGGCCGCCTTCTCGTAGGCCTCGACGGTGAACCCCCAGATGCTGGCCACCACTCGCGCGCCCGTCGCCAGCAGGGCCGGGAGCTCCTCCTCCATCCACGCCTCCACCCCCGGGTTCTGCAGCCCGACGCTGTTGAGCATGCCGGCGTCGACCTCGGTCACCCGCGGCGCGGGATTGCCCGCCCACGCCTCGGCCGAGAGCGACTTCACGACCACCGCCCCGAGGGACGACAGGTCCATGTAGCGGGCCAGCTCCGCCCCGTGCCCTGCCGTTCCCGACGCGGTCATCACCGGGTTGGGGAAGCGCACCGTCCCGACCGACGTCGACAGGTCTACGCTCCTGGACCGGCCTCCCGGGCCGGTCACTGGTCCACACTCCCTTCGGGAGAGCGTCCCAGTGAATGCTTCTTGGACCGGCCTCCCGGGCCGGTCACTGGTCCACACTCCCTTCGGGAGAGCGTCCCAGTGAATGCGTCTTGGACCGGCCTCCCGGGCCGGTCACTGGTCCACACTCCCTCCGGGAGAGCGTCCCAGTGAATGCTTTATGGACCGGCCTCCCGGGCCGGTCATAGGTCCAGGCGTTGCTGGCCCTCCTCGTGGAACTCCTGCAGCGATCGCACTGACAGGCCGTGGCGGGCCCAGTCGGCGATTCCCCCGGCCGCCGCGAGCGCCGCCGCCGCCGTGGTGAGGCAGGGCACGCCCTGCACGTTGGCGGCCAGGCGGATGTAGGACCCGTCGGCCCGCGGCCCACGGCCCCGCGGCGTGTTGACGACGAGGTCGATCTCGCCGTTGGCGATCAGGTCCACCGCCGACCGCCCGCTGTCCCCGCCCCCGCTGCCGGGGCCGCTCGGGCCCTGGCCGACCTTGCCGACGACCTCGCCCACCGGCACGCCGTTGTCCTGCAGGTACCGGGCGGTACCACCGGTGGCGGCCAGGCCGAACCCCAGCTCGACGAACCGCCGGGCGGCGATCAGGCCGCCCGGCTTGTCCCGATCGGCGAGGGACAGGAAGACGGTGCCCCGCTCGGGCAGGCGGTCGCCGGCCGCGGTCTGGCTCTTGGCGAACGCCAGGCCGAACGTGACGTCGATGCCCATGACCTCCCCGGTCGAGCGCATCTCGGGTCCGAGGAGCGTGTCGACGTCGGGAAAGCGGTTGAACGGCAGGACCGCCTCTTTCACCGAGACGTGGGCTCCGGGCGCCGGTGGCTTGAGCACGCCCTCGGCCCGCAACTCGGCCAGCGTGGCGCCCACCATCACCCGGGCCGCCACCTTGGCCAGGGGGACGCCGGTGGCCTTGGCCACGAAGGGCACCGTCCGGCTGGCACGCGGGTTGGCCTCGATGACGTACACGTTGTCGCGCTGGACCGCGTACTGGACGTTGAGGAGACCCCTCACCCCGAGCGCCTCGGCGATGGCCCGGGTGTGGCCCTCGATCACTGCAACAATGGCGGCGGTGAGGGTCGGCGGCGGGATCACACAGGCGCTGTCGCCCGAGTGGACACCGGCTTCCTCGACGTGCTCCATGATCGCGCCGATCAGCACCTCGCCCGTTGCGTCGCGCAGCGCGTCCACGTCGACCTCGATGGCGTCCTCGAGGAAGCGGTCGACGAGCACCGGTCGCTCCGCCGACAGCCCGCCCTCGCGGCCGAGAGATCCGAAGCCGGCCAGCTCGGCCATGGCCCGGGCCAGATCCTCGTCGTTGTAGACGATCTCCATGGCCCGCCCGCCGAGCACGTACGACGGCCGGACCAGCGCGGGGTAGCCGATCCGGTTGGTGATGGTCAGGGCGGCGTCGAGGTCGGCGGCCGTGCCCCCGTCGGGTTGCGGGATGCCCAGGCGGATGCAGAGGGCGTTCCACCGCTCCCGGTCCTCGGCCTCGTCGATGGCGGCCGGAGGCGTGCCCAGGACCAGCTCGGCGGGGATGCGCCCGGCCAGCTTCAACGGCGTCTGGCCGCCCAGGGAGACGATGACCCCGAGCAGCTGCTCCTTCTCCACCTCGAGCACGTTCATGACGTCCTCGTAGGTCAGCGGCTCGAAGTAGAGGCGGTCGCTGGTGTCGTAGTCGGTGGACACGGTCTCGGGGTTGCAGTTCACCATCACGGTGTCGAACCCGGCATCGCGCAGGGCGAAGCTGGCGTGCACGCAGCAGTAGTCGAACTCGATCCCCTGGCCGATGCGGTTGGGGCCCGACCCGAGGATCACGACCGTCGGCCGCTGACCGCCCTGCGCCTCGTCCTCGTCCTCGTACGTCGAGTAGTGGTACGGCGTGTTGGCGTCGAACTCGGCCCCACAGGTGTCCACCGTCTTGAACGTGGCCTTCACCCCGGCGGCCAGCCGGGCGGCACGGACGTCGTGCTCGGGCACGCCCCAGAGCCAGGCCATCTGGGCGTCGGCGAAGCCGAGCCGCTTGGCCCGCCGCCAGTCCCGCCTGGTCATCCCCCCAGCGGTACCGATTGAGGTCAACCTCCCTCGTTCGTCCGTGATCAGGCAGATCTGGTCGAGGAACCACGGGTCGACGCCGGTGGCCTGGTGCAGGCGCTCCACGCTGATCCCGCGGCGCAGGGCGCCCTCCAGCTGGAACGGGCGATCGGGGGTGGCCACCGCGGCCCGGCGCACCAGCTCGTCGTCGTCGAACTCGTCGAGGGCGGCCTCGCCGGGGTCGCAGTTCAGGCCCCACCGGCCGTGTTCGAGCGACCTCAGTCCCTTCTGCAGGGACTCGGGAAACGTCCGGCCGATGGCCATGGCCTCCCCGACCGACTGCATGCGCGTGCCCAGGACGCCCGACGTGCCGGGGAACTTCTCGAAGGCCCAGCGGGGCACCTTGGTGACGACGTAGTCGATCGTCGGCTCGAAGCTGGCCGGCGTCATGCGGGTGATGTCGTTGGGAATCTCGTCGAGGGTGTAGCCGACGGCGAGCCGGGCCGCGATCTTGGCGATGGGGAATCCGGTGGCCTTCGAAGCCAGCGCGCTCGACCTGGACACCCGGGGGTTCATCTCGATGACCACCATCTCGCCGGTGGCCGGGTCGACGGCGAACTGGATGTTGGATCCGCCGGTGTCCACGCCGATGCGACGGATGCACGCGAACGCCGCGTCGCGCATGCGCTGGTACTCGACGTCGGAGAGGGTCTGAGCGGGAGCCACCGTGATCGAGTCACCGGTGTGCACCCCCATGGGGTCGAGGTTCTCGATGGAGCAGACGACCACGCAGTTGTCGGCGTGGTCGCGCATCACCTCGAGCTCGTACTCCTTCCATCCCGCGATGGACTTCTCGATGAGGATCTCAGAGATGGGACTGGCGGCCAGGCCGGTCTCGGCCAGTCGCAGCAGCTCCTCGGCGTCCGCCGCGATCCCGGTTCCTCCGCCGCCCATGATGAACGAGGGCCGGATGATCACCGGGTAGCCGACCTCGTCGCCCACCTTGACCGCCTCGTCGAGGTGGTACGCGAACCCCGAGTTGGGGACGGCCAGGCCGATTTCCGTCATCGCCGACTTGAACCGCTCGCGGTTCTCGGCGGTGTGGATGGCCTCGATCGACGCGCCGATGAGCTCCACCTTGTAGCGGTCGAGCACGCCCCGCTCCGACAGCGCCACCGCCAGGTTCAGCGCGGTCTGGCCCCCGAGGGTGGGCAGGAGGGCGTCGGGCCGCTCCCGCTCGATGACGGCGGCGACGACGTCGGCGTCGAGCGGCTCGACATAGGTCCGGTCGGCGAACTCGGGGTCGGTCATGATCGTCGCCGGATTGGAGTTGACCAGGATCACCCGGTAGCCCTCGTCCCGCAGGACCCGGCAGGCCTGGGTCCCCGAGTAGTCGAACTCCGACGCCTGGCCGATGACGATCGGTCCCGAGCCGATCAGCAGGATGCTGTGGATGTCGGTGCGCTTGGGCATCTCTCAGTGGACCGCCCGGAACGCGATCATGAGATCCTTGAACTCCTCGAACAGGTAGCGGGCGTCGTGGGGGCCGGGCCCGGCCTCGGGGTGGTACTGCACGCTGAAGGCGGCGACGTCACGGGAGCGCAGCCCCTCGACGACACCGTCGTTGAGGTTCAGGTGGGTGACGTCGGCCGAGTTCACCGATCCCACCGTCACTGCGTAGTTGTGGTTCTGGCTGGTGATCTCCACCGCGTTGTCCCGCAACCGCTTGACCGGGTGGTTGCCACCGTGGTGGCCGAACGGCAGCTTGTAGGTATCGCCGCCGAGCGCGGTCGCAAGCAGCTGATGGCCGAGGCAGATCCCGAACACCGGCACCTGGCCGAGCAGGCCGGCGATGTTGGAGATGGCGTAGGTGACCGCCGCCGGATCTCCCGGGCCGTTGGACAGGAAGACGCCGTCGGGCGGGTTGTCGAGCAGCTCGTGAGCCGGCGTCGACGCGGGGACGACCTCCACCGTGGCGATCCGGCTCAGCTGCCGCAGGATGCTGGTCTTTATGCCGAAGTCGTAGGCCACGACCCGCAGCGGCCCGTCACCGACGGTGTAGCGGACCGGCGTGGTGACCCCCGCCACCAGATCGAGCCCGTCCGTGCCCCGCTCGGCCTGGGCGGCGGCTCGCAGGGTGGCCTCGTCGGCAGTGCCGAACGCGCACGGCATGGATCCGGCCTCGCGGATGTGCCTTGTCAGGCGGCGGGTGTCGATGCCGGTGATGCCGGGCACCCCGTGGGCGGCGAGCCACGTGCCGAGGTCGACGGTGGACCGCCAGTTCGAAGGCCGGTGGGCCAGCTCCCGCACGATCACGCCCCGGCAGAACGGGCGGGCGCTCTCGGAGTCGGCCTCGCTGATCCCGTAGTTGCCGATGTGGGGATAGGTGAACGAGATCACCTGGCCGGCGTAGGACGGGTCGGTGATGACCTCCTGGTAGCCGGAGAGAACGGTGTTGAACACCACCTCCCCCGTGGCCACCTCCACCACCGCTCCCATGGCCTCACCCTCGAAGACGGTGCCGTCGGCCAGGACCAGGTGCGCCTCGACCAACTCGTTCTGGTGACGATCCGACACGCCAGGGCGTGCTCGATCGTCACCAGCTGTCGGGGGGCTCACCGCTTTGCCACTCCGTCGACGACCACCGGTTCACCGCGCAGCACGGTGTGGCGGGCCCGGCCGGTGAGCTTGCGACCGGCGTAGGGGGTGTTGCGGGCTCGGCTGGCCAGGGCGTCGGGGTCGACGACCCAGGTGGCGGCCGGGTCGATCACGCAGAGGTTGGCCGGACGACCCTCGGCTACCGGCCCCCCGTGAGACGACTCGAGGCCGGCGATACGGGCCGGGTTCCAGGAGAGCAGCGCGAGCACGTCGGCGACCGGCAGGTCCAGCTCGGTCAGGGCCAAGGCCAACGCGGTCTCGAGCCCGAGCATGCCGGGACGGGCCTGGTCGAAAGGCACTTCCTTGTCCTCCGGGGCGTGGGGGGCATGGTCGGTGGCGATGGCGTCGATCGTGCCGTCCGCCAGGCCGGCCTTCACAGCCACCACGTCCGCTGCGGTCCGCAGCGGCGGGTTGACCTTGTAGAGCGTGTCATAGCCCTCCACGGCCGCGTCCGTCAGGGTGAAGTGGTGAGGCGCCGCTTCCGCGGTGACGGCCAGGCCTTCGGCCTTGGCCGCCCGAACCGCGGCCACCGATCCGGCAGTCGACAGGTGGAGGAAGTGGACCCGGCCTCCGGTGAGCCGGGCCAGGGCGATGTCGCGCGCCACCATCAGCTCTTCGGCCTCCGCAGGCTGGCCGGGGACGCCGAGCCGGCTCGACCACTCCCCCTCGTGCATGTGCCCGCCGGCGGCGAGGACCTTGTCCTCGCAGTGCTGCGCCAGCGTCACACCGAGGGCCGAGGCGTATTCGAGGGCCCGGCGCATGAGCCGGGCGTCCTGCACGCCGTCGCCGTCGTCGGTGAACAGCCGGACGCCGAGGTCGGCCATCTCGCCGAGGGGCGCCAGCTCACGCCCGAGCCGCCCCCTCGTGATGGCGCCGGCCACCCGCACGTCACAGACCGCCGACACGCCCAGCTCGAGGACCTCGCGCACTGCGGCGGCACTGTCGAGCGCCGGCTCCGTGTTCGGCATGGCGACCACCGCGGTGAAGCCCCCGAGGGCTGCGGCCCGGGCGCCGGTCTCCACCGTCTCGGCCTCCTCCCGGCCCGGTTGGCGCAGGTGGGTGTGGAGGTCCACCAGCCCCGGGGCGACGATGCAGCCCGCGGCGTCGAGCACCGTGGCCCCGGCCGGAGTGGACATCCCGTCCTCCACGGCCTGCACCAGGCCGCCATCGATGAGGACGTCGGCCACCCGCTCTCCGGTGACGTCAATGACCCGACCGCCTCTGATCAGCACGGGATGGCGGTCAGGCACGGGGCTCCGATCCGAGGAGGAGGAAGAGGACGGCCATGCGCACGGCCACGCCGTTGGCCACCTGGCGGGTGATGAGGGACCGGGGCAGGTCGGCCACGTCGGCCGCGATCTCGACGCCGCGGTTGATGGGCCCCGGGTGCATCACCAGCGCGTCGTCGGGCAGCAGGTCGAACCGGTTCCGGGTCAGCCCGTAGCGGGCGGTGTACTCCCGCAGCGACGGGAGCAGGGCCTCGCTCTGGCGCTCGGCCTGCATGCGCAGGAGGTACACCACGTCGACCTTGGCCAGCACGCTGTCCAGGTCGTGACTGACCTCTACCGGCCAGCCGTCGAGGCTGGGCGGCAGCAGGGTCGGTGGGGCGACGATCGTCACCTCGGCGCCCAGCATGGTGAAGGCCAGCACGCCTGACCGGGCCACCCGTGAGTGCTTCACGTCGCCGACCACGGCGATGCGGAGGCCAACCAGTGAGCCGCGCCGGCCCCGGATCGTGTAGCAGTCCAGCAGGGCCTGTGTCGGGTGCTCGTGCCATCCGTCGCCGGCGTTGATCACCGGGCAGCCGACCCACGAGGCCACCTGCCAGGGCACGCCGGCCGAGGAGTGGCGCACGACCAGGGCGTCGATGCCCATGGCCTCGATGGTCTGGCAGGTGTCGCGGAGCGACTCGCCCTTCTTGGCCGAGGAGGTCGACACCGAGAAGTTCATGGTGTCGGCCGAGAGGCGCTTGGCGGCCATCTCGAACGACAGCCGGGTCCGGGTCGACTCCTCGTAGAACAGGGACACCACCGTCCGGCCCCGCAGCGCCGGCACCCGCGGGATCGCCCGCTCCGACACCTCCACGAAGGAGTCAGTGACCCGCATCACCTCCTCGATGCCGTCCGCTCCCAGATCGGCGACGGACAGGAGATGCTTCAACGTCCGGACTGGGTCTTCCGCTCGGGACCGGTTCCCCGCTTCTCGCCCACGTCGACGCCGTCGTCGCGCACGTCGACGATCTCGTCGAGGCGGGTGGGGAGGTTCTTGCCCACGTAGTCGGGGCGGATCGGCAGTTCCCGGTGGCCGCGGTCGACCATCACGGCCAGTTGCACGGCCCGCGGCCGGCCGTAGGCGTTGAGGGCGTCGAGGGCGGCCCGGACGGTGCGGCCGGTGAACAGCACGTCGTCGACCAGCACCACGGTCAGGCCCGTGAGGTCGAAGGAGATGTCGGTTACCGCTTCCGGGATCACCGGCCGCAGGCCGATGTCGTCGCGGTAGAGGGCGACGTCGATGCTGCCGGTCGGTACCTCGACCCCCTCGATGCGGGAGAGGGCCTCGGCCAGTCGCCCAGCAAGGGGGACTCCGCCGGTCTGCAGTCCGATGAGCACCACACCGTCGAGGCCGTGGTTGCGCTCGACGATCTCGTGGGCGATGCGGGTGACCGCCCGCCGCAGGTCCTCGGCGTCCATGACCCGGCTGCGGGCAGAGAAAACGCCCCCGTACGGGGGCGTCGCTGCGCGCTCTCGCTCGGCCATGCGGGTCGGCTCCTCTTCCGTGCCAGCCTCACAGGACCAGCGTTAACGGCTCCCCGAGCGTAGCGCGTCAGGGAAGGATGGCTGTGACTTCGAGGACCAGATCGGGGAACGCCAGCGGGGCCAGCGACTCGCCGGCCCGCAGCTCCGACGTCGTACCGCCGCGGGTGACGTGGACCACCTCGGCGACCAGGTCGACGACCCAGACCTCCGGCACGCCGCCCGAGATGTAGAGCGGCGCCTTCCGGACCAGGTCGTGCCGCAGAGAGGTGTCCGCAACCTCGACTACGAGGAGCACGTCGGGCGGCATCGGATGATGGTCGGCGTAGAAATCAGGCCGGAACGGGAGAATCGAGAGATCGGGCTGGGGTTGGGAGTACTCGCCGACCTGGATCGCACCCTGCACCCGGACGATGACCTGCTCGCCCGCCGCGGCGAAGAACACCCGAGCCAGCCGGTCGACGCAGGCTCCGTGCCGCGTCCCGATGGGGCTCATCTTCACGACCTCCCCGTCGATGAGCTCGACGCGGTCCTTCGGATCGAAGATTTCAGCCTCGGCCATACGGTGGTAGTCCTTCACCGTGAACCGGTACGCCGTGGGGCTGCGAGCCACCCCCTCACTATAGCGAATGTCGCGCCCTGACGATGTACTTCATGTCGCCGGCGATCAGGCCCTCGCCGCCGGTCACAAGATGCTCGACCACGTCGCCCTGGCCCGGGCCTGCGAGGCGCAGGGCCTCACCCACGACGAGTGGTTCGGGGGGCTGGTGGAGCTGCGGGAGCAGAAGCTCGTGCAGATGCGGGACTACGACGAAAAGGTGGCGCTGCTGGCCCTCACCCAGGCCGGGCTCTGGGCCTACGTGACCCGGTTCCGCGCCGATCTGGCCGACGTCACCGAGCGACTCCTCGACGTGCTCGACGGGGTGGAGGCGAACGTCGCCCTCCCGCTCGGCGCCGACCTCGGCGAGTCACCCCTCCTCGTCGAAGCCGTCCTCGACCACCTCGCCGGCCGGCGGATGGTGGTCTTCAGCCGGGTCGGCGCCGACAGCTTTCGCATTCACCGGTTCACGATCTGACTCCCGGGTCGATTCGGCGATGCGGGCGAGCATGCCGTTCACGAAGCGGCTCGACTCGTCGGTCGAGAAGCGCTGCGCCAGCTCCACCGCTTCGGAGATGACGGCTCCGGTCGGCACGTCGGGGCGGTGCAGCAACTCGAAGACGCCGATGCGCAGCAGGGCCCGGTCGAGGGCCGGCATGCGGTCGATCGTCCAGTCCTTGGCGTAGCTGGTGATCCACTTGTCGAGCTCGTCGATGTGGGCGCCTACGCCGGTGACCAGCTCGGTGGCGAACTCAGCCGGCGCCACCGGCAGCCCGGCGAGCACCGCAGCCGGCGACTGATCCTTGCTCTCGGCCTCGTAGAGCAGTGAGAGCGCCCGCTCGCGGGCCTGTCTCCGGCTTCCACTCCCGGCCGGAGGGCCGGCGTGGCCGGCGCCCCTGGCCACTCCTAGTGCCCCATCAGGTGACGTCGGCGATGCTCACGGCGAGTCAGGGGCGCCGCTGTCAAGGCCGCAGGACGAAGGCGCACATGGAGTGGGTCGAGGACGAGAACGCCGCCAGCGGTGGCCCTGGCCGGTATGAGCGCGGCGAAGGTTGCCTGATGGCGCACCTAGACCCGCGTCAGGTAGTCGCCGCTGCGGGTGTCGACCTTGATCTTGTCGCCGGGGTTCACGAACAGCGGGACCTGCACCACGTGGCCGGTCTCGAGGGTGGCCGGCTTGCGGGCGCCGGAGACCCGGTCGCCCTGGACGCCGGGCTCGGTCTGGGTCACGGTGAGCTCCACCGACGCCGGCAGGTCCACCCCGACGACCTGGTCGTTGTAGATCTGGAGCACTGCGGAGTCGCCCTCACGCAGGTAGTGGGTGGCCACGCCGAGGGTGGGCTCGTCGACGTTCATCTGGTCGTACGACGTGTTGTCCATGAAGACGTAGTGGGCGCTCTCGCGGTAGAGGTACTGCATCTCCCGCTTGTCGATCACCGCCTGCTCGAGCTTCTCGTCGGCCCGGTAGGTCCGGTCGAGCACCGCGCCGGTACGCACGTTCTTCAGCTTGGTGCGGACGAATGCGCCGCCCTTTCCGGGCTTCACGTGCTGGAACTCGACCACGGTGAACAGCCCCTCGGGCAGATCGAGGGCCATGCCGTTGCGCAGGTCGTTGGTGGAAACGTTCACAGAACCGCGAGCTCCTTGGTGGCGTTGGTGAGGACGGTGCAGCCCTCGTCGGTGACGACCACGGTGTCCTCGATGCGGACGCCGCCGTGCTCGGGGAGGTACACCCCGGGCTCGACGGTGACGACGTGGCCGGCCACCAGGGTATCGGTGGACGTCGAAGCCACCCGCGGGTCCTCGTGGATCTCCAGGCCGACCCCGTGACCGGTGCTGTGGAGGAACGCCTCGGCCCAACCCGCCTCGGTGATCACCGCGCGGCACACCTCGTCGATGGCCTTCCCCTCGGCCCCGGCCCGGACCGCGTCGACACCGGCCTGCTGACTGTCGGCCACCACGTCGACCATGCGCCGGGCGGTGGCTGACGGCTCGCCCACGCACAGGGTGCGGGTCATGTCGGAGCAGTAGCCGTCGACGATGGCGCCGAAGTCGACGACGACCAGCTCGCCGGCCTCGATGCGCCGGCTGCTCGGGCGGTGGTGGGGCTTCGCCCCGTTGGGACCGGACGCGACGATGGTGTCGAACGAGGGTGCAGACGCACCGCCGCGTCGCATCTCGAAGTCCAGCTCCAGGGCGAACTGCTGCTCGGTCGGGCTCTCGGCCAGGCGGTGCCGGACCCGGGCCAGCGCCTCGTCGGCGATGGTCGCAGCCGCGGCCATCCGCTCGACCTCACCGGCGTCCTTCACCTTCCGCAGCTCCTCGACCAACCCCTCGGTGGCCACCAGCTCGGCGTCGGGGAACCACTCGCCGTCGAACTTCCGCTGCTGGGCCCACGTGACCGCCGCCGCTTCCAGGCCGAGCCGGGCCACGCCGGCCGTCTCCTCCTGGAGGAACTCCTTCTGGCTTCCGGCGGTCAGGCCGATGCGGATCCGCGCCCCGACGCCGGCCTGGCTCAGCTCCAGCGCCGACTGGTCGCGGTACCGGCCGTCGGTGACGAACACCAGCTCGTCGGGCCGGACCAGCAGGAGGGCGGCCGAGCCGGTGAACCCTGTGAGGTAGCGGATGTTGACCAGGCGGGTGACCAGAAGGGCCTCGCAGCCGGCTCCGTCAAAGGCCTGCCGCAGGCGGGGGATGCGGCTCCCGACGTCCATCGACTTCATGACAGCAACTGTGTCACTTGAGAAGCAGGAACACGGCTTCCACGGCAAGCCGGTAGCCGTGGCCGCCGAAGCCGGAGATGATCCCCGTGGCGACCGGCGTGATCACCGAGGTGTGGCGCCAGGGCTCCCGAGTTGCGGTGTTCGACAGATGGAGCTCCACCACCGGGCCGTCGAAGGCGGCGAGCGCGTCGCGCAGCGACCACGAGTAGTGGGTCATCGCCGCGGCATTGACGATGATGGCGGCCACCCGGCCCCGGGCGCCGTGGACCGCCTCCACCAGAGCCCCCTCGTGGTTCGACTGCAGGTGCTCCAGCTCGATGCCGAGGTCGGAAGCAACAGCCTTCGCTCCCGCGACGTGGTCGTCGAGCGTGGCCGAGCCGTAGATGTCGGGCTCCCGGATGCCGAGCAGGTTCAGGTTGGGCCCGGACAGCAGCAGCACCGTCGTGGCCATCAGCCGGCCTCGACCAGGGTGGCTTCGACGGCCTCGGCCGGCACTCCGGACACCACCTCGACGCCCCGGGGACCGTCCAGGACGAACGTCATGCCGTCCAGGGCCTTCTTGTCCCGCCGCATGAGCTCGGCCAACTCGGCCGGGTCGCTCCCGGGTGGGATGTCGGTGGGCAGGTCGTATCCCATCACCACCCGCCGGTGCTCGGCGACAACGTCGTCGTCGACCCGGCCGAGGCGGCGGGCCAGGCGGGCCGCGAAGACCAGGCCGATCGCCACCGCCTCCCCATGGCGCAGGTCGTAGCGACCGGCCGTCTCGAGCGCGTGAGCCAGGGTGTGGCCGTAGTTGAGCAGGGCACGCGTGCCGGTGCGCTCCAGCTCGTCGGCCGCGATGTGCTCGGCCTTGCACCGGACGCATGCGGCCACCGCCTCGTCGAGGGGCAGATCGGGGAGACGGTCGACGCCCAGGAACGCGTACTTGGCCATCTCACCCAGCCCGCTGCGGTATTCACGGGGCGGCAGGGTGCCCAGCACCTCGGTGTCGCACAGCACCGCCGAGGGCTGCCAGAAGGCGCCGACCAGGTTCTTGCCCTCAGGCAGGTTCACGCCCGTCTTGCCGCCGATGGCGGCGTCGACCTGGCCCAGGAGCGTGGTCGGCACGTGCACGACGGCGACGCCCCGGTGGTATACGGCCGCCGCGAACCCGGCCGCATCGGTCACCACCCCGCCGCCCACCGCCACCACGACGTCGCCCCGGGTCAGGCCCCACCGGGAGAACGCCCGGCACAGTTCCTCGACCGTCTCCAGGCACTTGGCCGCCTCGCCGTCGCCCATGACGAACGTGCGCTGCTCCACGCCGGCGTCGACAGTGACCGGGATGGTTTCCTGGGTGACGATCGCCGCCCGGTGCACGCCAACCGGCAGCAGCTCCAGGAGCCGGTGTCGGGCACCGGGACCGACCAGCACGTCGTACGAACGGTCGCCACCGAGAGGGACGGGGACGGTGATCAAGGAGTCACCCGCCGGCTGGCCCGTGCTCGACCGCAGCCTCGATGCAGGCGACCACCTGGTCGGGCGTGAGGTCGTCGACGTCGACCACGATGTCGGCCACCTCCTCGTAGAGGGGGCGACGGATGGCGTCGAGGCTCTTCAGGACGCCGACCGGGTCGTCGTCGAGCAACGGGCGGTGGGTGCTCGACCCGAGGCGGGTGGCGAGCACCTCCGGATCACACCGCAGCCAGACCACCGGATGGTGCAGCTGCATGAGCCGTCGGTTGCCCTCGTCGAGCACCGTGCCGCCGGCCGCGGCGATGACCCGGGGGGTGGTCGACGCCAGCGCGTCGGCCAGCACCAGGGCCTCGAGCCGGCGGAACTCGGGCTCCCCGTCGGCTCGCCAGATCTCGGCCACGGTCCGCCCGGTCATTGCCTCGATCTGGCGGTCGGAGTCGAAGAACTCCCACCCACGGCGCTTGGCCAGCCGCCGGCCCACGCTCGTCTTCCCCACAGCCATCATGCCCACCAACAGAATCGAGCTCTCAGTCTGCCTCCGGCTCGGGGCACCCGGGTCGTTCCGACGCGGCAACTCCGTTGGCCACGTAGGCAGGCCCTCGCTGCCGGCGGGGGCCCCTGCCCCGCCGGCGGGGACGGGATGCTGCGCATCACTCAAGGGAGTCGAGGTATGCGTCCCGGTTGCGGACCACCTCGGCCACCGAGTCGCCACCGAACTTGTGCAGCGCCTCGCCGGCGAGGACCAGCGCGACCATGGTCTCGGCCACCACGCCCGCGGCGGGGACAGCCGTGACGTCGGTGCGCTCCTTGAAGGAGACGGTGGGCTCCTTGGTCTCGACGTCGACCGTCTTCAGCACCGGCCGGTTCAGGGTCGACAGCGGCTTCATGGCCGCCCGCAGGACGATGAGGCCGCCGGTGGACATGCCGCCCTCGATGCCTCCTGCCCTGGTGGTCTCCCGGTGGTACGACTGCTCGTCGTCCCAATGGATCTCGTCGTGGGCCTCCGAGCCGCGGCGCGCCGCCGAGTCGAATCCCTCGCCGAACCCGACGCCCTTGACCGCCTGGATGCTGCAGATGGCCTGGGCGAGGAGGCCGTCGAGCCGGCGGTCCCAGTGGACATGGCTGCCGAGACCGACGGGCACGCCGTAGGCCAGCACCTCGATGACCCCACCCAGCGAGTCGCCTTCCTTCGCCGCCGCCTTGATCTCGGCGATCATGGCCTCCTCGGCATCGGGGTCGAAGCAGCGGACCTGCGAAGCGTCGACTCTGTCGAGGTCGGCGGGGGTCGGTCGCTCGACGGACTTGGCCACCACCGGGCCCATCTGGACGACGTGGGAGATCACCGAGATGCCCAGGTGGGCGAGCAGGGCCTTGGCGCACGCCCCGGCGGCCACCCGGGCCGCGGTCTCCCGGGCCGACGCCCGCTCGAGGACATCACGGGCGTCGGTCAGGCCGTACTTCTGCATGCCGGCCAGGTCGGCGTGGCCGGGACGCGGCCGGGTCAGCCGCTTCTCGGTGGCCCCTGGCGCGGGATCCATCTCCTGTGTCCACTTCGGCCATTCCGTGTTGGCGATCTCGATGGCCACCGGCGATCCCAGGGTGCGCCCGTGGCGCACGCCGCCGACCAGGGTGAGCTCGTCCTGCTCGAAGCGCATCCTCGGGCCCCGGCCGTACCCGAGCCGCCGGCGACCGAGCTCGGCGGCGATCTCCTCCACGGTGATGGCCAGGCCGGCAGGGAGCCCGTCGACGATCACGACCAGGGCTTTGCCATGGGACTCGCCGGCGGTCAGGTAGCGGAGCATCGTCCCCGAATCTACCGGGGCGGGGCGCCGGCCTTCGGGGGATTGACCGATCCCGCCCGGTGGCATCGCAGCGGCCGCCCGGCCGTCAGCCGCGCCACCAGCGGATGATCGCCTCCCCGGCGAACACCGCGAGCGTGGAGCCCGCAGCCAGGAACGGGCCGAAGGCGATGTGGTCCTGCAGGCTGCGCAGACGCAGGACGGCGAGCACCACGCCCACTGCGCTGATGAGGAGCACTCCGAGGAACAGCCCGGTGAACACGTGACCGAGGCTGATCCAGCCCAGGAAGAGGCCCAGGACGAACGACAGGCGCACGTCGCCGAAGCCCATCCCCGAGGGAGAGATGAGGTGGATGAGGAGGAGAGCCAGCCAGGCCAGCGTCGCCCCGATCACGGCGTGGCCGAACCGGTCCCACTCCCCGCTGATCAGCGCGGCCAGGGCGAGCAGGGGAACCGAGGCGAAGATCGTCGGGTAGACGATGCGGTTCGGGATGATCTGGAGCTGCGAGTCGATGACGCTCACGGACACGAGGCAGACGAAGAACACCAGGTAGGCGGGGATCACCCAGTCGCCGTCGAAACGGAACGCGGTGCCTGCGAACAGTGCGGCGGTGGCCGAGATCACGACCACATGGCGGGGTGAGCGGGCCAGGCTGCGCAAGGGGGGAACGGGGCGGAGGGGCTGCTTGTCGGGCGCCCGGTCGATGAGCAGGTTGGCCAGCATCCCTCCGGGCACCCCCAGCAGGGCGCAGAACACGGCGGTGACGAGGGTCATCGAGGAAGGGCTTGCAGGGCTGCGGCCCGCATGACCCCGATGGGCGCCGGGTGACCGGTCCACAGCTCGAAGGCCAAGGCGCCCTGGTGGACCAGCATGCCCAGCCCACCGGCCACGCGAGCCCCTTGGTCTCGGGCGGCGCGCATCAGCGGGG
>CADCTB010000209.1 GCA_902805665.1 uncultured Acidimicrobiales bacterium
GGAGGTTTCGACAGGCCCGGCTGGCCTCGGTGAGGGCGGGGAGGACGTTCCGGGCCAGGGTGAGGAACCCCTTCAGCCCCTGCAGGTGCGGGGGCCACACGCCCATCTGCCCGCACAGCAGGAAGGTGGTGAAGGGCTCGTTGAAGAGGGTGTACTCCTCGATCCACGGATAGCGGGTGGCGAAGGCCTCGACGTAGCGGAGGTAGGCGGAGCCGAACCGGCGGTCGACGAAGCCCCGCTTCAGCCAGCGCGGGTAACTGGTGTGGTGGCAGAGGTCGGGGATGGGGCGCATGCCGTTGTCGCGCATCCAGCCGAAGACCTCGTCGGTGGCCCGCCAGTCGAAGGAGCGCCGCTCGGCCTGGATACGGTGCCAGCGAACGGGGTAGCGCAGCCGGGTGACACCGCAGTCGAGCAGCAGCTCGAGATCCGAGCGCCAACGGGCGATGTGGCCGGTGGTCTCGGCCACGTCGACGTCGAAGGTCGGCTGATAGGTGGACTCGAAGGCCCCGATGAACTCGATGGTTGGCTGCTCCTCCGTCGCCGCGACGCTACCGGCCGTACCATCCGCCCCATGGAGAGCGTGAAGGCGTTCGCCCCCGGGCGGGTCAACCTCATCGGTGACCACACCGACTACACCGGCGGCTGGGCGCTGCCGATGGCCGTCGAGTGGGGGACCACCGTGGAGGTGGAGCGGGGCGGGACGCGGGTGGAGCTGACGTCGTCGGAGGACCCGGAGCCGGCGCAGATCGACATCGACGTGGCCGATCCCCGGACCGTGGAGCCTTCGTGGGCCCGGTACGTGGCGGGCGTCGTGGCCGTCGTGCGCCCGGCGGAAGGGGCGGTGGGGACGGTGCGCTCCACCTTGCCGGTGGGGGCCGGCCTGTCGTCGAGCGCGGCCCTGGAGGTGGCGGTGGCCCTGGCCCTCGGGTTCGAAGGGTCGCCCCTGGAGCTGGCGCTGGCCTGCCAGCGGGCCGAGCATCTGGCTTCCGGGGTACCCAGCGGGGTGATGGACCAGCTGGCGTCGGTGTCGGGCGTCGCCGGCCACGGCCTGCTGATCGACTGCTCGTCGCTGGAGGTGACGCCGGTGCCGATGCCGAAAGGGGTCGACGTGGTCGTCGTCGACTCCGGCCAGTCCCGGGCCCTGGTCGGTTCCGCCTACGCGGAGCGCCGGGCCCAGTGCGAGGCGGCCGCCGAGATCATCGGGCCGCTGCGCGACGCCACCGTCGACGATCTGGGCCGCCTCGACGACCCCCTGCTGCGCCGCCGGGCCCGTCACGTCGTCACCGAGAACCAGCGGGTGCTGGACTTCGCCGCCTGCATCAGCTCGGGCGACCTGGCCGGCGCCGGCCGGCTCATGGCGGCCAGCCACGCCAGCCTGGCCGACGATTTCGAGGTGTCCACCGACGCACTCGACGCCCTGGCGGCCGAGCTCTCGGCCGTCCCCGGCGTGTACGGCGCCAGGCTCACGGGCGCCGGATTCGGCGGCTGCGTGGTCGCCCTCGCCGATGCGGAAAGCGCGGTCAGAGGGTGGCGTCTCCACCCCTCGGCAGGCGCGGCGCTGGAGGGCGCAGGGCATTCCGACGGCGAACCAGGGGTAGGTGGGCGGTAGAATGACGCGACTTGTCGAGGGATGAGGATGTGTTGCTCGCAAGACCAACGAAGCTCACAGGTAGAGGCGCGTCGTGGGCCCCGGGCTCCGGGGTCACCTGCGCGGGCCGGGCGAAGGGCGTGACGGCAAAGTGACCCCGTACGAGATCCTCGGTATCGGGCCCAAGGCCAAGCCGGCCGAGATCACCGCCGCCTACCGGGTGCTGGCCCAGATCTTCCACCCAGACCGCTTCGCCGGCGCCCCCGCCGCCGTGCAGAAGGAGGCGGAGCGGCGCATGGGCGAGGTCAACGACGCCTACGCGTTCTTCCGGGGGAGCAACAACAGTGCCGGCGAGAACTCGGTGGCCCGCACCCGGGCCGCCCGGGCCGCGTCGGCCACTCCTTGGCACGAGGTGGTCCGCCACCGGGCCCAGGCCGAGGCCCGGGCCAAGGAGGTCCGCCGGGCCAAGGAGGAGAGCACCCGCCAGGGGAAGGCCATCAGCCGGCCGAAGACCGGCGGCGCCAAACTGGCCCTGGCCGGGATGGGCGAGGCGCTCCACACCAACAAGATCACCTGCCGGGAGTGCAAGAGCATCCAGTGGCTGCCCGACGGCTGGCGCGAGCGCCTGGACGAGACCGACTACTACTGCTCGATCTGCTCCCGCCTCATCCTCGCCCGCTGACCCGCTAACCGGTTCTCAGCTCTTTTCAGAGAATGGACGGGGGCTTCGACGCGTCCATTGTGCCTGTCGGCTCACTCTATGTTCAAAACACTGGCCGGGCGCGCTCTATGTTTCACACACTCTTTCGCCCCCTTCTGCGGCCGTCATACAATCCCGACCAGTAGGCACTCGGGCCGACATGGAGGTATTTGCCAGTGCTTTTGTGGTGGATCGGAAATATCGTCCTGATCGCGGTGGTGGCACCCGTGTGCCTGCTGTT
>CADCTB010000210.1:0-33225 GCA_902805665.1 uncultured Acidimicrobiales bacterium
GGCTTCGCCGCCCTGAGCCAGCTGCAGATCGCCCCGGCCATCATCAACGGCCTCTTCTACGCCATCCTGGCCATCGTCGTCGGTTCTGCCGTGATCGCCATCGGCGGCGGAGGCATCCAGCCCATGCAGCAGCGCTGGCAGCAGGCCATGCAGCGGTGGGACCAGGAGAAGCCCCAGATGCAGCAGCAGATGAGCGGCGCCGGTGACCGCGTGCAGCAGCGGGCCCAGGAGCTCAAGGACAAGGCCCAGTCGCAGGCCGGCAACGGCTCTTCGCCGGGCGCCCAGTCGGCTCGCCGCTAACTGATCAGCAACAAGAACCCACACAGACAACGAGAGGAGTCACGACTATGACCATGACCACCCAGGACGTGCGCGACTGGCGGGGACGCACCGTCGTCGGCAGTGACGGCGGGAAGATCGGCAAGGTGTCCGACATCTATCTCGACGAGCAGACCGACCAGCCCGAGTGGCTGGCGGTGACCACCGGGCTCTTCGGTGGCCGGGTCAGCTTCATCCCCCTCGCCCGGGCCAAGGCGGAGGGTGGCGAGCTGATCGTCCCGTTCACCAAGGACATGGTGAAGGACGCTCCCCACGCCGAGGCCGACGGCCAGCTGTCCCAGGACGAGGAGGCGGCCATCTACCGCCACTACGGCCTCGACTACTCCGAGGACCGTTCCGACACGGGCCTTCCCGAGGGGAACGCCGCGACAACCGGCGGCCCCGGCTACGACACCAGCGGGCCGACGACCGACAACGCCATGACCCGTTCGGAGGAGGAGCTCCGCGTCGGCAAGGTCTCCCGTGAGGCCGGCCGGGCCCGGCTGCGCAAGTGGGTCGAGACCGAGCACGTGACCCAGACGGTTCCCGTGTCCCGCGAGGAGGTCCGCATCGAGCGCGAGCCCATCACCGACGCCAACGTCGGTCAGGCTCTGGACGGCCCGGCCATCTCCGAGGAGGAGCACGAGGTCGTCCTCCACGAGGAGCAGGCCGTGGCCTCGACCGAGGCCGTTCCGAAGGAGCGCGTCCGCCTCGACAAGGAGGTCGTCGTCGAGGAGCAGTCGGTAGGTCAGGACCTGCGCAAGGAGCGCATCGAAGTCGAAGGCGACGTCCGGCGCTAACTAGCCGGAGGCACCGGCGGGGAGGACAGCGACGTCCTCCCCGCCGGCCCCTTTCAAGAAAGGAGCATTGACATGGAGCATCGTTACGAAGGCGACACCCGGACCACTCGCACCAGACGTTCGGGAAGCAGCACCGTGCATGACGGGAGCGACCGGGCCCGCACCCGCCGCCTCGGCGGAGACGTCGGGGTCGTCGAGGCCCACCGGCGCTTCGGGGGCATCGACGTCCCGGCAACGCTGGCCGGCATGGCGGCCGCACTCGGTACGGCGGTCCTGCTGGCCGGACTCCTCGCCGGAGCAGGAAGCTTCGGCTACCAGCGAGGCCTGACCGGCGCCGACGAGCTGTCGATCGGAGGGCTGATCGCAGGGCTGGCAACGCTGCTCGTCGCCTTCCTGGTCGGCGGCTGGGTCGCAGGACGGATCGCCCGATACGACGGCGGCCGCAACGGAGTTCTCACCGCTGTCTGGTTCCTTCTGCTCGCGGCAGTGACCAGCGGCCTGGGAGCATGGCTGGGCGACAAGTACGACGTCTTTTCCAGCGTGCGTCTACCTCAGTGGTTCTCATCGGACGCTCGCACCGGTGCCGCGCTGGCCACGGGGTTGGTCGCGTTGCTGGTGATGCTGCTGGCCGGGTGGCTCGGCGGTCGGTGGGGTGAGCGGTATCACCGGCGGGCCGACGCCTTCATCGCCAACACGCGTGAGGGTGGCGTCAGCCGACCTGTTCAGACCCGCATTCGATGAGCGAAGAGCGCCGAGCCACCGGCTCGGCGCTCTTCGTTCGCGCTCATCGGTCGGCGCAGAAGGCCAGCACCCGCTTCCACAGGAGCTCGGCCGACGAGGGGTCGTACTCGTCCGGCAGTGAGGCGTCGGTGAACAGGTGGCCCCGGCCGGGATAGTCGAACGCCTCGACCGGCGCACCTGCGGCCTCCACGCTCCCGACCAGCGAGTCGACCCACTCCTGCCGGCGGTGCGGGTCGTCGAGGGCGTAGTGCACCTGCACCGGCGTGCCCGCCGGCCACGCGAGGACGTCGATCATGGCGAGTGGCAGCGTCCCGGAGGCCAGCACGACCCCGCCGACCGCCCGCTGGGTGGCCACGAACTCTGCCATCCCCCCGCCGTTCGAGAAGCCGATGGCGACGAAGCCGTCGGGCAGCGCTTCGACCCCCTCGAGCGCACGCTGCATGAGGGCCGGGTAACCGATCGTCTCCGCGAAGCCCGTCGCTTCCTCGTAGTCGTCGAAGACGCGACCGTCGTACTGGTCGACTGTCGTGACCCTGTGTCCGGCGGCAGCCAGCCGGACGGCGGCGTCGTGGACACCGGGGCGAACCCCGAGGACAGAGTGGAACAGGGCGATGTCAGCCATAAGACGCTTCCTCTCGATAGGCCCGGGTGAGCTGTACAGTGTCCAGTTTAACTGAACGGTGTACAGTTGGCAAGTGAGCCTTCCCCGATCACCCGGCCAGCGCGCCGGCCTCACCCGAGACATGGTGCTCGCCGCCGCCCAGGAGTTGCTCGCCGAGGACGGACTCGAGGCGCTGACGATGCGGGCCCTGGCCCGGCGTCTCGAGGTGGCGCCAAACGCCCTCTACAGCCATGTGGCGACGAAGATGGCGCTGGTCGACGACATCCTCGACGATGTACTCGCCGCCGTGGAGGTGCCGGATCCCGACCGAGGTGACTGGCAGGCCGGGCTACGCACGATGATGGCGTCCACCCATCGGGTGTTGCTCGCCCACCCCGACCTGGTCCCTCTCTACCTGGCCCGCCAGGGCGCCCGGGGGCCGAACGCCCAGCGCCTGGGAGAGGTCATGCTGTCCCTGCTCCGGCGCGGTGGTGTCACCGGCCCGTCGGCGCGCGAAGCACAGCGGGCGCTCATCGTCCACGCCATCGGTTCGGCCGCCTTTACCACCCGACGGCCGCTCGAGCGGGGCCAGGGCGACGCGGACGGCCCACCCCGCGCCGAGCTGATCCGGACCTTCGAGCGCAGCCTGAGCTGGCTGCTGGCGGGCATTGCCGCCACCGCCAAACCGGGCAAAGCCTGATCACGCCGACCCCTGACACAATGCGCCATGGCCATCATCGGCGCCCATGCCCTCCTCTACACCTCGGAGCCGGAAGCGGTTCGGAACATCTTCCGCGATGTCTTCGGTTGGCACCACGTCGACGACGGTGACGGCTGGCTCATCTTCGCCCTGCCACCCGCCGAGCTCGGCGTCCATCCGTCCGAGGGCCCCACGTTCGACAGCGGTATTCGTCACCAGCTCACGCTGATGTGCGACGACATCGGCGCCACCGTCGAGGAGCTGCGGGGGAAGGGCGTGGAGGTGAGGGGCGAGCCGGAGAACGAGGGGTTCGGCATCAGCACCACCCTCGTCCTGCCCGGCGGCTTGGACATCATGCTCTACGAACCCCGGCACCGAACCGCCATCTGAGCCCCGGGTGGCCCGGAGCCCGTCAGTGGCTCACTCCCACCACTACGTGAGCCCGTGCGCCTCCGCGACCACACTGCGGACGATGCCGGCCGCAGCGTTCGAGCCGGCGGTGATCGCGTTCGCCACGGAAGGCATCTGGCAGCTCAGGTCGCCGGCGGCGGAGAGGCCCGGGACGCCCGTCTGGAACATGGAATCAACCTCCACGGCATCGGCGACGACCGGCCCCGGACTGCCGGCAGCTGCCCCGAGCTGCTCGGCCAAGGGCGAGCGTTGGTACAGGGTCACGGGCACCAGCAGCCCGCCCAACCGACGCTCCGTGCCGTCGGACAAGACAACGGCGGTCAAGGTGGTGCCCGGGCCGCACAGCTCGGCGACAGGGCGCTCGTCGATGGTGACCCCCGCGCTCCGCAGCCGCTCGACGTCGTCCGACTCCAGCTCGGCGGGACCGTTGGCGAGCAGCGTCACGTCATCGCTCCAGACCCGCAGCAGGAGGGCGCGGTGCACGCCCGTGGCGCCCCGGTCGAGCACGCCGAGCGGCTGATCCCGAACCTCCCACCCGTGGCAGAACGGACAGTGGAAGACCGAGCGGCCCCAGCGCTCGGGGATGCCGGGCAGCGGAGGGAAGCGGTAGTCCATCCCCGATGCGAGCAGCACCCGCCGTGCCGTCTCCCGGGAACCGTCGGCCATGTCCAGGACGAACCCCCCGTCCCGCCGCTCGCCGGCCACCACCTCACCGGACCGCAGCTCCACCGTCGGGTAGGCCGCCAGCTCGTTGCGCCCGGCGGCGTAGAACTCGGCCGGCGGCCGCCCGTCGTTGCCGAGCAGGCCGCCGATGCCGTGGGCGACGAGGTTGCTCTGCCGCCCGGCGTCGACGACCAGCGTCCGCTGCCTGGCCCGTCCGAGCACCAGTGCCGCGCTCAATCCGGCGGCGCCAGCTCCCACCACGATGCAGTCCCATGACTTCTCCATGCGTTCATGGTGACATGGGTGTCGCAATATGCCAAGATGCCTTGCTGATATGGCAACAACATCCGAAGAGCCGGTCGACGCCCGTGTCCGCCGCCGGCTGCGCGAGCTCCGGACCGAGCGTGGCCTGACGCTCCAGGAGGTCGCCGAGCGGGCCAGCATCGACATCTCGACGCTCAGCCGCCTCGAAGCCGGGAAGCGCCGGCTCGCGCTCGACCACATCCCGGCCCTGTCCGCCGCCCTCGGCGTGAGCGCCGACGAGCTGCTGGCCTCGTCGCTCCCGCAGGACCCTCGCGTCCGCATGCAGCCGCTCACCCGCGACGGCCTGACGATGTGGCCGCTCACCCACCGCGGGCCCGCCGCCGGCCTCCACGCCTTCAAGATGGACTTGAGTGCGGAGCGGTGCACCCCGCCCGACGTCCTGCCCGTGCACGAGGGATACGACTGGCTCTACGTGCTCGACGGCAGCCTACGGCTCCTGCTCGGCGAGGAGGACCTCACGATCAAGCCCGGCGAGGCCGTCGAGTTCACCACCTGGACGCCACACTGGTTCGGCGCCGTCGACGGCCCGGTGGAGCTGATCGCCATTCTCGGCACCCAAGGCGAGCGTCTGCACCTCCATAGCTGAGGCCTGATCGCCACCGAGGGTGGTGTTACAGCGGGCCGCTCCGCCACGGGCCGGTGATGGCGAAGGTGATGCCCGGGGACTGCAGGTTGGCGAACATCCAGTTCCCGTTCTTGGGTTCGAAGGTGGCCCCTGCCCACTCCGAGCCCGTGTAGTTGCCGTTCCCGGCGTAGCGACGAGCGGCCATGACGTCGGGCGGGAGCACCACGTTGTTCTGGGCGAAGCGGAAGATGTCGCCGGTCGGCGTGAGGCCGTGGAGGTACTCCAACCCGCTGCCGTCCTCGCACAAGACGATGCCGCCCCTCGGACTGACGCAGATGTTGTCGGGAGCGGCGACGAGGTCGGCGCTGGTCGAGCTGAGGACACACGTGAACGTGGACGCCACGGGGTCGTAGGCGAACACCTGCCCCAGTCTCAGGACCCCTCCATTGCTGGCGACGACGTACACGACGCCGTTGCCGTACCACGCGCCCTCACCACGGGTGATCAGCGCCGCCCCCTTGGCGGCGGCCTGGCCTCTCGTGCTGGTCACATAGTCGTTGGTCTGCGGGTCGGGATCCTCGACGATCACCCATGCCGCGGTATCGGTCTCGCCGGTCTCCCACATCCGGGTGTCGCTGCCGTTGTCGAGCTTCATGGCCTCCAGCACCCCGCCGGCGGCCAGGTTCGACCGCGAAGTGGGCCGGAAGCGGTAGAGGACCGAGTCCCCTGTGTCCTCGGTTTCGTAGACGAAACCGGTCGCGGGATCCGTGGCTGTCGCCTCGTGGTTGAACCGGCCCATGGCCGTGAGCGGTACCCCGCTGGCCATGCCGTCCGCCGGCACCTCGAAGTTGTAGCCGTGAAACTTGGTGGCGGTGTTGGAGGAGCCTGGGATCGTCAGGTTCTCTTCGCAGGAGATCCACGTGCCCTCGGGGGTCGGGCCTCCGGCACAGTTACGGATCGTTCCGCTCAGGCTGGCGTAGCTCTCGATCCACCGCCCGGCGTCGGGGTCGAACACGAGGTTCGTCGTGCCACCACCCGCGGCGGGGTCATACGTGTTACCGGCAGGCGCGAACGACGCGCCAAGTCCTCGCTCGTGGTTGCGGACGAGGCGCACCTGGTCACCGCCGCGAAACGCCCCCATTCCGTCGTGGGACCCCGGTGTGGGCCGGCCATCGGCCATGGGATCCCCGGTCCATCCGTAGCTGATGTACTCGAAGCCCTTCGGGAGCATCAGCAGCTCGAGGCCGGTCGCCTGGTCCTTCACCGGGTACAACGGTCCATAGCCGATGTCGCCGCCACGCGCGCCAGTGCCCCGGGCGCCGGAGACAGGTGCTGCGCCTGCGGCGCGTGATCCAAGGGCGCCGAAGGGCCCGGCGAGGGCGGCGGCACCGGCGCCGGCGCCGACCACTCCCTTCAGGAACGAGCGTCGGTGCACACCGGTCGGAGTCTCAGGCATGGGGGCGGCTCTCCTTGAGTCGAGGACGAGGGCCCGAACCTAGAAAGGGGGTTTGAACCTGCGCTGTCAGCCCGGTGAATGGAGACGAGCGTCGAGATGGACATTCGGCGAACACCTCTCCGGTCGACCCTGTTCGCCGGCGCTCAACGGCGGCGCCTCCACGCGGCGGTGTGTCGAATCCTGTCGGTGTGGGCGAGCTTGCGCAGGGCCAGCAGCACCGGTTCGAACAGGACGGTTCCCAGCACGCTGAAGCGCAGTACGGCGGATCGGTCGACGGCCGGGTCGTAGGTCTCCGGAATCTCGACGTCGGCGAGGGACCGAACCGTCCGGCCAAAGGGAACCAACTGCTTCGTCTCGGTGATCAGCCCGGGGAGGAACCGGTGGACGCCGACGACGGCCCGGACAAGGTCGTCGTGGCCAGGTGAGTCGGGGTCGACGTTCCAGCCCAGCAGGTGGAGCAGCTCGGCGACCTGGGCCTGAGCCCGGGCGTACGCCTCGATCTGGTCCTCGGGGACCGCCAGCGGCTCGCTCAGCGCGCCCACGGCGATCGAGAGGTACTCCGGCGGAGTGTCCTCCCGGTGGCGGTCCATGGCCGCGAAGACGCGCGCGATGGTGGCGATGGGCAGGCCTGCTGCTTCCCGGAGGGCCCGGACCAGGTCGAGGCGGTCGAGGTGCTGCTGGCCGTACTCGGCCTGGTTGGGGGCGGTCGGCTCCCCCGGAGGGAGGAGGCCCTCACGCAGGTAGTACTTGATCGTGGCGGTCGGCACGCCGCTGCGACGGCTGAGCTCGGCCATGCGCATCGGTTCTCCCCTCTCAACCCTTGACACGGATAGTAGCACTACCCATAATAGGGAGTGTCACTATCCATAAGGGAGCAACCGATGATCTTCCTCCTCGTTTTGGCCATCGCCACCGCCGCCGCCCTCCTTGCCCTCCGAGGGCGGGCGCCTCGTACCGCCGCCCGCTGGGGCCTCGGCATCGCCATGGTGGTCGCCGGCGTGGCCCACCTGGCCAACCCCACACCGTTCGAGCAGCACCTCCCCGAATGGGTGCCCGCGGCAGGTGCTCTCATCGCGGCAACCGGCATCATCGAGATAGCTCTGGGCATCGGGCTCACGGTCGTCCGGAGCCGGCGGCGGCTGGTCGGGATGGCCACCGCCGCCTACCTCGCTGCTGTCTTTCCGGCCAACGTCTACGTGGCAGTGGCCGGCATCGACGTCGACGGACAGCCGGGCGGCATCTATCCCTGGCTGCGGCTCCCGTTCCAGGCACTGTTCATCGCATGGGCGCTGTGGAGCACGGCCGAGCCCTCGGCGCCCGCAGAAGAGCCATTCGTCGACGAGCACCCACGGGCGACGGCGAACGGCTGAGGGGCGGGTGACGGCCGGCGGTAGCGCCGGCCGTCACCGGGTAGGGGCTTCCGGTGAACGACGACGTGATCGACGTGCTGGTTGAGACGCCCAAGGGCAGTCGTTCCAAGTACGAATGGGACCACCACCGCGGTGGCCTGCGCCTGGACCGCCGGCTCGCTTCCGCCACCGTCTTCCCGGCCGACTACGGGTACGTGGCGGAAACCACGAGCGCCGACGGAGAAGCGCTCGACGCCCTGGTCCTCAGCTGGGACGGGACGTTTCCGGGCTGCTGGGTCAGGGCTCGACCGATAGGCGTGTTGTGGATCACCTACGCCGGCAAAGACGGCGGCGAGACCCGAGAGGCCAAGATCCTCGCCGTCCCGGATCACGATCCGGACTGGGCCGAGGTTCGCGATCTCGACGACGTACCGAGCCACCGGCTGGAGGAGATCAGCCACTTCTTCGACGTCTACAAGGACCTCGAGCGGTCACGCACGACATCGCCCGGAGGGTACGAGAGCCGCGCCGTCGCCCTTCGGGTGATCGCCGAGAGCCGGGTTGCGGTGAGCGACACCGGGTAGCGGCACCGCCTGTTCGTCGGTGACGAGGACGTAGCATTGCCTCCTGGATCCCGGCGACGTGACCCACACCCCTGAGCAACTCGATGCGTTCGCCAGGTGGGAGCGCCAGTCGTGGGAGGCGCGCGCCGCCTCCTATGCCAAGAGCATCACCGCCCTGACCCGGGGGGCGGCCGATGCCCTGCTCGACGCCGCCGACGTCAGGACCGGCACGGAGGTGCTCGACGCGGGGTGCGGGCCAGGCGTCGTCGCGCTTGCCGCCCGCCGTCGTGGGGCCGAGGTGACCGCCGTCGACCAGTCGGAGGCGATGGTGGCCCTCGCCCGCTCGGCGGGAGTCGACGCCCGGCAGGCCCCCGCCGACCGGCTGCCCTTCGAGACCGGCGCCTTCGACGCCGCCGTCGCGGGGTTTCTGATCAACCACCTTCCCCGGCCCGTCGAGGGCGTCGCCGAGCTGGCTCGAGTGTGCAAGGCACGGGTGGCCGTCAGCGTCTGGGACGCGGCCGACGCCAACCCGGCTCTGGGCCTCTTCGGCCGCGTGGTGCAGTCCTTCGCCCTTGCCGATCCGGTACCCCCTGGGCCCGACAACTCGCTCTACTCCGACGACGCCCGGCTCACCGCCCTTCTCGCCGCCGGTGGGCTCGGCGACGTCCGCATCACCCGGGTGGCGTGGGCCCTCACCATCGAACCGGGGGCGTGGTTCGACGCCGTCGCGGCCGGCACGCCGCGCACCGGCGCGGTGCTCGCCGCCGCCTCCGCCGAGCGCCGGGCCGAGCTGCGAGCGCTGTACGTCGAGAGAGCCGGCGCCTCCTACGGGGGCGCAGACGGCCGGGTCACGCTGCCCGCTGCGGCCGTGATCGGCAGCGGCGTGAGGCCTGACGAGTAGAGCGCCCACGAGCGCACCGCCGGCCGGCACGTATCTCCGGAGCACCCCGCGTGCTCGACAACACATGGACGCGCTGCTCAAGGGAGCACTGATCGGGCTCTCGGTGGCCGCGCCCCCGGGCCCGAACGCCCTGATGTGCATGAGCCGGACCCTCGCCGGCGGCCGTGGTGCCGGGCTTCGCGCCGGCCTCGGAGCCGCGAGCGCTCACGCCGTCTACGCCGGCGTCGCCGTCCTGGGTGTCGACCAGGCCTCGAAGGTGCTGCTCCGAGGGGCCACGCCGGTCCGGCTCATCGGAGGAATGATCCTTCTCGTCATCGGTCTACGTCTGGGGCTCAGCGAGTCCCGTCGACGTACCCCGTCGACGGTCAGCGCCTACCCGCTCACCTTCGCCATTGGCCTGGTCAACCCCTTGACCCTCCTCTACTTCACCGCCGCCGTGGCCCTGGGCACGATTCCCGCAGGCGCCGGATCGTCGGTCGTGGCGGGCGTCTTCATCGGTTCCGCGCTGTGGTGGACGGTCCTCACCCAGGTCGTCGCCACGCTGGGTCACCACCTCCACGATCGTGGCCTCGCATGGGCGAACCGACTGGTGGCAATCGCCATTGCCGCCATGGGCGCGGTCGCGGTCGGAACTGCCTTGTAGTAGCCGTCGAGCGCGATGCTCGAGGGCATGGACCAGCGCATCTCATTGATAACGCTCGGTGTCGCCGACCCGGCCCGTTCCCGCCGGTTCTACGAGGCGCTCGGGTGGTCGGGCGAGTCGCCGGACGGCGACGTCGTCTTCTTCCAGACTCCGGGGATGATCGTGGCCCTCTGGGGTCGGGACAAGCTGGCCGAGGACAGCGCAGTGAGCGATACCGGTGGCTGGGGCGGGGTCACCCTCGCCCACAACGTCGCCTCGGCGGCCGAGGTCGACGCCGTCCTCGCCGAGGCGGAGGCGGCCGGCGCGACCATCGGCCGCCCCGGTGCCACCGCGTTCTGGGGCGGTTACTCCGGCGTGTTCATCGACCCGGACGGCCACCCCTGGGAAGTCGCCCACAACCCCGCCTGGATCCTCGAGGAGGATGGCTCCGTGCGGCTTCGCTGATCCGTATTCTGGAGCCGTGAGATCGAACCGCTGGATGTCCCTGGTCGCCGTTGCGCTGGCGGGCACACTGCTCGCCGCCTGCGGAGGCGATGACGACGACGACAGCTCCGCCCAGACCACCGTCACCACCTCGCCGCCCGGGGTCACCGTGGACATGGTGGGCACCGACGGTTCCCCGGTGGGGCGGGTGACCTTCGTCGAGACGGGAAGCCACCTGGCCGTCGAGGCCAGGTTCACCAACCTGCCCCCCGGCATCCACGGCTTCCACGTCCATGCGGTGGGGAAGTGTGACCAGGGCTCCCCCGCATTCACCTCTGCCGGCGGTCACATGGTGCTCGGCGAGCAGGTGCACCCCGCCCACGCGGGTGACCAGCCGGTCCTTCTCGTCCTGGCCGACAGGACCGCGGAGCTCCGCTTCACCACCGACCGCTACAAGCTGTCCGACCTGCGGGTGCCCGACGGCCGGGCCGTCATCGTCCACGCCAACGCCGACAACTACGCCAACGTCCCGACCCGCTACGTCCGCGAGCCCGACGCCACCACCAAGGCAACGGGCGACGCCGGCGACCGGATCGCGTGCGGGGTCGTCGCCGGAGCGGCGACGGGCACCACGACGCCGTCCGGGGGCGTGACGACCACCACCTCTCCCGCAGGAGCGACGACGACGACGGCGAGGGCGGCAACCACCACCACGCGGCAAGGGGTGACGACGACCGCACGAGCGGCCGGGACGCTGGACTGCCAGCCCGTCGCTTTCACGCCCAACAGCGAGGACGCGGCGAGCAGCATCAGGGCCACCGGCCTCACCTGCGCGGAGGCGGAGGCGTTCGTGCGCATCGCCGGGCGCCAGACCAGCTCGGGAGGGCCGGCCCAGCTCGACGTCGAGGGCTACCGCTGCGTCCGGGTCCGTTCCGTGCAGGACCCGCTGCCCCAGGCGTTCTACGAGTGCACGAGCGGCACCAGGAAGGTCACCTTCACCCGGAGCTGAGGTGGGAACTGGCGGCCTTCAGAGCTTCACGGGACATGGACCCACGGTGCTCCTCCACGAACTGCTGCACTCGAGCCGGGTCTGCGCCTGACAGCTCGCGCAGGAGCCAGCCGACAGACGTCTGGCTGAACCTTGCCGCATCGGCGACGTTGGCTGCGCAGACCGTGAGCACCAGGTCGGTGAACCCGTCGAAGAACCGCTCTCCCTGAGAGGCGAGGTTCACGAAGCTCACCGCCGCGGCCCGCCGCTGCCACAACGCGCGTGAGGTCCTCCAACCCGCGATCGCCTCCGCCCGAAGACGGCGGTCCTCGCCCATCGCCACGAAGCGACCGAGCACCTTCACGCAATACCAGTCACAGGTGCTCCAGTCCTCGATGTGGCCCCGTTCGAGCGGTTGGGCCAGGGCGGGCACGTGCCGGAGCGTGAGCCGGTCGAGGAGCAGCTCGCTCAAGGCCAGCACTCCGGCGAGCTTGTCCTCGCAGTACGGCTCGGCGAACTGCGCCAACGCCAGCTGGATCTGGGCCTCGCCGTCGAGCTGGTCGACGCCTACGCGCCGCCACGTGTCATGGACGACGCGACGGGTCGTCGCCATCGGCACCCCCCGGAACGGCACGGAGCCCTTCAGATAACGCTCCCACCACTCCCGGGTCCGGTCGTCAGCGGCGGCGGCCAGCTGGGCCCCGATGGTCTGCGACAGGGGCGTGGCCATGGAAACGGAAGTCGCCATCGAACCAGCGGTCACTGGCCACGGGGCTCGCTGTCGACCCCGTGCTCGAACGACACGATCTCGTCGATGAGATCGGCCATGGCCGCGGCCTCGGGAATCTGCGGCATCGAGGCAGCCGCTCGCTCCGCGGCCTCCCGGGAGCTCCACTCCACGAGATCGAGCCATGACCCGTCGTCCAGCCGGACCAGGCGGGCGTTGATCAGCTCCGGGTACCGCTCCCGCACCGCGGCGATCATCTGCGGCCGCAGCCGCAGCATCTCGTCCTCGGCGCCTGTGCGGATCCTGCTCCGGACCAACTCGTACACGACAGCCATGGCACTGCCTCCTCTTCCTCGGAACTAATGGTTCTTAGAGTATAATCCATTAGTGCCCAGAATCGACAGGACGATGCCGTGGCTCGGGTTCCCTGTAGCCGTGGATTTGGTGAACACCATCGTCATGAGCGTTCCCGAAGTCGACCTGTTGACGACCGAGGAGGAGCTGGCGGTGTGGGCCGGCGCGGAAGCCGGACGCATCGTCGATGTGGAGGCGACCCGCGGTCACCTCGAAGAGGTCCGAGAGCTCCGGGGGCACGTGCGGACTGCGCTGTTCGCCGCCGCCGAGGGCCGGGCGCTTCCGGCGGAGGCAGTGGCCGTCCTCAACCGGGCCAGCGCCGCGGCCCCGAGCTACCCGGTGGTGAGTCCCGACGGTCTCGCCGAGGACGTCGTCGTCCAGGAGGACCGGTTCGTTCGCCTTCGGGCGGCCGTGGCCCGCTCCGCAATCGCGGTCATCGCCGGGGCCGATCGAGACCGGCTCGACGTCTGCCGAGCCCCCAGCTGCGGCATGCTCTTCCTCCGGCGGGGCGCGGCCCAGAAGTGGTGTTCCGATCCCTGCGGAAACCGCTCACGGGTGGCCCGTCACGCCCAGCGCCGGCGATGACCGATCAGTCGCAATCCGGGGAGCGACCGAGCACTGCGCCGTTGCGGAGCACGGAGACCGGACCGTCCTCGCTCACCGCGATGACGGTGGCCAGGGGGTCGTCGAAGCTGTAGCGGCGGCCGGACGTGTGCCGGGTCCCCCGGAACGCCTCGACGGTCTCCTCGGCGGTGTTGCTCGGCACCAGGCGCACGCCGAGCTGGCGGAGCACCCCCTCGGCGTCGAAGACGGCAGCGCCGTCGATCTGGCCCAGCGCGTGCCGGAGGGGGGCGAGCTCAGAGGCTTCTCGGATCCGGAGGTGCGGGGGCCTCGGCAACCGTTCCTCGACAGGAGGACCGGGAGAGGGATCGGACCGGTAGATGAGCAAGGAGCCGATCCCCCTCGACCCGAGGTCGTGGACGGCGAACTCCAGCAAGGCTTCGAGCACCTCCGAATCGCCGTGGTCCGGGCTGGCGGTGACGGTGTCGATCCAGCTGGTGATCGGAGGTTCGTGGTGCCAGGTGAAGCCCTGCCAGCGGAGGACCCCGAACGGCCCCACGATCCGGACCGATCCGGACGGATGTCGCTGGATGATCGTCGCGTCGAAGACCTCGGCCAGGACGACGAGGTCGCGCTCCGAGCCGGCGGGTCGGTCGAAGACCATCCACTCGATGGCGCCGTCGGTCCGGCGTAGGAGCCAACTCGACAGCCCATCGGCGAAGCGCCGGGCCGCGGTGAGGGGCTGCTTGTCAGCCGATCCGCGCTTGATGCGGAGCTTGACTCCGGCCTCCCACGTGCCCGGATCCGACCTGGGCTCGAGCACCGTGCCCGAGCTGGCGATCCGGCGCTCGTGCACGGGTGGCCGGAGCGCAGCATCTATCTCATGCAGGAGCATCTCCCGGAACTCCTGCGGTCCTTCCAGCCGCAGGCCACTCTCCTCGAGCTCCTCGGCGAGTCGTCGCAGTCGCCCGGGGGCGGCCTCAGGCATAGTGCCGAGGACGCTACAGGGAGCGCCACCGGCCGCCGGACGTCAACCGGCGAGCAGGCCGTCCAGGCGCTCGTAGCCCTGGCGGACGCCCTCCTCCATGCCGCTGGCGAGGAAGGCGTCGCGGCCCTCGAAGGAGTCGCAGAGCGACGTGCACACCAGGCGGGTCCGTCCGTTGCCGAGATCCTCGAAGGCCAGCTTCTCCAGCGCCACTTCATCGGGCATTCCCTCGAAGGTGAACGTCTGGACGATGAGCTCTGCGGGGCGGACCTCGTGGAAGCTCCCGAAGAAGCCGTACTCCTCCCCGTCGCTGACCATCAGGTAGCGGTACGATCCGCCGGTACGGCAGTCGAAGTGGTCGACCCGCATCTCGGTGCCGTTCGGCCCGTTCCACTGGACCATGAGGGCAGGATCGGTGTGGGCGCGGAAGACCTTCTCCGCCGGGGCGTCGAACTCCCGGGTGATCCTGACGAGGGGGACGTCGGGGTCGGCGATGATCTCGGTGTCGTGGGTGGTCACGGTCATGTCGGTGCTCCTGTCTGGGGTGGGATGGGCTCGGGGTCGTCGGGCATGGACTGGAGGAGATCGTCGAGGCGGCGGTAGCGCTCCTCGGCCTGGCGGCGATAGCGCTCGATCCACTTGGTCATCAGGTCGAAGACCTCCGCTTCGAGGTGTACCGGGCGACGCTGGGCGTCCCTCGACCGACTGACCAGGCCGGCGTCCTCCAGCACCCTCAGGTGCTTCGAGACGGCCTGGACGGTCACGTCGTACGGCGCGGCGAGCTCGTTGACGGTGGCGTCCCCGACCGCGAGTCTCGCGACCATGTCCCTCCGGGTGGGATCGGCGAGCGCCGAGAACACCCGGGAGAGCGGATCAGCCCCCAACGCCTTTCCTCCTTGTTATCAACCACTTGGTTGATAACAAGATACGCCCGGGTCGGGTCGTTGTCAACCGTCGGGTTGAGGACGCGCGGTTTTCGTCACTCCGGACGCCGGGGAGAAACGCCGGAGCGGCGCAGCGGAAAGGAATGTTCGTCGACGTGAGCGGCCAGGTGCCCGAGGAGGAGATCGACAACCCGGCCGTCCGCCAACGTTGGCACGCCATGACCTTCCTGCACTGGCGGTGCGACGTCGAGAAGCTGCGCGCTCTGCTGCCGGGCGGGCTGGAGGTCGACACCCACGACGGCGAGGCATGGGTGAGCATCACCCCCTTCCTGATGAAGGACTTCCGCCTGGGCCCGCTCCCCGCCGTCCCGGGCGTCTCGACCTTCCCGGAGACCAACGTGCGGACCTACGTGCGAGGGCCGGACGGACGTGACGGGCTCTGGTTCTTCTCCCTGGAGGCCGACAGCGTCCCGACCGTCCTTGGTGCTTCGAGTCTCTATGGGGTCCCGTACCAGTTCGCCGACATGTCGGTGGAGGAGCTCGACGTCGTGCGCTACCGCAGCCGTCGCCGCGACAGGCCCGACGTCGGCCACGACATCAGCATCGTGCCCGGGGACCCTTGCCCCGCCCCCTCGGAGCTCGATCACTGGCTGACCGGTCGCTGGCGGGCGTATTCGACGATCGCAGGTCGGTTGGCCGTGGTGCCCGTGCAACACCAGCCCTGGCCGCTGTGCGAGGCATCCGTTGCCAGTCTCGAGCAGTCGCTGCTGCGCGCGGTGGGCCTCCAGGACCCTGATGATTCCCCGCTGGTGCAATACTCGCCGGGCGTCGACGTCCGGCTCGGGGTGCCGCATCCCCTCTGAGGTCAAGTTGCGTGGTGGGGACGCCGATCCTCCTGCCATGACCCGCATTGCAAGGGTCCGTCCCCGCTGCAGGCCGCTGCGGCGGGGCGACCGTTAGCCAGCGCCGGGAGCGCACCGTGACCACCTGGGTCCTCGCCGAGGTCACGCTGGCCTTCGTCGTGTTCTGCGCCGACTCGGTGGGCGACGAGGACCGAGGGCTGGTCCAGCGCCTCGCCCGGGCCGTCCTGTGGATGGTGACGCTCACCAGGTGGTTCACCCACCGGAATCTGACGAAGTTGGGACGATTCAGCGCAGTTGTGTGGTTCTTGGTGACGATGGGGTGGCTCCTGACCTTGGAGTACGACCGGATCAAGAACCCCGCCTTTCTGCTCGTCGCCGAGGCGACGATGGCTTTCGTCGTCTACTGCGTCGACGCCCTGTCGGCCGACCTGGTGAACAAGCCGGGGCGGCGCATCCTCCGCAGCCTGTTCTGGGTCGTCCCGATCGCCCTCTACCTCAGCGACGACGACAGCGTCGCCCTCATCGCGGCGAGCGTGACGGTCTGGGTCCTGCTCACCACCGGCTGGCTCCTCGGCCTGCTCGCCGACCGGGTCGCCGCACCCCTGGGAGGATGGCTGTGAGACTGCTGGACACCTTCCGCGAACGCCGCCCCTTCCCCGGGCAGGACCCCTGGGTCGTCCCCCACGCCGGGTCGCTGCTGCTGGTCCAGGCCGCCGGCGGGAACCGCCGGATCGTCGTGAAGCGCTTCAAGGAGCTGGCCCGCATGGACCGCAACACCGAGACGGTGATCTGGGCTCCGAGCGGGCCCAGCAGCCACGGTCGCCACGTGTGGGCGCCCGAGCTGCACCAGATCGACGGGCGCTGGTACGTGTACTTCGCCGCCAGCGACGGCCGGGCGACCAACCATCGCATGTACGCCTTGGTCGCCGACGACCCCCTGGGGCCGTATGAGGAGCTCGGACCGGTTCGCGACCCCGACCACGACGTCTGGGCCATCGATCTCACCGTCTTCACCCACGAGGACCGGCGGTATGCCGTGTGGTCCGGGTGGGAGGGCCCCGACGACGGCTTCCCCCAGAACCTCTACATCGCCCCCATGTCGAACCCGTGGACGATCAGCGGCCCTCGCCGGTGCCTGTCGCGGCCTCAGCACGGCTGGGAGATGAGTGTGGCGCCGGTCAACGAAGGCCCCGAGGTCATCCGCCATGCCGGCCGGCTCTTCGTCGTCTACGCGGCCGATGCCAGCTGGACTCAGGCCTACAAGATGGGGCTGCTGGAGTGCACCGGGGGCGACGTCATGGATCCCACGTCGTGGCAGAAGCTGCCCCGACCCTTCTTCACCGGTGGCGGCCACGGCTGCGTGGTCGACACGCCGGCCGGCACCTACCTCGTCTACCACCGCAAGCTCGGCGGCGATCCCGGGTGGGCCGACCGCGAGATCCGCTCGGCGCCGCTCGACTGGGATGCCGACGGGTACCCCGTCGTCCGCCTGGGCGGACCGTCCGGCGGCACGTCGCCCGCGAGAGGCACCGGGAGCTCGCCCGGCTTGTCCGCAGGGGGATCGAGCGACGGCCTCGGCCGGGTCGCCTGACACGGGGACTCTGAATGCGACGACGGGGCCGCAGAGGCGGCCCCGTCGTCGGAGATGTCGTTCGGTTCGGCGCTAGGCGCGGCTGCCGGCGACCGCCGGAACGACGTTGCCCGACCACTAGCGCGACATGACGAGCTTCTTGGTGTCGACCTGGCCGTTGAACTCGCCGATGTCCTTCAGCACCTGGACCCACCTGTCGAGATCGCCGGCGCGCACGTCGAAGTTGTAGGTGGGCAGGGGGACGCTGGAAGCCACGGCCTCAGGCAGCTTGGTGTACTCCTGGAGGATCCGTCGGGCCTCGGCCGGGCTCTGACCGATGAACGCCTCAGCCTCCTTGAGCGACGTGACAAAGCGAGCCACCGCGTCGCGGTTCTTGTTGGCCCACGAGCCCTGTGCCAGCCAGAAGTTGGTCGCCAGCGGGTCGCCGATGGCGTCGAACGGGGTGGCGATGGAGACGTTGCCTGCCCTGATGAGCTGGCTGGCGATGGGCTCCAGCGCCTCGACGGCGTCGATGCGCCCGGCTCGAAGCTGGTCGGGCAGGTTGGGCGTCGGCGCCTCGACACCGCCGACCTTCGACGGGTCCCCACCCTTCTCCTTGACCTGGTACTTCACCGCGGCGTGGATGACGCCGCTGAGGGTGGGCGTCCCCACTGTCTTGCCCTGGAGCTGGCTCACGTCGGTGATGCCCGAGTCGGCCTTGACGATCACCTTGACGAACGGGTTTTCCTTGGTGCTGTTGGTGTTTCCTGCCGCCTGGATGACGTCGACGCCTGCGGCTCCAGCCCTGATCAGGTCGGTGGCGGTCCCGAGGGCGAGGTCGAACTGGCGCCCGAGGGTGGCCGGGATGTCGGAGATGTTGGCGGCCTCGGTGAGGGTCACGTTCAGGTTGTTCTTCTCGAAGATGCCTTGGGCCTTGGCGATGTGGAGAGGCAGGACGGTCGTGGCGGGAACGTAGGAGACCCGAAGCTCGGTCGGACCGGCGCTGGTGGCTTGCGATCCGCTCTGCGTCTCCGAGGAGCTGCCGCCCCCACCGCACGCAGCTGCGACGAGACCGAGGGCTGCGGCTGCGGCTACCGCGGCGCGGCTACCGGACCGAAATCTCCTTGACTGGTTCATGGGACTCTTCCTTTCGATGGAGGATGCTCTTGAACGACGGCCCCGAACGGGACGTGCGCTTGCAAAGTCAGTTCTAAGAGCCGCCATTGCAACGTCGTTGCATGACTCGGGCGCCGGAGCGATGGTCTGCGTCGCTGGTCGTCGCGACCCGTCAGCCGGCCGTTTCGAGGCGGCCCACTTCGGCCGCGGCATGCAACAGCATCTTCGTATAGGGGTCACTCGGGGACTGGAAGACCTCGGCGGTGCGCCCACACTCCACCAGCCGCCCCTGCTGCATGACCGCCACCTGCTCGCCGACCGCCCCGGCCATGTCGAGGTCGTGGGTGATGACCAGGAAGGCGATCCCATGACGGTCCCGCAGGTCACGGATGACCTGCACGATGCTGCCCCGCAAGGTGGCGTCCACCATCGACGTCGGCTCGTCCGCCACCACCAGGCGTGGACGCCCGACGAGGGCCCGGGCCAGCACCACGCGCTGGCGCTGGCCGCCGGACAGCTGGTGGGGATAGCGCTGAAGGAAGTCCGAGGCGGGCGTCAGCCCCACCTCCTCGAGCGCTTCGTAGACCCTGGGAGAGCTTGCCCGTCCCGTCCCCGCGATCTGGAGCGGCTCGGCCACGGCCGAGGCCACCCGCATGCCGGGGTGCAGGGACTGGTATGGGTCCTGGAGCACGAGGTGCATGTTCCGGCGGAGATGGCGCAGCTGACGCTCCCGCAACCGTGCGTACTCGACCCCGTCGAACAGAAGCTCGCCGGAGTCGAGGCGCTCGAGGCCCACGACGGCGCGACCGAGCGTGGACTTGCCCGACCCACTCTCGCCGACGAGGGCGACGATCTCGCCCTCCCCTACCGCGAGCGACACGTCGTCGAGAGCGGCGACACGGCGGCGGCGAGAGCCGGTTCCGGTACGGAACGTCTTGCTGGCGTCCCGGATCTGAAGGATGGCATCGGTCATGCTCGTGCTCCCAGAGGTGAAAGGCGGGTGTTCAGGAGGCGACGGCTGTAGTCCTCGGTCGGAGCGGAGGCCACCTTCGACGCGTCGCCGCGCTCGACGACGCGGCCGTCCTCCAGGATCACCAGCTCGTCGGCCACGCGCAGGACCATCTGCACGTCGTGGGTGATGATCAGCACGGTGAGGCCGAGGCGGTCCTTCAGGTCCTGCACCAGCCGGAGGATGGAGGCCTGGGTGACCAGGTCGAGGCCGGTCGTGGGCTCATCCGCGATGAGGAGATCGGGCGAGTTGGCCAGCGCCATGGCGATGATCACCCGCTGGCGCATGCCGCCGGAGAGCTCGTGGGGATAGGCCTGGTGGGCCGACGCCGGCAGGCCGACGTCGCCGAGCAGCTCGGTGGCCCGCCGGCGCGCCCTGTCGGGCGGCATCGTCAGCTCAGCGGCCTCGGCGATCTGGGCGTGGATCGTGTACGCCGGGTTCAGGGCGTTCATGGCCGCCTGGGTGACGAGGCCGATCCGGCGGCCGCGCACCCGGGCCGCGGCCGCGGCGGAGAGCAGCTTCCGGCCTTCGAAGGTCGCCTCCCCCTGCACCACGGGATCGCCCGGCAGCAGGCCCAGCAGTCCCATCACGATGGTGCTCTTGCCCGACCCGGACTCACCGACCAGGGCGGTGATGCGGCCGCGGGGCACCTCGAAGCTCACGCCCTTCACTGCCGGCGGGGTGCCCCTCCGGTACGACACCACCAGGTCGCGCACCTCCAGGATCGGATCTCCGGCCGGAGCAACGGGGGCGACCGTCGGGGGCCGGCGGCGAGGCCCACTGAGGAAGCGGAGCCGCCCCGACGTGCTGGCCAGCCGCGGGTCGGCCCATTCCTCGCAGGCGTAGCCGGTGAAGGCGAAGCCGAGCACGACCACGGTGAGGGCGAACCCGGGCGGCAGCATCCACCATTTCCAGGCCCCGGTGAGCAGGGCGTTGTTGGAGCTGGCGTTGGAGAGCATGATCCCCCAGCTGGCCTGGTTGGGGTCGCCCAGCCCGAGGAAGGCCAGCGCCGCTTCCGAGATCACCGCCGCGTTCGCCACCCGCACGAACTGGGCCGAGGCCAGCGGCGTGAGCCGGGTGAGGATGTGGCGGGAGACGATGCGGGTGCCGGAACCACCCATGGCCCGGGCGGCCTGGACGTGCTGGAACTCCCGCAGCTTGAGCACCTGGGCCCACAGCACCCGGGCGGGCCGGGCCCATGACACGGCGGCGATCACCACCGCGGTGGTGACCAGGCCCCGACCGAGGAAGGCGGCAAGGACGAGCACGAGAGGCAGGAACGGGAAAGCCAGGGTGACGTCGGTCAGGCGCATGAGCACCGCCTCGGCCCATCCCCGCTTCCACCCGGCCACCACGGCCACGAGCAGCCCGATGGCCAGCGCCAGGGCGGCCGCCCCCACGCCGATGGCGAGGGAGATACGGGCGCCGTAGACGAGTTGGGCGAAGATGTCGACGCCGAGGTCGTCGGTGCCGAGGGGGTGGCCCAGGCCCGGGCGTCGCAGGGGGAGTCCGCTGGGACGGGTGGGCGAGTGGCGGGCCACCAGCGGTGCGAACATGGCAGCCGAGGCGGAAAGGGCCAGCAGCACCAGCCCGAGTCGACCAAGGGTCCTGCCAGGACTTCGCTTCAGAGTGGAGCTCATCCCCCCACCTTTCCGGGACGGCGGACCCGCGGGTCCAGGAACGGATACACGAGCTCGGCCACCAGGTTGGCGGCGATGACGCCGAGGGCGATCAGCAGGAAGCACCCCTGGAGCACCGGATAGTCGCGGCTCAGGACGCTCTCGTAGATGAGGCGGCCGAGGCCGGGATAGGAGAACACCGTCTCCACCGGCGCCGCACCGCCGAAGAGGGCGCCGACGTTCAGCATGGCCACCGTCCACACCGGCACCAGGGCGTTGCGGCGGGCGTGGCGGCGGACACCCGAGGGGTCGAGACCCTTGGCCGCGGCCATGGTGACGTAGTCCTCGCCCAACTCCGACACGGCCGACGAGCGGGCCACGAGGTAGGCCGACCCGAGGCCGGCGAGCGTGAGGGCGGCGATCGGCAGGACTGCCCGGCGGGCCACTTCGAAGGCGAAGGCCAGGCCCTGCGCCTCGGTTCCGGGCAACGCCCCGAACACCGGGAGCAGCTTGAGCTGCACGGAGAAGAGCAGCATGAGCAGCAGGGCCACGAAAAACGGTGGGAACGAGTCCGCCACCATCACGCCGGTGAGGGTGCGCACGTCGGACCTCGTGCCTCGGCGCCAAGCGGATCGGAAGCCCAGTGCGGCGCCGATGAGGGTGGAGAGCAGCACGGACGTGCCCACCAGGAGCAGCGTCCAGGGGAGGCGCTCGGCCAGGAGGGAGGTTACGGGGCGGCCGTGCCGGGTCGAGATGCCGAGGTCTCCCTGGACGAGGTTGCCCAGGTAGCGGGTGAACTGCTCCCACTCCGAGCCGTTCAGCCCGTAGCTCCCCGCCAGCTGCTCACGCTGTTCGGCGGAGATGGCGTTGGCCTGCTCGGCCGGGACCAGGAAGTCGATCGGGTCGCCGGGGGCGAGACGGGGCAGCGCGAAGTTGAGGATGACCGCCACACCCAGCACCAGCGCGGCCAGGGGAAGCGCCCGCAGGAACTGGCGGCCGATGGGGACCAGGCCGCTCCACCGGCTGTCCGACTGGTGTCCGAACGCCTCGGTCGGCGTCAATGAGATGTCAGCCACGGGAGTACCTCGTTGCTCGTCGTTCAGGACCAAACATGGCGGCTGCCGTTGCACCGGCGTTGCGTGTGTTTCGTGGCGCAGGAAGGGCGGGCGCCGGGGGGGACGCCCGCCCTACCCGAGCAGGGGCCTCAGGCCTCTTCGGCCTCGAAGGCCTCCCGTCGCCGGCTGCGGCCGGCGAGCGCCCCGGCACCGACGACACTGAGTCCGAGGACCACACCGATGGCGGCCCACGGCGGGCCGTCGTCCGCACCTGCGCTGCTCGCAGGCGTGCCCTCGGCCGCCGTTTCATAGCCCCGGATGAAGGAGCGCTTGGTCAGGATGCCGTGACCGGTGTCGGCGATCCAGCCGTTGTAGGCGGCCGTCCTGTAGGCGTAGTCGCCGTTCGGGTAGTACAGGACGAGCGCCGGGGCATCGGCGGCGTAGATGCGCTGCGCGTCCACCAGCAGGCGCTTCCGGTCGGTGTTGTCGATGGTCGCCCGGGCCTGCTCGACCAGCTGGTCGAACTGGGGATTGGAGTAGCCACCGAAGCTTCCGGCCGGGGCGCCTGGCGCCGGGGAGTGGAAGAAGAAGTAGAGGGCGTCGGGGTCGGCGTGGGCGTGGGACTCCAGGTTGGTGATGAAGGAGTCGTAGTTGCCGGTGCCTCGGCGTTGGCGCAACGTGGCCGCGTCGATCGATTCGACGTTGATCTTGACCCCGATGGACTCCACCTGCTGGGCGATCAGCTGTGCCGACCGCTGGTGCTGCGGCTCGTTGGCCGCCACCGAGAGGCCGAACTCCAGCCGGTTTCCTTCAGCGGTCCGCCGGACGCCATCCTCGCCTCGGCGGTAGCCCGCGTCGTCGAGGGCCTGGTTGGCCTTGGCGGCATCGAAGACGTGGCCACCCTGCGGGTCGGCCCACGCCGAGTCCGGGTGGACCCAGGTGTCACGGCCGGGACGGGCGTGGCCGAGGAGGACCGTCTGCACGATGGCGTTGAGGTCGATGCCCTCGGTGATCGCGTTGCGCACCCGGGTGTCGGCCAGTGCTCCCTTCCGGTTGTTGAAGTGGAGGTGCACAGACTCCATCCGGGTCGACTGCACGACCTTGATCCCGGGCTGGTTCGACATCTGGTCGAACAACTCCGGCGGCACGGCCCGGTCGACGCTGTCGATCTGTCCGGTCTGCAGGGCGGCGAAGGCGGCGGACTGGTCACGCACGATCGGAAGGTCGATGGCGTCCACCTTCGGCTTGCCCTTGAAGTAGGCGGCGTTGGCCTCGAGCCGGTAGATCTGGTCCGGCACGAACGAGGCCATCTTGTACGGGCCCGTCCCCACCGGGAGGATGTCGGTGGCCTTGCTGGCGTCGTCGATCTTCTCCCAGATGTGCTTGGGCACGATGGGGAGGTCGCCACCGGGGAGGATCTTGAACGTCGGCGCCGCGTCCCGGAAGTTGATGCGCACGGTCAGCGGGTCGAGGACCTCGGCCGACTCGAACACCGGGTACTCCCAGACGTGGTGGCTGTAGCGGCCGCCGGTGGTCGACTTCATCTTCTGGAAGGTGAAGGCGACGTCATCGGCGGTAAGGGGTTGACCGTCGTGCCAGGTGACTCCGGGACGGAGCTTGACGGTCCACTGCTTGCGGTCGGGCGACGGGTCGGCGCTCTGGGCCAGCCAGGGCTCCGGCTCGTCCTTGACCTGCGACCAGAACAGGGTGTCGTACACCAGGTTGGTCAGGTCGTGGCTCACGGGAAGTCCGAGCAGCGTCAGGGTGAACGGGGTGAGGTTGTTCTCACTGGCCTTGATGGCGACGGTGACCTTCGACGCAGGCGGGCTGCCCGAGGACTGCGCGGCTGCGCCGGGTGAGACGCCTGCGACGACGGTGGCGCTCAAGGCAAGTGCGGCGATGCCGCCGGCGCGTCGCCGGCGCTTGGATGCGGGCTGCATGGTGTTCACGTGCGGGGGCTCCTTCGGTTGATGGCGGCCGGACGGGCTGACTGGCTTCCTCGGGGGAAGGCCACCGGGGGCCAGTGAACAGAGCATCCGATGGCGCGTTGCACGCAGGTTGCATGGCGCAATGCAACGGGCGTGCAACGGCGACCTTCACCATGGGGTTGACCGACCGACCCAAGGAGGCTCCGGCCATGGAGGACCGAGTGCGTGACATCGAGCAGGCTCCGACACCGGCACGCATGCTGATGCGGGGCGCCATCAAGCGGTGCCCGAACTGTGGCGCTCGTGGGCTGTTCACGAACTGGTTCCGGATGGCCGAACGCTGCCCTACCTGCGACTACCGCTTCGAGCGCGAGGAAGGCTTCTTCCTCGGCGCCTACGTCATGAATCTGGCAATCGCCCAGGGCCTCGTGATGCTCCTGGCCGTCGTCCCGACCATCGTCCTGTTGAATGCCGACGCGGACGCCAGCCTGGTGCCTGCCATGGTGGGTGGGCTCATCGGGGCGGTGCTGGCGCCGCTGTTCTTCTACCCGTTCTCCAAGACGTTGTGGGTGGCAATCGAGCTGACCCTGCGTCCCGTGGACGAGACGGAGCCTTCCGACGTCCGGCCCGGCCGTCCCGAGCGCACAGAGTCGGCCGCCGCCGTGCGGCCCGTCCGATGATCGCGCTTCTGTCCGGGAGCCGGCTCGCCGGCCGCTGGGACGCCACCCGTGCCGTCACCCTCGGTCTCGTGGGTGGGTACGTGGACACCGTCGGCTACATCATGTTGCGCGGGCTGTTCCCGAACCACGTGACCGGCAACCTCCCTATCGCCGCCGCTCATCCCGGACGGCAGGCCATCCCGCTGCTGATCATGGTGCCCCTCTGGCTGGCGGCGGTGATCGCCGCCGCCGGGGCGGCAGGACGCATCGAGCGCCGGAACTCCTCGGCGGTGCTCCCGGTGATCCTCGGCGCAGAGGCCCTGCTTCTCGGCCTGTTCCTGGTCATGGGCGTGGCCCTGATTCCCGACCGGGACGCGTCGACACTGGTGACGCAGACGGTCGTGGGAGCAGCCGGCGTGTGCGCGATGGGCGTGCAGAGCGTGGTGACCCGACTGGGCGGCTATGCGTTCCCGACGACCATGGTGACCGGCACGCTCACGCTGCTGGGTATGGACAGCGCGCAGGCCCTGTTCGGAGCGCAGCCGAGCGGCGAACGGGCGGTTGTCGTGCGTCGGGTCAAGGCGTTCGGCAAAGTCGTGCTCGGCTTCGCCGTGGGTGCCGCGCTCGGAGGATTGATGGCCGCGGTGGTCCAGTTCTGGGCGATCGTCCTACCGCTCGGCGCCGTCGCCATGTGCGCCTGGGGGCAGGCTCGGGTCGACTCCCGTCACTAGTACCGGGCCGCCAACGCGCCGGTGAGCCGGCCCCGGGTGACGAACCCGTCGCGCAGCTCGGACGGGAGGGCGGCGGCGAGCCGGTGGAAGGCCGCCTGCGACTCGGAACGGGGCGCAACCTCGGCGACGAGCAGGTCGGACCCGGTTGCCATCGCCGCGACCACCGCCTCCTCATGTCGACCGAGGTGGGCCAGGGCCAAGGCTTCGTATTTGCGGGAGCGCCGTTCGAGGGACACCTCGAGCAGCTCCTCCGCCTCCTCGGGAACGAGCCGGCAGCGAACCTCGCGGTACCGCAGGTCGGCCCGCCACTTGAACGGCAACCAGGTCGACAAGAGCGGCTGAGCCTGGTCGACGAACGCGCCGGCGGCATCCTGGTCTCCCGCCAGCAGGGCGCACTCGGCGGCGCCGAGGAGGCCATGGAGCTCCTGCTCCACCTGCAATGAGCCGGCCTTCACCTCCCGCGCCTCGGCGACGGCCTGCTCGGCCAGATCACCTGCCCGGCCCAGGTCGCCGACCTCCCGCCACACCCACGACAGCAGGGTGTCGGTGCGGGCCCGGTAGAAGTGGACGTCGTACTCCTCGAGCAGACGGCGCTTGCGCTCGAGGGCCCGGAGGGCGCCGCCGAAGTCGCCGAGGTTCCCCCGGGCCAGCCCGGCGAAGAACAGCGTCCGCAAGAGGGGCCGGAACGCTCCGGTGCGCGCCGACTCGGCCGCGGCCTGGTCGAGCGTGCGACGGGCCTCGGTGAAGCGGTCGCCGTGCTCGAGCAGGGCGCCGAGACAGCTCAGCGCCGAGGCCATGGTGGCCGGATCCGGAGCCCGTGACAGGGCCTCCTCGTAGGCGCCTGCGGCCCCGTCTATGTCGCCCGCCCAATGGCGAATGCGTCCGACCAGGACCAGGGCGCTCGGCAGGGCGCCCGGGGCCGCAGCCGCAGACTCCGCGAGCTCCGCCGCCCGGCCCGCCAGCTCGGTGGCGACGGCGGAGTCGCGGCCGTAGTACGCCGTCCAGCCCAGCCGCTCGAGCGCCTGCGCCTCCAAGGCGTCGTCACCCAGCCGGCGGGCAGCTTCGAGGGCGGCGGTGTGGTCGGCCTGTGCTCCTTCGTAGTCCGCCAGCTCCTCCTTGAGCTGGCCCCTCCGGATACGGGTACGGGCGAGCGCCGCTGTGTCCCCGGCCCGGTCGGCGCAGGTCACCGCCTCCGACAGGAGGCGCTCGGCATCGCGCAGGGCGAAGGCGCGAATGGCATGCTCGGCCGCCGCCGACCAGAGCTCATGGGCTTGCGCCCAGTCGCCGACAGCGGCGAGATGGGCGGCCGCCGCCTCGGGACGATCAGGCAGTCGGGCCGCGGCCCGACGGTGTTGGCTCGCCCGTATGGGGTCCGCGGTCGTCGCGTACAGGACGTCGCGGATGATGCTCCCGGCGAACTCGAAGCGGTTCCCCGCAGTCACGACGAGGCCGGCGCGGAGCGCACGCTCGGCGCGACGTACTGCGTCGCCGATCCCGACGTCGGCCAGATCGGCGACGAAGTCGAGGTCGAACCTCGACCCGACCACGGCAGCCACCCTCAGGAGCTCCTCCACGTCTCTTCCCGCCCGGGCGACACGTTCCTCGACGACGCGGGCGAGCGACTCCGGCTGGGGCGCCCCGTCACCTCCGGCCGTCAGACGAAGGGCCTCGACGACGAACTGGGGGTGGCCGCCGGTGCGCTCGAACAGCTCGGTGGCGCTGACCTCCTGCGCCTCGAAGCGGCGAGCCAGCTCCTCCACCGCGGCGAGTGGAAGCGGCCCGAGAGTCATCCGATCGGCGTCGCCACCGAAGAGCGGGAGAACGTCCTCGGCCCTGTCCGAGGCCACCGTCCCGAGTACGAGCATGGGCTCGTTCGTCAGCCGTTCGAGCAGGAAAGCCAGCGCCTCGTGCGTCGATTCGCCGCCGTGGTGGAGGTCGTCGAGGAGCAGCAGGACGGGCTGCTCCCGGGCCAGCCGCTGGAGGAAGCCGGTGACGGCCTCGAGCGATCGCCTGTGCTCGAGCTCCGGCGTGGCCCGCTGGTAGCCGGCCACCGTGACGATCGAACGGAGCTCCGGCATGAGCTCGGTCAGGGTGCCGGCCCACTGGCCGGCCAGCTCGTGCAGCCGCTCCGGGCTCATCGTGTCCAGCAGTCCCCGCAGCGCCTCGAGGATCGGCTGCAGGAACAGCGACCGCTCGGCCTCCCGACACCCGGCCCGCAGCACCGCGGCACCGGAGGCCCCGGCCCGGCCCGCCACCTCGGTGACCAGCCGGCTCTTGCCGACGCCTGCGGCGCCCGACACGAGCATCACGCCGCATCGACCCCCGGCGGCAGCCGCCCACCGACCGACGAGAGTCGAGATCTCCCTCTCCCGACCGACCAGCGCCGACGTGGTGGCGGGAACGGCTGCGAGCGCCTCAGGCACCTCGCGGGATGGAGATACGGGCTCGGACCGCAGGATGGCCAGGTACAAGGCCTCCGTGTCGGCACTCGGATCGGCGCCCAGCTGTTCGACCAGCGTCTCCCGGAGCCGCTGGTACGCGCTAAGGGCCGCGGCCGCGTCGCCGCCGAGGTAGAGGGCCTGCATGACCGCCCGGTGAGCCTCCTCGTCGAGCACGTCGGCGACGATGGCCCGCTCCGCGACATCGAGAGCCACTCGGTGCTCGCCGAGAGCCAGGGCGGCGGTCCACGCCGCCCTGCGGACGCGGCGGGCCAGTCGCTCGGCCTCCCGGCGACCGTCGCCCGCCCAGATGGCATAGGGCTCGTCCTCGAGGAACTGGCCCCGTTCCAACAGCTGGCGCGCCTGTGCGGACGCGGATGCCGCCAACGCCGGGCGGCCGCTCCGCAGCTGGCCCTCGGCCTCCTTGACCAGCCGCTCGGCCTCGTCGACGTCGATCCAGCAGCCGGCCGTCTCGAACCGGTAGCCGCTGCGACCGCCGACGATCCGGTCCGCCCCCAGGAGCCGTCGCAGCCGGCTTACCAGGGAGGCGACGTTCTGCGCGGCGCCGAGAGGCGGGTCGTCCTCCCACAGCGCGTCGGCGATGGCGTCCACGGAGACGAAGGACCGACGGCGGACGACGAGCAGCTGGAGGACCGTCGTGGCCTTCCCGACCGGAGGGCGAATGGTGTCCCCGGCGACGAGGTCGAAGCGACCCATGAGCCGGACGCGGAGCTCCGGCGCCGGGAACTGGTCCACCCCGATGTCGGCCACCCGAGGATGGTGTCACCTCGGCGGGCGGGTCGCACGAACCGATAGTGCGAAGAGAAGGGCTCAGCCGAGGTGGACCAGGACCGATCGCCCTTCCGCGACCTCGACGAGGATCTCCGACAGCGGCCGCGCCCGTGCGCCGATGGCCGCGACCTGCTCGTCGTTGATGCCCCGGCGCTCGGTCGACCGCGGGCACACCGACACGTCGACCCCACCTTCGTGGGCGCTGTCGATCCGGCTGCGCAGGTCGGCTGCCCCCCGCACCGTCGCCACGAACGCGGGGTCGGCGGCGAACACCGCGTCACCGGCCAGCCGTACCTCGGCGTCGACCTCCGCCACGGCAGCAGCCGAGGCGAAACGGTACGCGGCAGCGAGCGGGCCGGTGTCGGTGGCCGGGTTGACGCCGACGAAGAAGATCAGCTTCATGCGTTTCACGATTCCTCCCTGAGTGCTCCGTGTGGCCAAGATCACATGGGCACTTGCACAGCGGTTGCACGCTCGAGTGCGGTTGCCGGCGGCGGACCGTCTTCAGCGCTCACCGTGACCTCACACCCTCCTCATACTTTGTTGCTTGACTGAGGCCGTGCCTGGAGACGACACCCGGAGCCGGATCGCCCATCTGTACCGGCGGGCCGCCTTTGGCGCCCGGCCGGAGGAGCTCGATGCCGCGGTCGCCGCCGGCTATGAGGCCACCGTCGACAAGCTGGTCGACCTGACGGCCGCCGACGCTGGAGCAGCGGCCGCCCCCGCGCCCACGTTCACCCCGGAGGTGCTGGCGGCCCAGCTGCCCCCCGATCCCGAGGCCCGGCGCCAGGCCCAGCTGGCCGGGCAGAAGGCCAACCGGGAGGAGGGGCGGCGCCTCAACCAGTGGTGGATCGACCGGATGGTGCTGTCGACCACGCCTCTGCGGGAGCGCTTGACCCTCTTCTGGCACGACCACTTCGCCACCTCGGTGCAGAAGGTCAAGGAGCCGGCGCTCATGTACCGGCAGAACGAGATCTTCCGGGCCCTGGGGACCGGCAACTTCGAGACTCTCGCCCAGGCGGTGGCCAAGGACCCGGCCATGCTGATCTGGCTCGACGCCAACGAGAATCGCAAGGGGCGTCCGAACGAGAACTTCGCCCGCGAGCTGTTCGAGCTGTTCCTCCTCGGGATCGGCAACTACACCGAGGGTGACGTCCAGGAAGGGGCCCGGGCCTTCACCGGCTGGCAGTACCGGCGCCAGACCGGGGCCTTCAACCTCACGCCGGCACAGCACGACTCCGCGGCCAAGACGGTCTTCGGCCAGACCGGCAACTTCGGCGGGGAGGACGTCATCCGCATGGCCATCGCCCAGCCGGCCAGCGCCGCGTACGTGGTGTCCCGGCTCTGGAGCGGCTTCGTGCGTCCTGTTGCCGCGACCGACCCGGTCATACGTCAGCTCACCCCCGCCTTCGCCAAGGATCTCGACGTCGGCAAGCTCATGCGGGCGATCTTCCTCCACCCCGAGTTCCTGGCGCCGGCCAGTCGCACCGGTCTGGTCAAGCAACCGATCGAGTACGTGGTCGGGACGCTCCGGGCGCTCGGCCTGCGGGCCGCCGGCACCGGGACCAACCTGCCCCAGACCCTCGACGCCCTCGGACAGCAGCCCTTCGCTCCTCCGAGCGTCGGCGGGTGGCCGCCGAACGGCTACTGGCTGACCACCAGCTTCGCCCTCACCCGCCTGCGCTTCGCCTCGGCGGTGGCCCAGAAGGCCAAGCTCGACAGCATCACGTCGGTTCCCGTCACCGATCGTCCGGCCGCGGTTGCCCGGCTGCTGTCGGTCGATGGGTGGGGGCCGTCGACATCGGCCGGGCTGGCCCAGGTGGCCGGCGACCCCAAGGCGCTGCTCGCCGTCGCCCTGGTGTCCCCCGAGTACGTGCTGGCCTGAAGGAGGCGACGAATGCCCATCACCCGTCGTGAGTTCGTCCTCGGTGGACTGGGAGCCGGCGTGGCGGGCGCCGCCGGCCTCGTCCTGTCCCGCACGCCGTCGGACTCCGAGCCTCGGACCGCGTCGAAGCCGTCGTCGACCGGCTCCGCGGCGGGCGGCATCCTCGTCCTGCTCACCCTCTACGGCGGCAACGACGGGCTGAACACCGTGATCCCCTACGAGGACGGCAGCTACCTCGGGGGCCGCGCCACGCTGGGCTACCAGCCCGACCAGGTGCTCCCTCTGGGAGACGGGCTCGGGCTGCACCCGAACCTGAAGGCGCTCAAGAGCCTCTGGGACGCCAAGCGCCTGGCCGTCGTGCGCGGTGTGGGCTATCCGAACCCGGACCGCAGCCACTTCCGGTCGATGGACATCTGGCAGAGCGCCATGCCGGACGACCAGGTGGTCACCGGGTGGGTCGGCCGCTGGCTGGACCAGACCGGGAACGACCCCCTCCGGGCCGTGTCGGTCGGCGGCTCGCTGCCCCGCATCTTCGGCGGCGACAAGGCCGCAGGGGCGGCAGTGCCCGTCGGCGAGCTGACGCTTCCGGGCGGCCCTTCCGTGCGCTCGGCGTTCGCCGCCATGGCCCAGCCCTCCACCGGCGCCTCGCCGCTGGCCGCTCGCGTGGCCCAGTCCGGCAGGGACCTGCTCGCGGTGGACGACGCCATCGCCCATCTGCTCGCCGGTCGACCACAGAACGACGAGGCCAGCGGTTCCACGTCGCTCGAGGGCACCGGTGGGGCCAACCAGCTCACCCCCCAGCTGGAGCTGGTGGCCAGGCTGGTCAAGGCCGGCTCGCCGACCCGGGTCTACGGCGTGAGCCTGGGCGGGTTCGACACCCACGCCAACGAGAAGGAGACCCACGCCCGGCTTCTGGGCGACGTCGACGAAGCGGTGGGCGCGTTCTTCAAGAGCCTCGAGGGATCGGCGCAGGGTTCCCGGGTCGTCCTCGTCGCCTACTCGGAGTTCGGCCGGCGGGTGGCGGCGAACGGCAGCAACGGCACCGACCACGGCACGGCGGCGCCGGTGTTCGCGGCCGGCGCACCCGTGAAGGGCGGCTTCTACGGCGACGAGCCCAGCCTGACCGACCTCGACAGCGGCGACCTGAAGTTCACCACCGACTTCCGATCGGTCTACGCCACCCTGCTGGAGGACCTGATCGGCGTCGAGTCGAAGGCCTCGCTGGGCACGTCCTTCAAGCCGGTCCCGTTCCTCTGACCACGTGCCGACCAGCTGGTCTTGCGCGATGCTGAATCGGTGCCTCCGCACCGACCGGTCAGAATGAGAGAAGGACGCTGATGTACGAGCACAGTTGCGCAAAGGCAGGAGCCGTGGGCTGCGGCTGGGTTCTCCGAGCCAACTCCGAGGAGGAGCTGAAGGCCAAGGTGATCGAGCACGCCCGGAAGAAGCACAACGTCCAGGGCATGACCGACACGATCTACACCTACCTCCGCAAGCAGGCCCAGAAGGCGTAGGAGCCTCCGTCGCACAGGTAACCGCGGCACCCCCGGTAGATTCGACGGGAGTGACCCCCACCGCCCCTCGACGACTCACCCAGTTCAGCCACGGCGCAGGCTGAGCCTGCAAGCTCGCCCCCGGCGAGCTGGCGCAGGTCCTGCGCCGCCTCGAGCTACCGAACCATCCCAACCTGCTCGTGGGCACGGCCACGAGCGACGATGCCGCGGTCTGGCGGCTGGACGACGACCGGGCCCTCGTGGCCACCGCCGACTTCATCACGCCGATCCACGACGACCCCCGCATCTGGGGCCGGATCGCCGCCGCCAACTCGGTGAGCGACGTCTACGCCATGGGCGGCCGCCCGATTCTGGGCCTGAACCTGGTGGGATGGAACACCGAGGAGCTGAACAACGAGATCCTCCTCGAGGTCCTGCAGGGCGCAGCGGAAGCCGCGGCGGAGGGCGGGTGGATCACCGTCGGCGGCCACACGGTGGACGACCCGGAGCCCAAGTTCGGGCTGGCCATGGTGGGTGAGGTCCACCCCGACCGCATCCTCACCAACGCCGGCCTGCGCCCGGGCGACAGCCTGGTGCTCACGAAGGCCCTCGGGGCCGGCATCGTCGCCACCGCCATGAAGGCGGGCAGGGCCCCCGACGACGTGGTGGCCGCCGCGGTCGCATCCATGATCCGGCTCAACCGCGAGGCGGCCACCCGGGCGCTCGAGGCCGGGGCCACCGGCGCCACGGACATCACCGGCTTCGGCCTCCTCGGCCACCTGCGCAGCATGGCCGAGGGGTCCGGGGTCGACGTCGACCTGCGGGCGTCCGCCATCCCGGTGCTGCCCGGGGTGCCCGAGCTGGTCACCGGCGGCCTGATCCCCGGCGGCAGCCGGCGCAACCTGGCCTGGGCCGGCGAGCGGATGGAGGTCGACGGGGTCGACGACTCGGTGATCATCATCCTTGCCGACGCCCAGACGTCGGGCGGGCTGCTCTTCGGAGCCGAGGCCGGGCGGGCCGAGGAGGCGGTGGCCGCTCTGCGCGAGTCGGGCCACGCCGCCGCGGTGGTCGGCACGGCGTCCGAGGGCTCGGGCGCCATGCGCGTGCACG
>CADCTB010000210.1:33325-40417 GCA_902805665.1 uncultured Acidimicrobiales bacterium
GGCGGGCTGCTCTTCGGAGCCGAGGCCGGGCGGGCCGAGGAGGCGGTGGCCGCTCTGCGCGAGTCGGGCCACGCCGCCGCGGTGGTCGGCACGGCGTCCGAGGGCTCGGGCGCCATGCGCGTGCACGGATAGGGCCGCCGGCCGGCGAGGACCCCGCCTAGGACGCTGCTGATCAGCCGTCGGCGGCGCGCTGCAACTCGGCGATGTCGAACTTCGTCATGCCCATCATGGCCTTCATCGCCCGCTGGGACCGCTCCGGGTCGGGGTCACGGACCAGCTCGTCGAGGACGGTGGGCACGATCTGCCAAGCCAGACCGAACCGGTCCTTGAGCCATCCGCAGGCGATCTCCTGCCCACCGTCGGTGAGCTTGGTCCAGTAGCCGTCGACCTCGTCCTGCGACTCGCAGCTCACCTGAAACGAGACCGCCTCGTTGAAGGTGAACTCCGGGCCACCGTTCAGGGCGACGAACGGCTGTCCTTGGAGCTCGAAGTCCACGACCATGACCATGCCTTCGGGACGGGGGCCGGCGGAGCCGTAGTGGCTCACATTGACCACCCGGGAGTTCGGGAAGACGCCGGTGTAGAAGTTGGCCGCGTCCTCGGCCTGAGTGTCGAACCACAGGCAGGGGATGATCTTGCTGAGCGTCGCCATCGCTGCTTCCTCTCGTTCGTGGCCCATGCCGGGCGAGTCCTACCACCTGTTCCGACGTGTCGGAGGGCCGGGACTCATCGGCCGGACGAGCCGGCGGTTACGCGGCATTTACGCGCCGCTCGGTAGCCTGCCCTGACGGTGCGGGACGCCCAGGGGGAGCATGATCCGGAGCAGGACGAGGAGGCCGGGGGCGGTGGCTGCCATCCTCCTGGCGTTCCTCCTCGCCGCCTGCGGAGGAGACGGCGGCGACTCCTCCACGGTCGGGCAGATCACGGTCGCCCCCGGAGGCGACGTCCTGGTGAGCCAGGACCGCAACCCGATCGTGGCCCGGAACTCACCCGTCCTGGCGGTGAACCCCATCCAACCGACGAACATGGTCGTCGTCGACCGCGTCGACCGCCCGGACTTCACCGCCGGCGTCCACGTCACCAACAACGGTGGAGCCAACTGGCAGGACGTCGCCCTGAAGCCTCCGGCCGGCATCACCGGCAAGCTGTTCGCGCCGGCGGCGACCTATGACGACGAGGGCATGCTCTACGTGTCCTTCGTCATGCTCAGCGGCCCCGGGAACACGCCCGACTCGTTCTGGGTGACGCGGTCCGGCGACGGGGGCCTCAGCTTCGACGATCCCACCAGGATCGCCGGCCCCCACGCCTTCCAGACGACCCTGGCCGCCGACCCCAAGGGCAGGCGCCTCTTCGCCGCGTGGGTCCAGTCCAACCCGGCGGCCAGCGAGTGCGAGCTGTGCTTCGCCCAGACCGGGCTGCCGATCGTGGTCAGCCGCTCGGACGACGGCGGGCGTACGTGGTCGCCTCCCACGCAGGTGAGCGACGGTGGCCGCATGCGGGTCGGCGCCCCCTCCTTGGCGGTGGACCCCGACGGCAACCCGGCCGTCCTGTACGTGGACTACGGCGACGACCGGGTGGACTGGGAGAACCTTCCGGGCACCTACGAGGGCACGTTCGCCCTGGTGCTCGCCCGCTCGCCCGACCGGGGCGTGCGCTACGAGCCGGGACGGGTCGTGGATGCCGACGTCGTGCCGCCCGGCCGCTTCCTGGTCTATCTGCCCCCCCGCCCGTCCTTCGCCATCGGAGACAACGGCGACATGCTGGCCGTGTGGGCCGATCGCCGCTCGGGCGATTCCGACATCCTCCTGCGCCGGTCCACCGACGACGGCAGGACGTGGACCGTACCCGTGCCGGTCAACCGGGGCGCCGTCGGCGACGGCGTGCCCCAGGACCTGCCGGCGGTCAGCGTCTCCCCGGGAGGGCGCATCGACGTCGTCTACTACGACCGGACGCTGGACCGCAGGGGCTCCATGGCCGACGTCCTGCTCTCGTCGTCGTCGGACTCGGGGGGGTCCTTCCCCACGACCTTCCGGCTGAGCACCCAGGCCTCCAACCGCAGGGTGGGCCCGGCGGGCTCGCCCCACTCCGAGGAGGCCGACTTCGGCACCCGCGTCTCGGTGGCCTCCCTGCCGGGTGGCGCCGTCGCGGCGTGGACCGACACCCGGAACGGCAGCCCGGACACGGACAAGCAGGACATCTTCTCGGCTTCCGTGCCGTTGTCCGAGAAGAGCTCGGTCGCCTTGGCCTTCCGGCTGCTGGCCGGCTTCGGCATCCTGCTCGGCATCGCCGGTGTGACCCTGTTCGTCCTGTCCCGCAGGGCCCGCGGGCAGAGCCGGGCAGAAGTCGCGCCCGAGGTGGGCACCGACGAGCCTGCGACGGAGCACTGAGCGCGGCATCAAGGACCCCGCGAAGGGGTAAACAGGGCGCGTGCGCCGACTTTGGATCGCCTTCGCCCCCGTCCTCCTCCTTTCCCTGTTCGCGGCCCCGGCGAACGCTCAGGCCACCGCCGTGGATGCGGCCGCCAACGCGCTGCGCAGCAACCCCGTGTACGTCGACCGCGGGGCGGAGCGGGCGGGCGATGTCGACGTCGACCGCCTGCGGGCCCGCATCCGCCAGGGCGACAGCCCGATCTTCGTGGCCGTCCTCCCTGCGGCCGCGGTCGGCGAGGCAGGCGGCGACGTCAACCGCCTTGCCACCGTCCTCGCCCAGCGCGTCGGTCTCCGAGGGACCTACGCGGTCGTCGCCGGTTCCAGCTTCCGTGCGGGTAGCAACGTCCTGCCCCAGGGGCAGGCCCAGTCCTTGGCCACCGCCTCGTTCCAGGCCCGGTCCGGGGACGGCGTCGGAGCCGTCCTGGAGACGTTCGTCGACCGGGTGAACTCGGCAGCTCCCCGCTCGGGCGCCTCAGGCAGCAGCGGGAACAACGGCGGATCGAACGACGGCGGGTCGGGCGGAGGCGGAGGGAGCGGTGGGCTGCTCCTGCTGCTCGCGATCGGTGGTGGCGGCCTCTTCCTGTGGTCGAGGAGTCGGACCAAGACCCGGCGGCAGACAGAGCGCAAGGAGATGGAGGCCGACCGCCAGTTGCTGCAGGCCGAGCTCTCGGTGCTGGGCAGCGACGTCATGGAGCTCGAGCCCCACGTGACGCTCCACCCCGACGCCCGACCCGACTACGACGCCGGGGTGACCCGGTACCAGTCGGCCCAGGCGGCCCTGGAGTACGCCGACGACCAGGTCGACCTGGTGCGGGTGGAACGGGTCATCGACGAGGGTCGCTACGCCATGGCCCGGGCCCGGGCCCGAATCGACGGCCGAGAGCCTCCTCCGCCGCCCGAGAACCTCACCCGGCCCGGCCGCCACGACGAGCCTGCGCTCGACATCGACGACCGCGGCGAGCCGATGTACGTCGGATACGGCGGCATGCCCTGGTACGGAGGCGGCGGGTGGTTCGGCGGGGGGAGCGGGCTCCTCACCGGCCTCATGCTCGGCCAGATCCTCGGCGGCGGCTTCGGCGGCGGCTGGGGCGGCTACGGCCATGGCCACGGCGGGGGCGACGGTGGAAACGACGGCGGGGGCGACGGCGGGGGCGACTGGGGCGGTGGAGACTGGGGTGGCGGAGACTTCGGGGGCGGAGACTTCGGCGGAGGCGACTTCGGCGGCGGCGGCGACTTCTAGGAGCAGTCGCCGCCGCCGGCGGTCACATCAGAACGCAGCCTGCCCGGTGGTCCACATGGTGGGGAAGAGCCACAGGGCCAGCCCCAGGGGCACCAGCGCCAGTCGGGGCCCGAGACCCCTGCGCCCACGGGCGCCGAAGCGCCAGGCCTCTCCGGCGGCGGCGAGGGCGAAGCAGAGCACGGCGCCCAAATAGAAGAAAAACGCTACTTCGGGGTCCACGGCTTTTGCCGCCTTTCTGTCGGTCGGCCTTACGTCAGCAGTAGGACGAGGATGATGATCAGAATGAGCGTTCCCAATCCGATGTACACGGGCCTCCCTCCTTTGTCTGGGGGTAGGACCCGTTCGTTCCCTGCCTATGCGGGCGGCAAACCAAGGGCGCATTGGCGTAAAGGTCGTGCGGGATCGTGTGCTCGAAACAAGGTCTATGGGCGTGACGACAACGCCCCGGACGACGTGGCAATGGCCTCGGGGCATTCCGAGGGCCGGCCGTGAGCGCCGGCGCCGGGCGCAACCCCTCGGGCGGTGCCTTCGTCGGGGCCATCGGCGCCCTGGCCGGGCTGTCGCTGACCGCCGCTCGAGGGAGGCGGCAACGGGTCCTCGGGATCCTGGGCGGCGCCGCGCTGCTCTCGGCGTCCGAAGCGGTCGCCCGCAGCCGCCAGCGGCCCAACGAGATCCCCGCTCTCTGGCACCGGATCCTCACCAGCGGGGCGATGGCGGCGCCGCTCGGCTGGGTCGCGGGCCGGTTTCTCGGTCCCCTGGGGGTCGGAGCCGGAGCGGGCGCCCTGTCCGGCCTGCTCGGCTTCCGGCCCCAGAAGGTGGCGCTCGGCCCGGTGTTCGGGGCGGCGATGGGCAAGCTGCTGGCCTCGATGGACCCTGCGGTGCCCGGAGCGGTCGTCGCCGCGGCAACGGTCACCGGGTACCGGATCACGTCGGCGGCCGTCTTCCGCGACCCGCAGGTCAGCCTGCTGGCCGAACGGGCGACCGCCGAGGACCTCCCGTTCATCGTCCCCCTGGAGTCTCGCACCCGGTACGTCGGCATCGACTACGTGCGGGCCCTGGCCGCGGTGCTGGGCGGGACGTACCAGCGCGACGCTGCTGATGCCGGGATCGTCGCCTCCCTCGACCTACTGGCCGGGACCGACTTCGATCCCTCCGCCGTCGACCCGCTGGTCCGCGAGTTCTACGAGCACACGACCAGGTTCCGCCTCGACATCGTGCCCGTCTGGCGACAGTGGGTCCGGCCGGGCTACCTGCTGTACCGCACGGTCGTCGCCCGTCCACTCGGCCAGGCCAACGTGCCCATGAACCAGCGGGAGGCGCTGCGCGGCGTCCACAGCCGCATCGACACCATCGACCGGGACGGTGACGGGGTGGCCGACGTCCGGGGCTGGATCAGGTCCTTCGCCGACACCGAGGCCCCCATCTACGTCGGCATCTACACCACCTACCGCCACGAGGACCGTGGGTATGTGAGCGTCGGCTTCCCGCTCCCTCAGGCCACCTTCACGGCCACCCTGCTGCCGGTGGCCCGGCCGGACGGCGGGTTGACCCTGACCTCGAAGAGCGATCTTCCCCATCCCGGCCACTACATGGCCTACATCGACGCGGAGACCCGGGACCTCACCGCGCTGGCCGTCCCGGGGTTCGCCGAGGAGCTCCACGTCCACGTGGAGCGGGGCGAGCTGCGGGCCGAGCACGCCTTCTGGGTCTTCGGGCTGCCGTTCCTCGTGCTCCACTACCGCATACACCGGAAGGCGGACACTCGGTAGCGTTGCTGGCCATGTCCCCGTGCCGGACGGCCCGCAGCCTGGCCGCCGCAACCGTGATGATTCTGACGGCGGCGTGTGGGACCGGTGAGGCGATCCGGGCCACGTCGGGACCGGTCACGTCCACGACCGCAGCCACCACGACCACTACGCGCCCACCTCGGGCAGTCACGGAGGAGGCATGGACGCCCTTCGCGACCGTCGGCGGGGTGACGCTCACCCATCCGTCGTCCCGAGTCGAGCGGGTGGCGTTCCACCAGTCGAACCACGACGGCGCCCGCCAGCTGACCGCCCTCCCCTCGGCCGTGGCGGCGACGACCCTCGAAGACCGGGAGCGGGACACCGGCAGGTATGGAGCGGCCGACGTGGTCGTCGACCCGGCCACCGAGATCCGCTCGCCGGTGACCGGCCGGGTCAAGCGGGCCGGCCGGTACGTGCTCTACTGCGACCACTCGGACGACTACGTCGTCATCGAGCCGGATGCCCATCCCGGTTGGGAGGTCAAGATCCTCCACATCGACGGCGTGCAGGTGCGGCCCGGCAACCGGGTGGTGGCGGGCCGCACCGTCATCGCCCCTCGCCCCACCCAGCTCCCGTTCGAGTCCCAGGTCGACGAGGTGAGGACGGCAGATCCCGCCTGGCCCCATGTCCACATCGAGGTGGTCGACCCGAGCATCCCCGACCGCCCGACCGGTCCGGGCTGCCCGTAGCGGCCGGGCGCGGTCTAGCCGGCGGCCGGCGCCGTCCAGCTGACGGCCGGCGGCCGAACAGCGGCGCAGCGCGGTCCACCATCGTCGCCGGTCAGGCCGAGGGTGGCTTGCAACCGGTGCCCCGGTCGGCCGGCGGCCTCGATCACCTGGGCGTCGATCGCCGCCAACATGAGCTTGGCCCGCCGGAACATCTCGAAGGTGCCGCTTGCGTCGACCGTGCCCCAGCTCAGGTAGACGAACCGTTCACCGCGCCGGCCCTGCACGTAGGGGCCCCGCGGATCGCCGTCGGCCGGGGCTCTCTCGACCTCGAAGTCCCACACCGCTTCTCTGGCGTCGCCCGGGAACAGGTCGACGACGTCCGTCCGGCGCTGCACGCCGACGTGGATGTTCTCGTACGGTCCGCACCTCAGGCCCGGCAGGTCCACGCCGACGATCCGCACATCCACCGCACCGACGGTAGTTTCCGCAGCTCGCCGAGACCGTTTTCCTCACCGATTCCGGTCTGGAGACCGACCTCATCTTCCATCACGGGTACGACCTGCCCGACTTCGCCGCCTTCGTGCTGCTCGACGACAAAGCCGGCACGGAGACATTGCGCCGGTACGCCCGGGAGCACGCCACCATCGCACGGGACGCCGGCGTGGGCATCGTCCTGGAGTCGCCGACGTGGCGGGCCAACCCGGACTGGGGCGGGCGGCTGGGTTATCCGCCGGAACGGCTGGCCGACGTCAACCGGCGGGCGATCGCCCTCCTCGTCGACCTCCGCGTGCGGTCGACCAGGCCACCGACCGATACCCGGCGTACTACATGGTGAGCTGCGCCCACCCCAGCGACTTCGCCGACGTGCTGGAGGATGGTGGCGACTGGACGAGCCGCTTGCGTGGCGTGCGCGCCCATGCCTCGAGGCGTAGCCACACCGAGCTCGACGAGGCCGAGGACCTCGACGA
>CADCTB010000211.1 GCA_902805665.1 uncultured Acidimicrobiales bacterium
CGCCTCGCCGCCTCGGCCCAGCGGAGGGCGTGGACGTCGCGGAGGCCGCCCCTCCCCTCCTTGATGTCCGGTTCCAGGAGGAAGGCCACCTCGCCGGCGCGCTCGTGGCGCTCGGCCACCGACTCCCGCAGCGCGCCGAGCCATCGGGCGGCGGTGGCCCGCCACTGGTCGGTCGCCCGCCGGGCCAGCTCGTCGGCCAGCTCGGGGTCGCCGACGAGGAGGCGGGTGTCGAGCTGCGATGTGGCGGTGTTCAGGTCGGTGCCGGCCAGCCCGACGGCCTCCTTGACCGTGCGGACCGCGTGCCCCAGCTTCACCCCCCGGTCCCAGATTGGGTACCAGAGCCGCTCGGCGAGGCGGGACAGGTCGGCCCGGTCCCGCCGGGCGCCCCGATGGAGCAGGATCAGGTCGAGGTCGCTACCGGGGCACAGCTCCCCGCGCCCGTAGCCGCCGACTGCCACGAGGGTCAGCCCTTCGGCGGCCAGCCCGGTGGCCGCGGCCGAGAAGAGCGCGGTCAGCCAGGCGTCGGCCGCTTCGGAGTAGGCCTCGCAGAACCGAAACCCGCGCAGGTCGGGGTCGCCACGGACGGCGACCAGGCGCTCCCACGCGAGGTCTGCGGACGACGGCTCAGAGGGCGTCGTGGCCCATCTCCCCGGTCCGGATGCGGATGACGTCCTCCACGGGGACCAGCCACACCTTGCCGTCGCCGATCTTGTCCGTGCGGGCCGCCTCCACGATGGTGCGGGCCACCTCCTGGGCCTCCGAGTCGTCGGTGAGGATCTCGAGTCGGACCTTGGGCACGAAGTCCACCGTGTACTCGGTGCCGCGGTACACCTCGGTGTGGCCGCGCTGGCGGCCGAAGCCCTGGACCTCCGACACGGTCATGCCGGCGACCCCGAGGGTCCGGAGCGCCTCCTTCACGTCGTCGAGCTTGAAGGGCTTGATGATGGCGGTGACCAGTTTCACGATCCGAGCCTTCCCATGGAGCCGAAGTCGCCGTAGGCGTACGCCGCCTCAGCGCGCTGGGTGACGTCGAGACCCTCGGCCTCCGCCCTGGAACCTACCGCCGGGATCCGCCTGCGTCAGCGGCCATGGACCGGTTTTCCATGAACAGATTGTTTCGTCAGCGGCGGAGCGCGGCGAGGAGCTGGGCGGAGGAGATCACGTTCGCCCCCAGGGCCGCGGAACCGTCGCGAACCCGCCGGTCACTCGACGCCACCACGACGGGGCGGGCGGGATCGAGGTCGGCGACACGGGCCAGCACCACGTCGTCCGCCTCCACATCGGGCGCCGAGAAGCTCACCTTCACCAGCCTGGCCGTGGTAGGCACGACCGCCGGCCCCACCGGGTCGGCGCCGTCGAACACGACGGAGATGTCGGCGCCGGTACGGATGGCCAGCTCGGTCAGGGCGTCGACCAGGCGCCGCCGCTGCTCGGCGATCGGCAGCTCGAACCACCCGAGCTGAGACGCGTTGTAGCCGTCGACCAGCACCGTCATCCCAGGGACACGGAAGAGATGGTCCGCGGCCTCCACCGAGTCGTCGAGCACCCCGGGCGGGAGGGCCGCCGGCACCCGGCGGGGCGGACGGGGCGCACGCTCACGGCGCGGCGACGGGCCCGCCTGCTCCGGCCGCGCCGGCGGACGCTCCGGTTGTGGGAGCTCGGCGCCCAGGGCCACGGCGGCCTGTCGGAGTGACGTAGCCATTCCAGCCGCCGCACCCGAGGCCTGGAGCAGGGCGCCCGCAGCGCGCTGCACGTCCTCGGCGGCCGGCCCGGCGTCCGGGGTCACCGGTGGCGGAGCAACCGGTTCGGGCGCCGGAGGCGGCGTCCGGCGCAGCTCCTCCAGCGCCTCCTTCAGCTCCGACGCCTTGCGCTGGGCCCGGCCGGCCTCCTCCCGTGCCCTGTCCCGCTCTCCCCGGGCCCGGTCGCGTTCGCCGGTTGCCTGCTCGAGGCGGCGGCTCAGATCCTCGGCCTCCTGGGTGACCGCGCGCCGGGCTCGCCGCTCCTCGGACAGCGCCGCCGTGGCCCGGGAGGCCTCAGCCTGGGCGGCGGTAACCGCCGCCTCCGCCCGCTGGGTGGCGGCCTCGGCCCCGGCCAGGCGTCGACGGGCCTCGTTCTCGGCCCGCCGGTCGGCCGCCGCCTCGCCCGCCTCGGCGACACCGGACGCCAGCGACTCGAGCTCGGCCTCCCATCCCGGCGGCCGGGTCAGCCAGAGCCAACCGGCCCGCCCCACATCGCCCTCGGAGACCGCCTCGGCCACGCGGCCTCGGAACTCGTCGTCGGCGTCCACCGCCCGGCGGGCGGCGACCACCGCCCGCACCGGCAGCCTGGCGAAGTGGAGGAAGGGGCGCAGGGCCACCGGCGCGGGCACCACCGGAATGTCCTCCTCACCGGCGCGAGCGACCGCGACCGCGGCCTCGAGCGCCGGCCGGAGGAGCTTGTCGAGCGCCGGCGTCAGGTGTCCGTTCGCTGGGGAGCCGGGTCGAGCGTCTCAATGCCGCGCGACGACCCGCACCACCGGCAGGCAACGTCCTCCACCGTCTCGGCCAGCACTTCCTCGTCCTCGACGGCCAGATCCCCGCCCAGGGAGTAGTGGTGGAAAGCACGGGTGCGGCGGGTGACGGTGACGTCGAAGCGGGTCAGGTTGCCGCAAGCGGCGCAGCGGTAGCGGGCGGTGGCCACGGCGTGCCACTCTACTGCCCGGTCCGCCGCCGAACGGGTCCTTGCGGCACGAACATACGTTCGCCTAGGGTCCCCACGGTGCAGCGCAGTTTCGACGACCTCGGTGTGCCACTCCATCAGGTCACCTTCTGTGTCCTCGACCTCGAGACCACCGGCGCCGCGCCACCCCAGTCGGCCATCACCGAGGTGGGCGCCATCAAGCTGCGGGGCGGCGAGTGCCTCGGCACCTTCCAGACGCTGGTCAATCCCGGCGTGGGCATCCCCCCGGAGATCACGGTCCTCACCGGGATAACCGAGGCCATGGTGCTCCCGGCGCCGTGGATCGAGGCGGTGCTGCCGTCGTTCGTCGAGTTCATCGGCTCCGCGGTGATCGTGGGCCACAACGTCCGGTTCGACATGCGCTTCCTGCAGGCCGCCCTGGTCTCCTCCGGTCGGGCGCCGTTGCCCAATCGGTTCGTCGACACCTGCGCCCTGGCCCGGAGGCTGGTCCGCGACGAGGTGCCCAACTGCCAGCTCGGCACCCTGGCCGAACGGCTGCGGCTGCCCCACCGCCCCTCGCACCGGGCGCTGGCCGACGCCCTGGCTACGGGCGACCTCCTCCACGCCCTGCTGGAGCGGGCCGGCAGCCTGGGCGTCCTCGGCCTCGACGACCTCTACGAGCTGCCCACCATCCGGGCCCATCCCCAGATGGGCAAGCTCCGGCTCACCTCGGGCCTCCCGCGGCGACCGGGTGTCTACCTCTTCCGAGGCCTGGGCGGGCGGGTGCTCTACGTCGGCAAGGCCACCAACCTGCGGGCTCGGGTGCGCTCGTACTTCGGGGGCGACGACCGCCGCAAGATCTCCCAACTGCTGCGGGAGACCCAAGCCATCGACCATGTGGTGTGCGCAGGCACGCTCGAGGCCGCCGTTCTCGAGGTCCGGCTGATCCACCGGCACCAGCCGCCGTTCAACCACCGGTCGAAGCTGTGGAGCCGGTATGCCTACCTCAAGCTGACCCTCGACGAGGCCTACCCCCGGCTCTCGGTCGTCCGGGCACCGAGGGCCGGCGACGGATGCCTGTACCTCGGTCCGTTGGGGTCGACGCGCACCGCCCGGCTGGTGGCCGACGCGATCGAGTCGGCCCTTCCCATCCGCCGGTGCACGGCCCGGGTGCCCAGGATCCCGCTTCCCGGGCCGTGTGCACCGGCCCAGCTCGGCGTCGCCGCCTGCCCGTGCGCGGGCGCGGTCTCGCAGGCCGAGTACAGCCGGATCGTCGACCGCCTGGTCCGGGGCCTCACCGGCGACCCCTCGCTCCTGCTGGAGCCGCTCCGGGCGCGCATGGCCGCCCTGGCCGCGGCCGACCGCTACGAAGAGGCGGCCGACATGCGCGACAGGGCGGCGGCGCTGGCTCGCGCCCTCACCCGCCAGCGCCAGCTCGATGCCCTCCGCCAGGCCGGCCGGATGGAGCTTGAAGTGCTGGCCGATCCCGGCGCGGTAGCCGGCGCCTCGGCGACCCGCCGGGTCGTGCTCACCGGCGGCCGCCTGTCGGGCGACGTGGGGCAGTTGTCACTTCTCGACGGCGACACCGAGGACGACGACGCGGACCCTGGGCGGCCGCTCCCCCGCCACCTGGTCGACGAGCTGTCGTGCGTGGCGTCGTGGCTGGAGGCCGAGGCCAGATCGGTCCGCGTGCTGCACTGCGAGGGACCGTGGAGCTTCCCCGTGCCCCGCCTGCCCCGGTTCGAACCGGTGAAGGCCAAGGTGCGCACCTCCTGACTCGCAGTACATGCATACGACATCCATTGCGGCTGCCGCCATCGGGGGTCAACATGTTGCGAGTTCGGAAGCCGGCGGCCGATTGCGCCTCGCGGGAGGCAGGGGGACACATGAAGGACGCAAAGACGTCGCTGGGCCGCAGGCTGGCCTTGATCGGCTCGTCGGTTGCCGTCGTCGGCTCGGGCCTGGTGTGGGGCGCGCCGGCCGCCCAGGCCGCCTTCCCGGGGATCAACGGCGTGATCGCCTGCCAGACGAACCGCGACGGCAACAACGAGATCTACACCTTCAACCCCGACGGCACCGAGCTGGAGCCGACGAACCTCACCAACCACCCGGCCAGCGACCAGAGGCCGAGGTACTCCCCCGACGGCAGGACCATCGTGTTCGAGAGCAACCGCGACGGGTTCAACGAGCTGTACCTGATGGACGCCGACGGCAGCAACGTCCGCCGCCTCACGTTCAGCCCGGCGGGCGGCCACGGCAACGGCGCCGGCAATTTCAGTCCCGGCGGAGACCAGATCGTCTACCAGACGACGCGGCACGGATCCTTCGAGGTCTACCGGATCGACGTCAACGGCGCCAACGACACCCGCCTCACGAACCACCCGGCCGAGGACTCCCTGCCGGCGTGGTCGCCCAACGGCGACAAGATCGCCTTCAACAGCCGGCAGGTGGACCCCACCGCCGACGTGCACCTGATGAACCCGGACGGCTCCGGCATCGTCGACATCACCAACTCACCGGGTGAGGACTCCTGGCCGTCGTGGTCTCCGGACGGGAGCATGATCGCCTTCCACAGCCGCCGGGACGACCCTCTGGGCGAGGAGATCTACCGGATGAACGCCAACGGCTCCAACGTCGTTCGCCTGACGCACAACACCGGACCGGTTCAGGGCAGCTTCGACATCTTCCCGGCCTGGTCGCCCGACGGCTCCAGGATCGTGTGGAACAGCGGCCGCGGCGCCAACAACTTCGGCGAGGTGTACCAGATGAGCGCGGTGACCGGCGACAACGACATCGTCCGGGTGACGAACCACCCGGCGGTCGACCAGCGGTGTGACTGGCAGCCACTCTGCACGATCTACGGCAGCGGTCGCATCATCGGCACCCCTGGTGACGACATCATCTGCGGGTCGGAGGAAGGCGACCAGATCCTGGGGATGGGCGGCAACGACCGCATCCTGGGCATGGGCGGCTCCGATCAGATCTTCGGCAATCCCGGCAACGACAAGATCTTCGGAGGAGCCGGGAGCGACGCCATCTTCGGCCAGGGCGGCAACGACATCGGCGACGGTGGCACCGGTCGTGACCAGTGCGTGGAGGTGACGGTCGCGCGGAGCTGCTGAGCGGTGCGGCTCAGGCTTCGGTGGACACCGCCACCAGGCCGTCGAGCACCCCTGCGGCGCGACCGTCGTCGACAGAGGACGTGGCCGCGGCCAAGCCCTCAGAGAGGTCGTCGGCCACACCTGCGGCGACGAGACCGGCTGCCGCGTTCAGCAGGACGAACTCCCTGCGAGGGCCGGGCTCACCGTCGAGGATGCGGCGGGCCAGGTCGGCATTGGTAGCCGGGTCGGCACCTCGGAGCTCGTCCAGCGTCGCGGGCTTGAGCCCGAGAGCGGCGGGATCAACGTCGTAGGTCCGTAGATCGCCGTCACGCAGCTCCAGGACCGTCGACGTGGTGATCGTCGACAGCTCGTCGAGGCCGTCGTGGCCGTAGACCACCATGGCCCGCTCGGCCCCCTGGGCCTGCAGGACTCCGAGGAGCTTCCCGGCCATGGCGGGGTCGCTGACCCCGAGGACCTGCCGCCGCACCCGAGCCGGATTGGCCACCGGCCCCAGGAAGTTGAACACCGTCGGCACGCCGAGCTCCCGGCGGACGGGACCGACGTGGCGGAACGCCGGGTGGTATCGGGGGGCGAAGCAGAACCCCATCCCCACCCGGTCGACGCAGCCGGCCACCGCCTCGGGGGCCAGGTCGATGGTCACGCCGAGGGCCTCGAGCAGGTCGGCCGACCCGCACTGCGACGTCTGCGACCGGTTGCCGTGCTTGCACACCTTGGCGCCGGCCCCGGCGACGACGAGCGCGGCCACGGTGGATGCGTTGATCGTGCACGCCCGGTCGCCGCCCGTGCCGCAGGTGTCGACGGCATCGGTGCCGGCCGCCAGCTCCACCGGCTCGCCGAAGGCCCGCATGGCGTCGAGAAGGGCCGACATCTCCTCGACCGTCTCGCCCTTCATGCGCAGGCCCACTGCGAACGCGGCGATCTGGGCCGGTGTGGCCGCGCCCTGGAGGATTTCGGTGATGGCCGCGGTCACCTCGGCCGCGCTCAGGTCGCGGCCCGCGGTCAGCGGGCCCAGGACGGCCGGCCAGCCTCCGAGATCAGACAGGGTCACGGCGCGGAACGGTAGCGGTCCCGAACCCGCTTCCGCCCGGTGATGGATCAGGCTGCGGCGGTCTTGCGGCGCTGGCGGAGGATGCGCCGCCGTTCCTTCTCGGTGGCACCGCCCCAGATGCCCTCGGACTCGCGGTTCGCCAGCGCGAATTCCAGGCACTGCTGTTGCACTACGCACGTGTTACAGACTTGCTTCGCCCGCTCCACACCGGCGTCCTCTTCGGACCCGGCATAGAAGATCTCGGGGTCCAGCCCGCGGCACGCGCCTCTTAGACGCCAGGACAGATCCATTGCGGTATCACCTTCCTCTCCCGGCTCGGTTCCAAACCTGGCTTCTCGCTGAACCAGTGGCCCCGACCAGCTGAATTATCCAACGGAAAGGTTGCCGAAGTCCATTTTCTTTGCGAGCGGGGGGCGATGCCGCAGACCCCTAGGATGCCCCGGTGACAACGACAGCCCACCGCGAGGTGGCCTGACGGGACCGCCGTGACGGCGTTCGATCGCGGTACCGCCATCGAGCGCCTGCGCGCCGAGTCGTTCGACGTGCTCGTGATCGGCGGGGGGATCACCGGGGCGGGGGTGGCTCTCGACGCCGCCGCACGGGGGATGCGCACCGCACTGGTCGAGCGCGACGACTTCGGAGCCGGGACCTCGTCGCGATCCTCCAAGCTCGTCCACGGCGGCCTCCGGTACCTCAGCCAGGGCGACTACCGGCTGGTGTCCCAGGCCCTCGCCGAACGGCAGCGGCTGCTCCGGAACGCCCCTCACCTCGTCACGCCCGTTCCGTTCCTGTACCCGTCCTATGGAAGCCGGGCCCGCATGCGAGGAGTCTCCTCCGCCCTGTGGCTCTACGACCTGGTGGGCGGCTTCCGCATCGGCCGGCTGCACCGGCGTCTGTCCACTCGAGACGCCCTCGCCCGTACGCCGTCGCTGCGCACCGACGGGCTGGTCGGCGCCCACCTGTTCCTCGACGCCCAGGCCGACGACGCCCGGCTCACGCTGGCCGTCGTGCGGACGGCCGTGCTGGACCACCGGGCCGTCGCCGCCAACCACGTTCCGGTGACCGAACTGCTGCACCGGGCGGACGGGCGGGTCGCGGGCGCCTCCGTCCGGGCCGACGGGGAGGAGATGGAGGTCCGAGCCTCCGTGGTGGTCAACGCCGCCGGCGTGTGGGCCGACGCCCTGACCGGCAGCGGTCCGGCCACCATCCGACCGGCCAAGGGGGTGCACGTCACCGTCCCCGCCGGCCTCATCCAGACCGACGTGGCCCTGGTGCTCACCGTCCCCTCCGACGGCCGGACGATCTTCGTCGTCCCTTGGCCGACCACCGGCCGCACCTACGTCGGCACCACCGACACCGACTACGACGGACCGCTCGACCACCCGACGTGCACGGCCGAGGACATCGCCTACCTGCTCGACGCTGTGAACGCCGCTCTGACCACGAAGCTCACGCCGGGCGACGTGGTGGGCACCTGGGCCGGGCTGCGCCCGCTCGTGTCCGGAGCTCCCAATCAGCGCAGCGCCGACCTGTCGCGCCGCCACCGGGTGACCCGTGGCCCCGACGGCCTGGTCCGCATCGCCGGGGGCAAGCTCACCACCTACCGGGCCATGGCCGCCGACACGGTCGACGCGGTGGAGGTCGCGCTCGGCCGGCCGCACAGACCGTCACCGACGGCAACCCTGGCGCTGCGAGGGGCGGCGGCGGGCGGCGGCGGCGCCGGTGACCACCTGGCCGGCCGCTACGGCTCGGAGGCCAGGGTGATCGAAGCGATGACCGCCGCCGACCCGACGCTCGGCGAGCCGCTGGTGCCCACGCTCCCCTACCTACGGGCGGAGGCTGTCTACGCCGCCCGCTACGAGATGGCCCGTACCCTCGACGACGTGCTGTCCCGCCGCACCCGGTCACTGATCCTGGCCCGTGACGCCTCCACGGCCGCGGCGGCCGACGTCGCCCGCCTCGTGGCCGGCGAGCTGGGCTGGAACGGCGCCGAGGTCGACGCCCAGGTCCAGGCCTACCGGGCGGGGGCCGAGGCGGAACGGCTGGCGGCCACGTGAATGTGACTGTCGACGGCGATACTTGCCGCGTGCTCTCCCCTCGCGACCGGCCGTGAAGGTCGACCGGCGTGCCGTTGTGGCCGGAGCCCAGCTGGCGATCCTGGTCGCTGGGGCGGCGATCGTCGTCTACCAAATCGTCGAGTGGCTCACCGACAGTGACGTGAACCTCCTCCTCTACCTGGTCGTGCTGGGTGCGTGGGTGGCCGGGGGGCGTGCCGCGGGTCGTCACCAGCCGGAGTCACCACTAACGCACGGCGCGCTCGCCGCACTCCTGGCGTACGTGGTCCTTATCGCTCTGCTCACTATCGTCGATGTCGCACGGGGCAACGAAGTGGCCGATGTGGTCTATGTGGTCTTCCACGCGCTCATGGCGGCATCCATGGGGATCGTCGGTGGCTACCTCGCAGTGAGGCGATCGGGGCGCTCGGCATGAGCCTGCTGGTGATCGACGTCGGGACGAGCAGCGTCCGAGCCTCGATCGTCACTGCCGACGCGTCGGTCACCCACACCCACCGCCGCACGGTGCTCCCCTCCACGCCTTCGCCCGGCTTCGTGGAGCTCGACGCCTCGGCCCTGGCGGAAGCGGTCCTCGAGGTCTCCCGGGCCGCGCTGGCCGAAGCAGGCCCGGTCGACGCGGTCGGCATCACCAACCAGCGCGCGACCACCATCGTGTGGGACCGTCAGACCGGCGAGCCGGTCGGGCCGGGGATCGGCTGGCAGGACCAGCGCACCGTCATGATGTGCCTTGCGTACCAGGCCCAGGGCCTGCGCTTCTCGCCCAGCAGCTCGGCCACCAAGCTGGCCTTCCTGCTCGACACGGCCGACCCCGACCGAACCCGGGACCTGTGCTTCGGCACCGTCGACACCTGGGTCGCCTGGACGCTCTCCGCCGGTGCCCTCCACGTCACCGACCTGTCCAACGCCGGCGTGACCGGCCTGATGCGACTCGACGGGTCGGGCTGGGACACGTCCGTGGTCGACGCGCTGCGCATCCCGACCTCGGTGCTGCCGCGGATCGTCGACTCCTCCGGGATCGTCGGCCCGGCCACGGCTCTCCCCGGCACACCGCCCATCGCCGGGATGGCCGGCGACCAGCAGGCGTCGCTGATCGGGCAGGGCTGCACCCGGCCCGGCATGGCCAAGATGACGTTCGGGACCGGGGGCATGCTCGACCTGTGCCTGGGCCCCGTCCGGCCGGAATGCGAGCAGCGGGGGTCGCAGGGCACCTTCCCGATCGTCGCCTGGCGCCGGGGCGGGCGGATCACCTGGGGCATCGAGGCGTTCATGCTCACCGCGGGCCAGGCGGTCGAGTGGCTGCGCGACGATCTCGGCGTCATTCGAGACGCGGCCGAGTCCGAGGCCGTCGCGTCGGCCTGCGACACCACCGGCGACGTGTGGTTCGTGCCCGCCCTCCTCGGACTGGCCACGCCCGCGTGGGACTTCGGCGCCCGCGGCACGCTGCTCGGCCTCACGGGGGGCACGGGTCGGGCCGAGGTGGTCCGGGCGGTGCTGGAGGGCGTCGCCCACCGGGGCGCCGACCTGCTCGAGGCGGCCGAGGCCGACGGTGCCTGCGAGATCCCGACCCTGCGGGTCGACGGCGGGATGAGCGCCAACGGGCTGTTCGTGCAGGCGCTGGCCGATGCGTGCCAACGACCCGTAGAGGTCTCCCCGGTACTGGAGGCCACCACGTTGGGAGCGGCGTTCCTGGCCGGGATGGCTGTGGGCATCTGGGCGGACGAGGACGATGTGGCCGCCGCGTGGTCGCCCCGCGCCACCGTCGAGCCGGTCGACGAGACCGACCGCGATCGCTGGCGCGAGGCGTGTCGCCGGGCCCGGGGATGGATCCCCGAGCTGTCCGCGCTCGACTTCTGACCTGCGGCTAGGCCGTGTCCCCTGCGCAGGGCGGGAAGGCGGTGATGTAGCGGTTGTCCTGCCAGACGTTGGCGTCACAGTTGGGGTTGTTGTCCAGCAGGTCGAAGGTGGGGCCGAAGTTCGTCGATGCCGGCGGCAGCACCGCGTTGTACACGGCGGTGTTGTTGCGGACCACGTTCCTCAGTGATCCGTTCCGGACCGAGATGCCGTTGTCGGCGTTTCGGGTGGCGATGTTGTACTCGACGATGTTGTCGTTGGCACCGCCGATCTGCAGGCCGATGCCGTTGCCCCGCCGTGCCGTCTGGCGGTAGAAGCCGTTCTCCGTGGAGATGTTGCCCCGGACGACCGTGAAGGTGTTGCGCTGGAACAGGGTGATGCCGTCGAGGCCGTTCCCGGTGACGCGGTTGTTCAGGATGAAGTTCCCCGTGTTGCCCGGCTCCAGCCGGATCCCGATGTTGTCGTTGTTGACGACGTTGTTGGGCGTCCGGCCCTGGATGTTGCCCTGAACCACGTTGCCGTCGACGACGTTTCCACTGGAGACTCCGCCGGTGGCCCGAGGGTGGGCACTGTCGACATCGCTGTAGATGCCGATCCCGGAGAACGGGCCGTTGTTCACGGTGTTGTTCCTCAGGATGTTGTTGTTGCGGGAGGACAGGATGGCGATGCCGTCGCCACCGCGGTTCGTCGTCCCCGAGAAGGAGATGTTGTCGAGGGCGTTGATGCCCTCCACCGTGTTGCCCGAGCCGCCCTCGATGACGACACCCACATCGAAGTTGCGGACGGTGCCATTTCGCACCGTCACACCGGTGCGGCCCACCAGCACGACCCCGCCCTGGTCACCGCTTGCCGGCGTTCCCGCGACCGTGTGGCCGTTCAGGTCGAGGGTGATGTTGTCAGCGCCCACGACGATGCCGTTGTTGGTGCAATCACTCAGGTCGTTGTCGAGCACAGTGCTCTGGGTGATCGTCTGACCACATGTCAATACCGCCCCGGAAGCGGCAGTGGCCCACATCGGAACAGCCAGAACCGCGGGAAGGGTGGCCAGGACAAAGGTGCGCAGCGACGGTTTCATGACGGGATCATTGCATCGCCTCTCCGTCGCGGCAACGACCTCCATTTTCCCTGGTCCGGGCCCGTGCCCGAACGTTTGCTGGGTGCGCGAGAATGGAGCGACGGTGAGTCGGCCGGGTGGCCGCGGCTCGGCAGTGACCGGGTCGAGGAAGGTCGGGGCTCCACAGGGCAGGGTGCTGGCTAGCGGCCAGTCGGGGCGACCCGCAGGAAAGTGCCACAGAAAACAGACCGCCGATGGCCCCGATGTTCACTGAACAGCGGAGCACAGGCAAGGGTGAAACGGTGCGGCAAGAGCGCACCAGCGCCCGGGGTGACCCGGGCGGCTCGGCAAACCCCACCCGGAGCAAGGCCGAACAGGGGACGGGTGCCCGTCCAGTGCCTCCTCGGAGGCACAGTCCCCAGGTAGGCCGCATAGATGGATGGCCACCGCGCCGCCTCCGGGCGACGTACAGAACCCCGCCTACAGGCCGACTCACCGTCTACATAGGCCCTGACCAGGACGTATCCCTCGCGTGCTCCCGGCTGGTGCACATGTGGCGCAGATCACTCTGCCGCCGAACGCCAGGCTGAAAACCCTTCAGGTCGTGACGAAGTCGCCGGTCGAATTGAACACCTGGAACGAACCCGTTCCGCCAGGACCGCCTTCCCCGGGACGACCCCCACTCCGTAA